>NZ_RAWE01000281.1 GCF_003611695.1 Corallococcus carmarthensis | reverse complement strand
CGTGTCCGCTCTGCTCCGCCCTCATGCGCCCCCCGCCGACACGCCCCTCGGATTCCTGACCCGGCGTTCAGCAACGACTGTTTTATTTCTGACCGGCGGGTTAGGAATGGCCCGCCATGCCCCGTCCCGCCGACCCCAAAGCCCGCAGCGCGCTCATCGCGTCCGCGCGGGCGGAGTTCGCGAAGCGGGGCGTGAAGGGCGCGCGCATCAGCGACATCACCGCCGCCACCGGCCTGTCCAAGGGCGCCTTCTACCTGCACTTCCCGTCGAAGGAGGCCCTCTTCGCGGCGCTGGTGGAGGACTTCCTGGCGGCGCTGGAGCGGCTGGCCACGGAGCGCAAGTCCCGCATGGACCGCTTCTGTGTCCAGTACGGCGGCGTGCCGGGCCCCGGGGACGTCGCCGCGCGCTCCGAGCGCTACCGCGACTTCCTGCGCATGGAGGCCGCGCTCGACGTGGAGATGCTGGAGCTCATGTGGGACCAGCGTGAGCTGGTCACCGCGCTCATCGTCGGCAGCCAGGGCACCGCCTTCGAATCCGTCATGTGGGACGTGGTGGACCGCGAGGTGGACCGCATCGCCCGCGAGTTCCACCACCTGCGAGGCCAGCAGCCGGACACCCCGGACGTGGACCCCAGCCTCTTCGGCTCCTTCGTCGTGGGCACCTACCTGCTGCTGGCCCGGCGCATGGGACGGCTGACGCAGAAGCCGGACCTGGCCAGCTGGGCCGTGGGCCTCCAGCGCCTCATGCACGAGGGCACGCTGCCCCGCGAGTCCGTGCCCGAGACCGCCGTCCAGGCCCGGCCTTCTCCTCCACCTTCCACGCGCCGGCGCCACGCCCGCGCGGCCAACCCGCACCGCCCGCCAAGGAAACGCCCGTGAAACCGTCCACGAAGCCCTCTGCCTCCCGTGCCTTCACCGCCCTGGGCATGGCCGCCGCGCTCGCGCTCACTGGTTGCGACAAGGCGGATGCGTCCGCGCCGCCCGCCGCCGCGCAGCCCCCCGGCCAGGACAAGCCCGCGCCGGCCGTGAAGGTCGTCTCCGCGCGCGGCGTGCAGGCCTCGCAGTCGGAAGAGGTCACGGGCACGCTGTACCCCGCCCAGGGTCTCCAGGTCGGCTTCGAGGTGGGTGGCCGGCTGGAGGCGGTGCGCGTCCAGAAGGGGCAGGCCGTGAAGAAGGGCGACACGCTCGCCCAGCTCAACTCCGAAATCGCGGACGCGCAGGTGGCCGGCGCGGAGGCCGCCGTCGCCGCCGCGGAGGCCGCCGCCTCCATGGCGAAGGACGCCGCGGAGCGCACGGAGAAGCTCAGCACCGGCGGAGGTGTCAGCGACCAGCAGCACAAGAACGCCGTCGCCGCCGCCGCGCAGGCCCAGGCCCAGGTGATGGCCGCGAAGGCGCAGCTGGCGCAGGCCCGCGCGTCGCGCCGCCGCCACGACCTGAAGGCGCCCTTCGCGGGCACCCTGATTGAATCCCCGGACCAGACAGGCGCCATGGTGGGCCCGAGCTCGTCCCTCTTCACGCTGGAGCAGCTGGACACGCTCATCTTCCGCACCACCGTGGCGGAAGGCGCGCGCGCGCTGCTCAAGCCGGGCGTGAAGGTGCGCGTGGCGTCGCTGGGCAACGGCGCGTCCACCGACGAGGCCGTGGTGCGCACCATCCTGCCCTCCGCGGACCCCACCACCCGCCGCATCCCGGTGGAGATCGCCGTGCCCAACGCGGACGGCCGCTTCGTGGCCCACACCCTGGCGCGCGCCATGCTGAAGCTGGGCGAGGCGCAGGACGCGCAGCTGTTGCCCGTCACCGCCCTCTCGTCGTCCAACGGGGACCACGTCCTCATCGTCAGCGACGGCGCCCTCCAGCGCGTGGACGTGCAGGTGCTGGAGCGCCGCGACCGCGAGGTGGTGGTGCGCGCCGCGGCCGTCCTCCAGCAGGTGGTGGACTTCCCCACGCCCTCCCTGTCCCCCGGCACCCGCGTCTCCGTGAAGTAGCCGCAAGCCGCCCCTTTTCGCCGCGGCCGTCTTGGCGTGCGCGGCGTGCGTGAGCACTTCCCATGATTCTCAGCGACGTCTCCATCCGACGGCCGGTGTTCACGGCCATGCTGTCCCTGCTGCTCATCGTGCTGGGCGTGATGGGCCTCAAGCGCCTGGGCACCGACCTCTATCCCGACGTCAGCTTCCCCGTGGTGGTGGTCAACACCCTCTACAAGGGCGCGGGCCCGGGCGAAATCGAGACCCAGGTCATCAAGCCTTTGGAGGACGCGGTCGCCGGCATCAGCGGCGTGGATAAAATCCACTCCTTCAGCCGTGAGAACGTGGGCACCGTGGTGGTGTCCTTCACGCTGGGCACCGCCCTGGACACCGCCGTCCAGGACGTGCGCGACAAGGTGGGGCAGGCCGTCAACAAGCTGCCCACGGACGCGGACGCGCCCATCGTCAGCCGCGTGGACCTGTCCGCCGCGCCCATCCTCACCTACGCGGTGTCCGCGGACATGACGTCCCAGGCGCTGCGCAAGCTGCTGGATGACCGCATCAAGCCCGCGCTCGCGCAGCTGGCCGGCGTGGCGGAGGTGCGCATCACCGGCGGCGACACGCGGGAGATTCAGGTCGACATCGACCTGGACAAGGCCCGCGCGGTGGGCATCACGCCGTCGCAGGTGTCCCAGCGCATCGGCACGGAGAACCTCAACCTGCCCGCGGGCCGTCTGCAATTGGGGCCCAACGAGCTGACCGTGCGCGCCATGGGCGAGTTCACCAGCGTGGACGACCTGCGCAAGCTGCCCATCGCCCGGAGCAGCACCGGCGCCCAGGTGCGCCTGGAGGAGATCGCCACCGTCACGGACGGCGTCGCCGAGCGCCGCACCACCGCGCGCCTCAACGCCCGCGACGCCGTGGTGCTCGAAATCGTGAAGCAGCCGGGCTCCAACACCGTGAGCGTCAGCGACGCGGTGAAGAAGACGCTCGCCCAGATGGGGCCGGTGGTGGGGCAGGGCTTCCAGGCCACGCTCCTCATCGACCAGTCGGACCTCATCCGCGCCAACACCCACGAGGTGTGGATCGCCCTCATCTTCGGCGGCCTCATGGCCGTCCTCATCATCCTGATGTTCCTGTTGGACCCGCGCGGCACGTTCATCTCCGCGCTGGCGCTGCCCACGTCCGTCATCGGCACGTTCTTCGTGATGTATGTGCTGGGCTACTCGCTCAACCAGATGACGCTGCTGTCATTGTCGCTGGCCATCGGTCTGCTCATCGACGACGCGGTGGTGGTGCGTGAGGCCATCACCCACCGGCTGGAGCAGGGCGAGGACCCGATGAGCGCCGCGTCCAACGGCACCCGGGATGTGGGCCTGGCGGTGCTCGCCACCACGTTGTCCCTGGTGGCGGTGTTCATCCCCGTGGCCTTCATGCCCGGCATCGTGGGCCAGTTCTTCAAGCAGTTCGGCATCACCATCTCCGTGGCGGTGCTCATCTCGCTGTTCATCTCATTCACCCTGGACCCCATGCTGTCCGCCCGCTTCGCCAAGGCGCGCAAGCCGGGGGAGCAGCACCACGAGCCCGCCGTGTTCCGCGCGCTGCGCCGCTTCCTGGAGGCCACGGAGCACTCGTACTCCCGCATCCTGGGCTGGGTGCTGCGCCACAAGTGGGCCACCGCGGGCCTCACCCTGCTGGCGCTGGTCCTGTCCTTCGGCGCCGCCAGCCGCCTGGGCGTGGAGTTCATGAGCGCGGAGGACCGCTCGCAGCTCCTCGTCGACCTGCAGCTGCCGGACTCCGCCAACCTCGCGCAGACCGCGGAGCGCGCCGCGGAGGCGGAGACGCTCCTCAAGAAGATCCCCGAAATCACCGACATCTACACCACGGTCGGTCCCAGCGGAGACGTCTACAAGGCGCGCATGCGCGTGCTCACGGTGGGCAAGGACCAGCGCACCAAGAGCATTGGCACCCTCAAGGAGGAGGCCCGCGCGCTGCTGGTCCCCAACCTGGTCTCCACCGCCATCACCCTGTCGGACCCGCCGGCCATCGAAGGCCTGGGGGACTGGTACCCCATCATGGTCCGCGTGGTGGGCCCGGACCTGAAGCGCGTCAACGAGGAGGCCGAGCGCGTCGCCGGCATCCTGCGCACCCTGGGCACCTCCGACGTGCGCGTGGACTCCAACCCGGCCAAGCCGGAGCTCCAGATTCAAATCGACCGCGCGCGCGCCGCGGACATGGACCTGTCCGCCGGGGCGCTCGCCGCGCAGCTGCGGCTCGCCATCGACGGTGATGTGACGGCCAAGCTGCGCGAGGGCACGGACGAGACGGACATCCGCGTGCGCCTGCGCGAACAGGACCGGGCCACGCCGGAGCGCGTGCGCCAGCTGATGGTGGCCACGCCGCGCGGCCTGCACCAGGTGACGGACGTGGCGGAGGTGTCGCTCAAGGACGGCCCCAGCGTCATCGAGCACGAGAACCGCGAGCGCCAGGTGGCCGTCGTGTCCCAGCTGGCCAAGGGCGCCGCGCTGGGGGACGTGGCCACGAAGCTCAAGGCCGCCATCGCCCAGAAGCCCCTGCCGCCCGGCTACGCCATCGTCTACGACGGCCAGATGAAGAGCCTGGATGAGCAGAACGACGCGTTCGGCATCGCGTTCGGTCTGGCCTTCGTCTTCATCTACATGGTGCTCGCCAGCCAGTTCGAGTCCTTCAAGCACCCCTTCACCATCATGGTGTCGCTGCCGCTGGCGCTCGTGGGCGCGCTCCTGGGACTCGTCGTCACCAACTACCACCTCAGCATGGGCGCGATGATTGGCGTCATCCTGCTGATGGGCCTGGTCACGAAGAACGCCATCCTCCTCATCGACGGCGCGCTCCATCACCTGCGGGAAGGCGACTCCGTGGACGAGGCCCTGCTCAAGGCCGGCCCCCGCCGCCTGCGCCCCATCCTCATGACGAGCGCGGCGATGGCCATCGGCATGGTGCCCACCGCCGTGGGCACGGGCACCGGCTCCGAGTTCCGCGCCCCCATGGCCATCTCCGTCATCGGCGGCGTCATCACCTCCACCTTCCTCACGCTGCTGGTGGTGCCGGTGGTGTTCGCGGCCATGGAGAAGCTGACCTTCCGCAAGAAGAAGCCCCGCACGGAAGGGCCGCTCACGGCGCCGTCCGTGGACTCGCCCGCCGCGCACGACCGCGCGGCCTGAGCGGGCCAAGGGCCGTGAAGTGAAAGAGGGCGCGGGGGCCGGCAAGCCTCCGCGCCCTTCTTCATGCCCGGTCAATGACAGGACATCCTGGGTAGGGTCCGGGCAAAGACAAAGGGCCCGGATGACGTTGCCGTCACCCGTGCCCTTGGGTTGAAACCTTGAAATCGTGAAACAAAGGGGGATGAAACAAGTCCCGGGTGGGCGTCCTCCGCGGTGGGCCGCCGGCTCCGGGCCGTGCCGGAGACGGGGCGTTCGCGGGCGTCCTGCCCGGGAGGTACTGCTTCAGCGCGAAGCCGACATGCCTTCGCCGTTGAGCAGGCGCACGCGCGCCTTGGCGAGCTGGTTCTGCGCTTCCTCCAGCGACACACAATCCACGGTGATGTCGTCGTTGGGGGATGCTTCCGACGCCACGCGAGCCGTCTGCAGGCGCGCGATGGTGGAGTCCGACACGTGCGCACACATCGCACAACCGTTCTTGCGCCCGTGGTTGATGACCTCGGAGAACAGGTTCGCGGATTCCGGCTCCAGCGGGCGCAGACCCCGCATGTCGGCCAGAACCAGGTGCCGCCCTCCGCCGTAGCTGTCCGTGGCCTTCTTGTAGACGGCCACGTACTCCTTCATCTCGTTCGGCCGCATGAAACCGCTCATGCGGGCAGTGATGGTCCGACGGCTGACATCGTTGGTGACTTCGAACATAGGTGCGCCCTCCCTCGCAGGTGCAAAGACTAACAGACGTCTTTGAACTTTCACCAGCCCCCCCTTGATTCCTTGGATGCTGGAAGGTTTGAAAGGGATTGCGCGTTTTCCCTTCTCGGCACGTTGTAAAAATGAAGAAGCCCGGTCCCGCTTGCGCGGGCCGGGCTTCCAGACTCCGGTTTGGAACCGGAGTGGGGTGGGATCAACCCGCCGCGCGGACGTTCTGGGCCTGGAGGCCCTTGGGGCCGCGGGTCACCTCGAACTCCACCTTCTGGCCTTCGGCCAGGGTGCGGAAGCCGTCCATGTTGATGGCGCTGTGGTGGCAGAACACGTCCTCACCACCGCCGTCCTGCGTGATGAAGCCAAAGCCCTTCGCATCGTTGAACCACTTCACGGTACCGGTAGCCATGAATCGTCTTCTCTTTGTTGGTGGGGCGCGGCACCCACCGCTCGAAGGCGGTCGGCCCTCTCGAAATGTGAGGACCTGAGTGCGAGCAGCAGTCTGCCCGGCGGGGAGGGGTGGGAGGAAGCCCCCTTGCTCAGCAGCCAACAGTTCAAGGGGCGGTCAGCAGGAGCACCCATGGTTGGCGCAGGCAGGCGGGCACGGGAGAGGGGCAGGCCCGGCGCCCGGGCCTGGGGCGTGGCTACCGTCTCCGGACAAGGCCACGACGGCCGGGAGAGGAGTCACGTCATGTACGAGGTCCGAGGCCCCGAGCCAGTGCTGCCCCCCGTCCCCCCGCGCCCGGAGGGGGCCGTGCGCCGCGAGTGGCGCCGCATGAGGGACCACAGCGCGGCGGCGGGCATCCTGTCGCGTCCCCTGTTCGGCCGGCTGCCGCTGCGCCGCTGGGTGCCGCAGGACGTGCACTCGGTGCTGGACTATGTGGGTGGCGCTGCGCTGGTGGCGGTGGGAAACGCATCCGGTGACAGCGCGGCGAAGGCGGCCGGCTGGGTCCTGGGCGGTGCCGCGGTGGGCGTGTCGCTGCTCACGGACTACCGGCTGAGTCTTGCGAAGCTCATCCCCATCGAGGCGCACGAGCTGGCGGACCATGCCTACGGCCTGGGTGCGGTGCTGGCGCCCTTCGTGCTGGGTTACGCGAAGCGCTCGCCCGTGGCGGCCGCGCTGCACGTGTTGCTGGGCGTGAAGGTGCTGGCCGCGTCGCTCGTCACGGACTACCGCTGCCAGACGGGCATGCACCTGGGCGGGGAACTGGCCACGGACCCCGAGGGCATCGGGGCCTGACGCCAGGCGCGAGGCGGCGGGACCTGTCGAGGGCACCCGCCGCCGTCGCCGCTCAGCGCCTCAGGCCGTCTTCACCTGCGCGCTGGACTCCAGCTTCGTGGGGCCGGCGCTCTCGATGCGCATGCCGTAGAAGCTGCGGTAGACGAACACCGTGGACAGGAGGAAGAACACCGCGGACAGGATGCGCAGCAGCATGCCCTGGCCGGCGGCCTCCAGCTCCACGGACAGCTCCACCGCGAGCAGGCCGAACAGCGTGGTGAACTTGATGACCGGGTTCAGCGCCACGGAGGACGTGTCCTTGAACGGGTCACCCACCGTGTCGCCCACCACCGTGGCGGCGTGCAGCTCCGTGCCCTTGGCCTTCAGCTCCGTCTCCACCAGCTTCTTCGCGTTGTCCCAGGCGCCGCCGGCGTTGGCCATGAACACCGCCTGATACAGGCCGAAGATGGCGATGGAGATGAGGTAGCCCACGAAGAAGTAGGGCTCCAGGCACGCGAACGCGAGCGTGCTGAAGAACACCACCAGGAAGATGTTGATCATCCCCTTCTGCGCGTACTGGGTGCAGATCTCCACCACCTTCTTGGAGTCCGACACGCTGGCCTTCTCCACGCCCTCCAGCTGGATGTTGGCCTTGATGAACTCCACCGCGCGGTAGGCGCCCGTGGACACCGCCTGCATGGAGGCGCCAGAGAACCAGTAGATGATGGCGCCGCCGGTGATGAGGCCCAGCAGGAAGGGCGCATGCAGGAGCGACAGGTTCTGCGCGTTGACCGCGTTGAGCACCTGCTGGCCGTTGGCGGCCGTGGTGATGCCCACCAGGAGCACGATGATGGAGAAGATCATCGTCGTGGCGCCCACCACCGCGGTGCCGATGAGCACCGGCTTGGCGGTGGCCTTGAACGTGTTGCCCGCGCCGTCGTTCTCCTCCAGGAACTCCTTGCCCTTGTCGAAGTCCAGGGCGAAGCCGAAGTCCTTCTGAACCTCCTCCTTCACGTTGGGGACGTTCTCGATGAGGGACAGCTCGTACACGCTCTGCGCGTTGTCCGTCACCGGGCCGTAGGAGTCCACGGCGATGGTGACCGGGCCCATGCCCAGGAAGCCGAACGCCACCAGGCCGAACGCGAACACGGGCGCGGCAATCATCAGCGCGCCCACGCCCATGCTGCTGAACCCGTACGCCAGGCCCATCAGCCCCGCGATGATGAGGCCCATCCAGTACGCGGAGAAGTTGCCCGCGACCAGGCCGGAGATGACGTTGAGCGACGCGCCACCCTCGCGGCTGGCCGTCACCACCTCGCGCACGTGGCGGCTCTCCGTGGAGGTGAAGGCCTTGATGGCCTCCGGGATGATGGCGCCCGCCAGCGTGCCGCAGGTGATGATGGCGGACAGCTTCACCCACAGGGTGTCGTCCCCGCCGATGTCCGGGATGAGCAGGTAGCTCACGAGGAACGTCAGCGCCACGGACACGATGGACGTCAGCCACACCAGGAAGGTGAGCGGCGCCTCGAAGTTCATGTGGTCCGCGTTCTTGTACCGCGCGCCCTGGATGGCGTTGTTGATCCAGTACGACGCCAGCGACGCCAGCACCATCACGATGCGCATCATGAAGATCCACACCAGCAGCTGCACCCGGTACTGGGCCTCCACCGCCAGGAGGATGAACGTGATGAGCGCCACGCCGGTGACGCCGTAGGTCTCGAAGCCGTCCGCGGAGGGGCCCACGCTGTCGCCCGCGTTGTCGCCGGTGCAGTCCGCGATGACGCCCGGGTTGCGCGCGTCGTCCTCCTTGATCTTGAAGACGATCTTCATCAGGTCCGAACCGATGTCCGCGATCTTCGTGAAGATGCCGCCCGCGATGCGCAGCGCGGAGGCGCCCAGCGACTCACCGATGGCGAACCCGATGAAACACGCGCCCGCGAAGTCCACCGGGACGAACAGCAGGATGAACAGCATCAGCAACAGCTCCGTGCTGATGAGCACCATGCCAATGGACATGCCTGCCTGGAGCGGGATGGCGTACGTGGGGTAGGGCTTGCCGCGCAGCGACGCGAACGCGGTGCGGCTGTTGGCGAAGGTGTTCACCCGGATGCCGAACCAGGCCACGCCGCAGCTGCCGGCGATGCCCACCAGGCTGGCGAACAGGATGATGGCCACCCGGCCGGGCTCCATGTGTTGCAGGAAGCCGAAGTAGCCAACCATCACCACCGCGATGAGCACCCAGAGGACGCCAATGAACTTCAGCTGCGTCATCAGGTACGTCTTGCACGTCTCGTAGATGAGCTCGGAGATCTCCAGCATCGCCCGGTGCACGGGCAGCTTCTGGAGGCTCGCGTACTGCAGGAAGCCGAAGATGAGGCCGACGACGCAGACCGCGATGCCGGACATCAGCAACTGCCGTCCGTTCAGCCCTCCGAAGAAGGTGACGGAGCTGAAGTCGGGGAGCACGAGGTCCGCCTCGCTCGCGCTCGCCGGGGTTCCGCCGAATAGCGCCAGGAGCCCGAGGGCCCCGAACGCCGTGCCGGTGACACGCTGCTTGAGGCGGTCCAGCCGTGAAACGGTGGGTGTCATGGGATGCAACCTCTCTCACAGTGACTCAGGGGAGTGATGTCGAGGGGTTGGCCGCCTGCGTGCGAGCACCTCCGAGCGCAGACGCTTCAGCGCAGCCTCGCCCTCCAAGGCAAGACATGCCTTGAAGGCGGCTGGGATTTATCACGCTCCGTCAAATGAAGTCGAATTCAGGAATTCCATGTCGCACCCCGTCAAGTTGGATTCAAGGGCAAACCCCTGAACCACCTGTCAGGTGGGATGGCATTCCGGACGGATGGACGTGTCAGGGATTGAACTTGAGGAGGAAGCCGTCCTGCAGCCGCTGCGACGGACCGTCCTCCGGCGCGGGCCGGTTGAAGCCGCCGGCCAGGAGCACGCCCCCGGACGCGTCCACGCTCACGGCCCGGGCCTGGGCCACGGCGCCGCGGCTCGCGAAGCCGCGAACCCAGAGCGACGTGCCCTCTTCCGGCAACAGCTTCGCGACATACAACCCGGGAGGCAGATCTCCCCCGCCCAGGGCGAGCCCGCCGTCATGGGCGCCCGCCACCGTCACCTGGCCCGCATCGTCGGTGGTGACCATGGGAGCGCCGGTGGGGAAGGTGCGCGCCCACTGCTGGCCGCCGTGCGCGTCGTAGGCCAGGAGGAAGCCGTCGCGCGAATCCGCGCGGTGGAAGGTCTTCTGGAAGTAGAGCCGGCCGCTGAAGCCGCCGCCCACGAAGACGCGGTTGGCCCCCACGGCCACGGACACCGCGGTGCCGTCCGTGCCGCGCACGTCGTGGCTCCAGACGTGGTCGCCGTCGCGGGTGAGCTTCACCACGAAGGGCGTGTGCTGGCGCACGGTGACGAAGGTGGCGTCGCCAAAGGACACCGCCCCCGCGTAGCCGCCCACCACGTGCACGTCGCCAAAGACATCCACCGCCACCGCCCGCGCGGAGACCTCGCCCGCGCCCGTGGGCATCCACACGCGGCTCCAGCGCTGCTCACCCTTGGGCCCCACGCGCAGCGCGAAGCCCGCGTGTCTGCCGCTGGGGGTGGTCTTCAATCCCTCGCCCAGGTCGCGCGCGCCGGCGAAGTCCCCCACCAGCACCGCGCCGCCGTCGTGGTCGGACGTGACGTCGTTCACCGCCACGGAGCCTTCACCCGGCAGCGAGCGAACCCAGTCCAGCGCGCCGCCGCCGTCCAGCCGGGCCAGGAAAGGCCCCTCTGGCAGCGTGGCGCCGTCGCGGGTGAAGCCCGCGGACATGCCCGTAAGGAAGATGTTGTCGGAGGCGTCCACCGCCAGGCCGCCCACGCGGGCCCGTGCCGGGTGCTGGGGCGTCCAGCCCCGCGCCCACTTCAGTGTGCCTTCCGGCGAATACCGCGCCACCAGCAGGTGGGGCGCGACAACGTTGCGATTGAAGGGCAGGGGCCCCGCCCCCAGGTCGATGGGCTCTTGATAGGTCGCTGCCACGAGGACGTCCCCGTTGGAGGTCACCACCGCGTGCGGAGCCTGAGGGTCCCCAACCATCAGGGTCCGCGACCACACGTGGGCCTCCACGCCCTCTTGCGCTACCTGTCCACCCACCTCGCCGAGCACCGGGATGCGCGGTGACGTAGCTCGGGCTTCCTCGCACCCCACGAGGAAGAGCCCCCCTACGCACACCGCCATCCGAAACCACGCCACCGCCGCCACCCCGTCCCGGTCTCGCACCACC
>NZ_RAWE01000280.1 GCF_003611695.1 Corallococcus carmarthensis | reverse complement strand
CCGCCCCGGCCGTCCCCGCGCCCCCCAGCAGACACATCGCCTGCAGCACCACCGCCCGCTTCCAAGTCGTCGCACGCCGCATCGCCTGGGCTCCTCTGTCACGTAAAATGGCATTCACAGCAAAACAGAAAAAACCTGAATCTACGCGGCCTTGCTCGGAAGACTCCAGTGTCCGGCGGATGAGCCTGTAGCCTGGGGCCCGGAGGAGAACCGGATGCTCGCCTGCGTGGACGTGGACTACCGCCCCGACGTCACCGTGGCCGCGTGCGTCCTCTTCCGCGCCTGGACGGACGGCAGGGAAGCAGCGCACCTGGTGGAACGGGGCCCGGTCGCGGCCCCCTACGAGCCCGGCCAGTTCTACCGCCGCGAGCTGCCGCACCTGCTGCGCGTGCTCGCCGACGTGCAGGAGCCGCTGGAGGCCATCGTCGTGGACGGCTACGTGTGGCTCGGAGAGGACAAGCCGGGCCTGGGCGCCCACCTCTACGAAGCGCTCTGCCGCGCGGTGCCTGTCATCGGCGTGGCGAAGACGCCCTATGTCACCACCGGCCCGGCCCTGCCCATCGTCCGGGGGCACAGCCTGCGTCCCCTGCTCGTCACCGCCATCGGCATGGAGACCGCGACGGCGGCGGAGCACATCCGGCGGATGCACGGCAAGTCGCGCATGCCGACGCTGCTCACGCAGGTGGACCGGCTGAGCCGTGAGCCCTGACTCCGGAACAATTCCACGAGAGACGCAGCACTGGACGGGCAAGGACGTGCTACCCCAGGCCCATGGACCGTCCCCGCCGCCCCGCCGCCGAACCCTTCGAGTTTCCGCCCGGCACCGCCTTCACCTGGCATTCGGAGAGTGACGAGCCCGCGCCCACGCGCCTGTCGCCCGTGGATGACGGACTCAGCGCCGACACCGCGCTCAAGCGCGTCCGCCGGGGCGAGTTCCTGCGCTACACCGGCGACTTCCACAACGCGAAGCAGCTGCTGGGCGCGCTGGGCCGGCGACTCGAAAAACGCTGGCAGGCCCGCTCACCGCTGGAGGCCTTCCGGGCCGAACGCCGGGCGCGGCAGCTCGAGCATGCGACGCTGTCGCGCATCGTCGTCGCGCTGGGCCGTGACTACCGCCTGGAGCTCGCGCGTGCACCGGATGTCGCGGAAGCGTGCCGTCAGGTCTGGGGCGAGCCCACGGAGGACTTCACCGTCGTTCCGCTCAAGCAGCTGCTCGGGATGCTCGGGGCCGCGGAGTGGCGGCGCAAGGGCCTGGAGGTGCCGGGGCTGAAGGGCCTGCTCCATCCGCACTACGGCGTCTATCTCCCCACGCGCACCGACTACGTGGAGCTGCTGTCGGCCGTGACGGACGTGAAGGGCAAGCACGTGTTCGACGTGGGCACCGGCACCGGCGTGCTGTCCTTCCTCCTCCTCCAGCGTGGAGCGGCGTCCGCGAAGGCCACGGACTGCGATTCCCGCGCGGTGGCGTGCGCACGGGAGAACGCGGAGCGGCTCGGCCTTTCGCAGCACTTCCAGGTGGCGGAGGCGGACCTGTTTCCGGAAGGCAAGGCGGACCTCGTCGTCTGCAACCCGCCATGGATCCCCGAGCCGCCCAAGAACCGGGTGGACCGCGCGGTGTTCGACGAAGACAGCCAGTTCCTGCGCCGCTTCCTGGAGGGGCTCCCCGCCGCGCTCACGCCGGGCGGAGAGGGATTGCTCATCCTGTCGGACCTGGCGGTGCTGCTGGGCCTGCGTCCGACCGGATGGATCGAGGAGCAGTTCGAGCGCTGCGGTCTGACGGTGGCATGGCGGAAGTCCACCCCGGCCCGGCACTCCAAGGCGAAGGACAAGGCAGACCCCTTGCACGCCGCGCGCTCCCAGGAGGTCACCACCCTCTACGGCCTCGTGCCCACCGTCAGGTAGCCAGGGGGTGCGGCCGGCACCATGACCTCGGTGGAGAGTCGCAGCTTCGAGAGATCGAAGCGGCTGCTCTCACCGAGCGCGAGGTCCATCTTGTATTGGTGAGAGCAGTCATTGCCTTGCCGCGGGAATCTTGTGTTGGCGCTGCGCAAGCCCATGGGCTTTCCCGAGGGTGGGAGAAATCCAGACGGGGGTCCGTGCTATCCCGAAGTCATGGCCCTGGGCCAGCTCACCGGAGAGACGTTCATGCGCATGTCTTTGATTCGGGGTTTCCGCCATCAGCGGCTTCGCGAACGGCCAACCGTTCATCGCCAGCGGTGCGTTCGGCACCAACGCGCCGAACGGCGGCATCGGCATCGCGCTGGGACGCATCGACACCGCATCGCACCCGAGCTGCCCCGTGGACCCGTCGGACTCGAAGGTGGAGTTCGCCATCGAGCGGTTCGCGTGGGACGACATCTCCGGGTCGGACATCCTGCACTGCGTGTCATTCGACAAGACGGCGCTGAACGGCGTGTGGAAGCTGCGCATTGGCATCTACGTGTCGTGCGTGGGCACGACGTGCAGCGCGTCCGCCTCGGTGGAGGATCCGGTCACGTTCGTGCAGTTCGGCGCGGTGTCCAGCAGCGGCATCGGGCTCGCGAACCCGAACCCGGCGCGCCGGCCCTGGTACGCGGTCACCAACTTCGCGGCCGAGCCGTTCAACTACAGCGCCACCTTCTGGGTGCGCGCGGAGTCGTACAACTCCTACTAAGCGCGAGCGCTCCGGGCCCGTCGCGTCAGCCCAGGAACGCCGCGATCTCGAACCAGCCCACGTCGACGACCTCCACGGAGATCGTCCGCGTGGCCAGCGCCACCCGCAGGCAGACGAAGTCCGCGCCGCCCTCCCGCCACAGGTTGGCGTAGAAGACCAGCTCCCGAGCATCCCGCCGCGGAGGTTCCCAGCGCGCCTGGCCCCGTTCTCCAATGGTGCCGCTGCGGATCACTTCCGGTCCCGGCTGATCCTCCGTGAGGTGCTTCAGGTCCTGCTCCGTGCGAGTCACCCGCACGTCAGGCAGCAGGTTCACCAGTTCCATCACCTCCTCGAGGCCGGTCTCTGAATCCAGCTCCGCCCGCGAGGCTCGCAGGAACGCATTCAGCCCTTCGAGGGTTGCCGGTGCCGGAACGAACGTCTCCTCCACCGCCCACCAGTCCCTGCCGTTGCCCCAGGCCACCTTCATCCCGAGCACCTCCGTCCAGCGCTTCGCCCCGATCTCCTCGAGCTTCGCGCGCAGGACGGGTTCTGCGTCGTAGAGTTCGTGAAAGCTCATCGCGGTGCATCCTCCGGCCGGAGCTGGATTATGGCCCGCGGCATGGCCCCCATGCGTTTTTCCGCGCTGGAGTCCGTGCCCTCCCCGGTGAGCGTGTGGCAGAGTCCCGCCGCTTGCATTCCTTCACGTTCGCGCATCGGTTCCGCGCCTGGCATGGCGTGCTCGGAGCCTTGTTTGTCTATACGCTGGTCTGCGTGTGGACCGCCTTCCGGGGCGGGCTGTTCGGGTTCCACGACCTCGCGCTCCTGAACGACCTGTTCGCGAACGGGGTGCACCACGACCGGCCCTTCTGGGTGACGGACGCGGACCTCAACCACCTCACCGTCCACTTCACGCCGACGCTGCTGTTGCTCATGCCGCTGTTCCTGCTGAGCGACTCGCAGTTCCTGTTCATCGTGCTGGGGCTGGTGGCGCTGTATGGCGCGGTCGCGCTCCAGGTCTGGTGCTTCGAGCGCATGGTCGAGGAGCGGGAGCTGTTCCCCGCCCCCTGGCGCCCCTGGACCAGTGCCGCCTTCGCGGCGTACCTGGGACTCAACCCCTTCGTGAAGACGGTCGCGCTCTCCGCGCACTTCGAGGTGTTCTTCCAGTTGGGTGCGACGGCGGTGCTCGTGCTCCTGCTGCGCGGTGCGCGGATGCGGTGGGTCCTGCCCATCGCGTTGCTCACGCTGGGCGTGCGCCCGGATGGAGGCCTGTTCCTCGCCTTCCAGTCGGCGGCGCTGCTGTTGCTACCTGCCGTGGCCCGTCCGCCGCGCGCGCAGCTCACGCGCAGGGCCCTCGGCGTGTCCGCGCTTTCGCTCGGATACCTCGCCCTCTGCGTCGCGGTGGTGCTGCCGGCGCTCGGGACGCCCTCGGGCACCCGCTTCTGGTCGCACTACGGCAGCACCTGGGGACAGGTGGCCATGACCGCGCTGGGCGACCCCGGGCGGGTGGTGCACGACGTGGCCACCAGCGGACTGGTGGTCTTCCAGCGTGGCTTCCTGTGGATCCAACTCCTCGCGCCCGCGGCCACGCTGCTCAGCACCGTTCCGGGCACGTTCTTCTTCATGGCGGAGGCGACGGACAAGCGGATGCTGTGGTTCTACAACTCCGCCTTCCTGCTGCCCGGGCTGGGCCTGTGCGCGGCGGCGGGCTTCGGCCAGCTCACCGTGCTCTGGCGGGGCGTGCTCGCGCGCGGGTGGGTTCCTCCCCGGACCGCGATGGCTCCCGCGCTGCTGCTCGCCGGGTTGGCGCTCGTCCAGGTCGCGCGCTTCGAGCGCACCGTGGGGGCTCCGCCCATGCGTCCCATGCCCCCGGTGGATTCCGATTTCCGCCAGGCCTTCGCGCGCCATGTCGAACCGTGTGCCTCGCGGCGCGTGGTGGCCACGGACTTCCACTCGGTCGTCTTCGTGCCCAACGACTACGACCGCTTCCTCCTCCACCACTACGAGCGGGCCCAGGTCGTACTCGTTCCACCGCGCGTGGATCCCCTGATGCTGGGAGCCCCGTCACGGGAGGCGTTCCTCGACACGCTCCTGCACGACTCCCGGTTCGAAGAGGTCGCGGAGCCAGGACCGGTCCGCGTCTTCGTCCGGACCGATGCGCGCGGCTGCGGCGCCTGAGGCGGTTCCAGCCCCACTCATCCCCCGCGCGTGGCCACCGCCAGGGCCGCCGGGATCTTCTCCCGCATCAGCGCCACGAACCTGCGCAGCCTCGCCGGGTGGAACCGCGCATGCGGGTAGAGCAGATACATGGGCAGGGGCGCGGCCCTCCATTGCGGCACCAGGTGCACGAGCCGGCCGCGCTGGAGGTCCTCCTGGAGCACCCAGGTCGAGCCCACGCAGACGCCCAGCCCCTTCACCGCGGCGCTGCACATGGCGTAGAGGCTGTCCGTGCTCACGCGCGGCTGGAAGGCGATGGGCTGGACCTCCCCGGTGGCCACGTGGGTCAGTGAGATTTCGTTGCGATAGAACGTGCGCAGGGACAGCCAGGGCAGCCTCGCGAGCTCGTCGGGGTGGGTCGGCACGGGGATTCCGGCCAGCACCGAGGGCGCGGCCGCGACGATGCGCGGTACCTCCGCCACGCGGATCGCCACCACGCTGGGGTCATGCACCTCTCCGACTTGGATCGCGCAGTCGATGCCGTCCGCGATGAAGTCCACCGCCCGGTCGTGCAGCAGCCACTCCACGGAGACCCGCGCGTGGCGGCCCAGGTATTCCGTCAGCGGCTCCACCAGCAACTGCTGCCCGAACGCATGGGGCACCACGACGCGCAGCGTGCCCTCCGGTTCGTCGCTCGCGCCGCGCAGGTCGGCCTCGAACATCTCCCAGCTGGCCAGCAGCTCCTTTGCCCGTTCGTAGCAGCGCGCGCCGTCCTCGGTGAGCTTCATCGCGTGGGTGGAGCGCTGCAGCAGCCGCAGCCCCAGCGAGCGCTCCAGCGCCTGGAGCCGGCGGCTCACCGTCGGCTGCGTGGTGCCCAGTTGCGCGGCGGCGGAGGACAGGCTCCCGGCGTCGACGATGCGGAGGAAGGTCTGCATCAGCTCGAGCCGGTCGGCGCTGGCGGGCGCCACGGGAGCGGGACGCTTCGACCGGGCCTGCCTTGAAGGGTTGGGCATGAAGAGAACCTGCTCCCAGCGGGGTGATACGCGAAACGTATAACCGCTGTACGGAGTACGCGTCTACCGCACCCTCTCCCTCTGGCGCACTGTTGCCTCATCGCGCAGTACCCGAGGTGAACGTCATGTCCTTCATTCGTGCCGTACATGGAACCGCCGGAAACGGCCCCCTCCCCTCGGCGGCCTCCACCGCAACGGCCCAGCCGGTGGCCGCCAGCGCGTCCCTGTCGAGCGGCCTGCGCCTGCTGCTGGCCGCGAGCGCCGGCCTGTCGGTGGCGTCCATCTATTACAGCCAGCCGATGCTGGGGGTGATGGGGTCCACCATCGGCGCCTCCGACACGGCGGTGGGGCTCGTGCCCATGCTCACGCAGCTGGGCTACGCGCTGGGCATCCTGCTGCTGACGCCGCTGGGTGACCGCTTCGACCGGCGCCGCATCATCCTCATCAAGGCCGGCCTGCTGAGTGTGGCCCTGCTGCTGGGCGGCATGGCCCCGGACATCCACCTGCTACTGGCGGTGAGCTTCGCGGTTGGCCTGACGGCGACCCTGGCGCAGGACATCGTGCCAGCCGCCGCGACCCTGGCCCCCGAGCATGAGCGCGGCAAGGTGGTGGGCACGGTGATGACCGGACTGCTGCTCGGCATCCTCCTGTCCCGCGTCATCAGCGGCGTGGTCGCCGAGCACTTCGGCTGGCGCGCCATGTACGGGGTCGCCGCCGCCAGCGTGGCCTTCATCGGCGTGGCGGCCTGGCGCGGCCTGCCCCGCTTCCGCCCGACCAACACGCTCTCCTACGGCGCCCTGCTCGGCTCGCTCGTCAGCCTGTGGCGCAAGTACGGCGCCCTTCGCCGGGCGGCGTTGGCGCAGGGGCTCATCTCCATTGGCTTCAGCGCGTTCTGGTCCACCCTCGCGGTGATGCTGCATGGCGCTCCGTTCCACCTGGGCAGCGCGGCGGCCGGTGCCTTCGGTCTGGCGGGCGCGGCGGGAGCGTTGGGTGCGCCGATCGCGGGCCGCATCGCGGATCGCTTCGGCCCTGAGGTCGTCACACGCCTGGGCGCCGGACTGACCGTCGTCTCCTTCGCCACGATGTTCGCGGCGCCGTGGCTGGAGCCGAATCACCGGCTGTGGCTGATTGGCGCCAGCGCGATCGGCTTCGACCTGGGTGCGCAGATCACGCTCGTAGCCCATCAGACCATCGTCTTCGGCATCGACCCCGCCGCACGCAGCCGGCTCAACGCGGTGCTGTTCGTCACCATGTTCATCGGCATGTCCATCGGCGCGGCGAGCGGCAGCCTGGTGCTGGCCCGGTGGGGATGGATGGCGGTGACGCTGCTGGCGACGGCCTCCGCGCTGGCGGCCCTGTGGGTCCGCCTGTTCCCCGCCGCGCGCACGCCCCAGGTGCGCTGAGGAAGCCACCAGGGTGGAAGAGGAGCCGGCACTCGCACCGCGAACCGGCTTCCCCTCCCTGACTGGAGAAACGCCGTGGCCTACTGCGCGGCCTGTTCCGACAGCAGCCGCACGTTGAGCGCGCCGTTGGCGAAGAACTGGCTGTTCTGCCCGACGCGATGCTGCTCCAGCCGGCGCTGGAGGTTGACGTCATAGCGGCCAAGCTTCATCAGCCCGTCGTTGAACCAGCCATCCCCTGCCCCCGTGCCATCCACGTACTCCGAATACACCTTGGGCGCGGGCCAGATGACGGTGTTGAGCGTCACGACGAACCTGCGGACGTCCGCGTCCGTCCACTCCATGCCCGCGTCGTGGGCCTCGACGATGAAGGCCAGCACGTTGTTGGCGTGTGCCACGTCCTGGCCGGGCTGGGTGTTCGTGCCCCACTTCTCACTCCAGAACCAGGCCGCCGGGTGGTCGGGGTTGGGCTCCATCTGCGCGCGCAGGGAGGACGGGAAGTTCGGCATGCCCTGGTTGATGTTGTCGAAGACCTCCAGGTAGCGGGCCCTCAGGTCGGCGCGGGTGGTCATCCTCGACAGGTCCATGGCGATGAAGGCCCAGTGCGCGGCCATGTGCGTGCGGTTGCGATAGAGGAAGTCATTCGCCCCGCGCATGAACCACTTCTCGAAGATGTTCTTCTCGGTGAACGCCAGCAGCCGGTCGTACTGCCTGCGGTAGGCGTCAGAGGCGTAGAGGTCCGGCGTCTCGCGGATGACGCGCAACAGGCGCGTCACGTAACGCCAGCAATAGCTCTCATACAACGGCACCTCCTGCCCGGACGGATCCGACAGCGACGAGGACCAGCCCAGATACCCGTCCCTGAACTGGCTGCGCGGAAGCGACGAGGAGACCCGGGCGGAGGCCACCAGGTTGTTGACGTAGAGCAGGGCGCGGTCGAGGTATGCCCTCTTCCCGGTGGCCCGGTACATCGCGGTGTTCGCGTCCAGGCCATAGGCCAGGTTGTAGAAGTCCCAGCTGTCGCGCGAGTTGCTCCAGGGCAGGAACGTCTGCATGTGCTCGCGCCCCCACGACTCCACGAACATCCCCTCCCAGACGGCGACAGGACGGAGGCCAGCGGGGGCCGGAGGCAGCGCGGGCGGGTTCGGTGGAGTCGCGTCTGTTTCAGGCGGGGAAGACGGATCCGCGGGAAGGGCCTGCGCTTCGGGGGTTTCAATCCGGCCCATGGCCTCACAGGCGCTGCACAGCAGCAGCGCGAGCATCAGGACCGGGAGCCGGAGCAAACGAGAGTTGCATGAGCAGCGGGGGTTCAACATCGGGGGGCCTCGCTTCAGGTCGATGTGGCCTGCAAGGGTAGGGGCGCCCCGGGACCGTCCCAATGCCCCTCAGGAGACGGCCGCGCTTCCAGGACAGGACGCCTACGTGCCCCCGGCGCTTGCCTCCCCGCGTCGTGATGTCTGGGGTTGGACAGGCGAAGTGTCCAGCACCGTCCGCTCACGCCGGAAGCGGTTCGATATGCGAGACACCGTCCACGGGCAGTGGGTGCGGACTGCCGCATTTTCAACCCGCGGTGAACTCGGCAACCTGTGCCCCTCAGCACGAACAAGAAGCTCTACGAAGGGCAGGCCACGAACGTCACCATCACTTCCCCGACAACGCTCCGGGGGATGCCGGGGCTGAAGTATGCTCCGCCGCCCCCAACAGGAAGGACCCGGCGGCACCATGCAAGAGCGTTCGGCTGGCACCTCGATGCGGGCCATGAGCCTGGGATTCGGCCTGGTCGCGGCCAGCATGTTGACGGCCCAGGTGGTGCTCTCGCGCCTCTTCGCGGGCACGATGACCTACTACTACGCCTTCATGCTCATCTCGCTGGCGATGCTCGGGCTGGCGTCGGGGGGGCTCCTGGCCCAGCTGGCCCACCGCTTCTTCACCCCCGAGCGCCTGCTCGGCCAGGTGGCGGTCCTGAGCCTGGCGGCGGGCATCTCCGGCTTCGTCGGCACCATGGGGATCCTCACCCTGCTGCCGCACGCGCGGTTCGGCGGCGCCTTCCAGGTCTATGCCCAGGAGTTCTGGCCCCTCGCGGCCATCTTCTGGTGCGCCTTCCCGCTGTTCTTCTTTGGCGGGCTCGTGGTCTCGCTCGTCCTGTCGCACAACCGCGAGCGCTTCCACCGCCTCTACGCGGTCGACCTGGTGTCGGCCGCGTTGGGCTGCGTCATCGCGGTGCTGCTCCTGAATACCCAGACGCCGGTGGAGGTCATGCTCGGCACGGTCGTCATCCTCCCCATGGTGGCGGCCATCCTGTTCGCGCTGGCGGGGAGGCTGCATTCCACGGCGTTCGCCGCCGTGGGGCTCACGGTCGCCTTCTTGCTGCTCGGCGGCTTCCTCTCGCAGGTCCCGTCCATCGCGCGGCCGCCGCACGTGAGCTGGCTGGGGCGGCCCACGGAGGTCTCGGAGTGGAACTCCATCTCCTCCGTCCGCGTGCACCCCTCCGCCTTCTTCACCTGGTCGCTCAGCGGGCGATACACCGGCCCGAGCTTCCGGATGAAGGACCTGATCATCGACGGCCTGGGGGGAACGCAGATCGTCAAGTTCAATGGCAGGCCCGAGTCGCTCAAGGACTACACCTACCTGGACCAGGACCTGACCGCGCTCGCGCACAAGCTGGTGCCGCCTGAAGGCCGCCAGCTCATCATCGGCCCGGGGGGTGGCGTGGACATCCTCCAGGCGGTGCGTCACGGCCGCAAGGACATCACCGCGGTGGAGATCAACCCACTGGTGGCGCGGGTGGTGAACGAGGACCTCGGGTCCTTCTCCGGCCGGCCCTACCGGCTCCCCGGTGTCCAGCTGCACATCGAGAACGGGCGCACCTTCATCAAGCGCGCCACCGAGCAGTGGGACCTCATCACCCTCACCTGGGTGGACACCGGAGGGAGCGCCACGGCGCTGGCGTTCAGCGAGAACTACCTCTACACGGTGGAGGCCTACCAGGAGTACTTCCAGCACCTGACACCCCATGGGTACATGGGCTTCCTGCGGGCGCTGGGCGAGGGCGAGGTGGTGCGCATCGACTCGATGCGGGGCCTGACGGTGGCGCGCGAGGCGCTGGAGAAGTCAGGCATCCAGGATCCGGGCAAGCACATGATGGTCGCGGCGGTGGCGAGCCCCCACTTCCCCCGTCCCATGTGCTTCGTGCTGGTGAAGCGCTCGCCCTTCACCGCGGCGGACGTGGCGGCCGCGCGGCAGCACCTGGAGGCGCTGGACTTCCAGGCCCTCTGGATGCCGGACGGCTCCGTCAACGCGGCCTCCATCCCCCAGCCCTTCACGCCCTTCGCGGGGTTGATCCACGCCATCATCACCCGTCCCGATCCGGAGCGGCTGTGGGCGGAGAGCCCATTGGACATCGCGCCCGCCACCGACAACAACCCGTTCTACTTCGTGGAGCGCGCGGGGCCCGCGCGAGCGGCCGGTACCGGTGTGCTGGAGTTGCGGCGGATGGTCGTCATCCTCCTGGCGCTGGTGGTGCCCTTCCTGCTGCTGCCGCTGTTCCAGCTGGCGCGGCAGACCGGGCGGCTGGGCACTTCCGGCTGGGCGGCGTTGGGCTACTTCTCGCTGTTGGGCGTGGCCTTCATGCTCGTGGAGATGGAGTTCTTCCACGTCTTCGCGCTCGCGTTGGGAAGCCCCACCATCACCTTCGCCACGGTGCTGGCCAGCATGCTGGTCGCCAGCGGGGTGGGCAGCCTGTTCGCGCAGCGGCTCTCCCGCGCCAGGCCGGCCTTGACGGGCGCGGTCTTCGTCGCGCTCGCCGTGGGGCTGGGGGCCTTCCTGTCCCTCAAGGGACCGGTGTTGCAGGCGGTGGTCGGACTGCCGCTCTCCACGCGCATCGTCCTTTCGGCCGTGATCATCGCGCCGCTGTCCTTCCTCATGGGACTCCCCATGGCCCTCGGCATGTCCCTGATCAGCCGCCGGAGGGACCTGGTGCAGTGGGGCTGGGCGCTCAATGGCGTGTTCTCGGTGCTGGCCAGCGCCGCGGCCCTCATCGTGGCCATCCACTTCGGGACGGCCGTCACCTTCGGCCTGGGCATCGCGTGCTACCTGGGCGCGGGCATCCTGGCCTGGGTGATGCGGCGGACGCCGGTGCCGGAGACCGAGCAGGAGGCCCCGCCCCAGCC
>NZ_RAWE01000027.1 GCF_003611695.1 Corallococcus carmarthensis | reverse complement strand
GGCCGCCCCTCCCCATCCGCCGGGTTCACGGAGTGTTGACAGCGCGACGCGGCATCCGACCCCGGTCGCGGTTAACCGCGTTGACAGTGTTCCACTTTACATTTTGTGCCGGTCCCGCCGCCGGAGCACCCCTGGGGATGGCCTTGAGTCCTGGCAACTGCCCGGAATTCCGAAGGGTTTACGAATTTTCAAGCAGGGGGATGACAGCTGCCGGATTCGCCTTTAGATTGCGTTCGTCGGATTTCACTCAAGAGGTGCTGCGCATGGCTTACGACGGCGAGCTTGTGAAGATGCAGAACGGTCGCTGGGCGCGGTTCCAGCGGTGCCAGGTGTACCGGCCGGGCGTGGCGGACGCCGGTGAGACCATGCTCCTGATCGCGGTGGAGCTGGAGGAGCGCTATCAGCAGCTGCTCGACGAGGCGGCGGATTCCCTCGCGGAGTACCGCTCCCAGGGCGTGCCCGTGCAGGTGCGGCTGGCGCCGGACGCGCAGGGCCTCACCCTGCACCCGGAGGCTCCCGCCTCCCTCTCGATGAACTAGGACCCCTCCCCGGGGTTCCAGGTTGTAAATCCACGGGCTCCGCGCTTCACAGTGCGGGGCCCGTCTCATTTACAGCGCTGACACGACCGGGCCGCCGTCCACTTTTCAACGCACCGCGCTCCACCCGCACGGTGCGCGAATGGCGCGCTCAGTCGTGGATCTGGAAGAAGCGGGCGGCGTTGTCCCGGGTGACCCGCCGCACGATGCGCTCGGACAGCTTCGCCTTGCCCAGGAGGTTCGCCGTGCGCGCGAGCCCCAGGATGTCTCCCGCGCCGTCGCCCGCGTCCGAGTCCAGCACCAGGCGCTCGCTGCCCAGCCGCCGCACCAGGGCCACCGCCCGGTCCGCCTGGAGGGCCTCCGGGTGCAGGGTAAGGCCGGCCCAGTGGCCCACCTCCAGGATGGTCCGCACCGTGCGCGCGTTGGCGTGGTCCACCAGCGCGCGCGACGGCAGGAGCCCGGACTGGCGCAGGAGCGTGAGGATGCGCCGCGTGTGGCGCTCCTTGTCCTTCAGCGGCGTGTGCACCACCACGCGCAGCTTGAGCTGACGGGCCAGGGCCAGCTGCTCCAGGAAGGCCTCTTCCTCCTCCTCGCCGCCCACGTGCAGCCCCGTCTCTCCCAGGGCCACCACCCGGCCGCCCTCGAAGTACTCCGGCAGGTGGCTCAGGACTTCCGACAGCCCCCGGCGCGGGATGCAGCGCGGGTGCACGCCCAGGGCGGCCCAGGCGCGGATGCCCAGCCTTTCCAGGCGCGGCAGCTGCCGCTCCACCAGCTGGTCGAAGTGCTGCCGCAGCCCCTTGGCCGTGGGTTCCGGGAAGTGATGCGCCACGACCAGGGCCCGCTCCACGCCGAAGAAGCGCATGGACTCCAGGTCCTGGTCGGTCAGGGCCTCCGGGTGGAGGTGCGCATCGAAGAGCGGAATCGGCTCGGGCACGGGCTTGGGGTCTCCTGGGGTCAGTCCTGGCCCGTCGCGGCGCCCTCGTTGCGCGGGTCACTGGAGGAATAGCGCAGGTCGGTGCGCGGGTCGCTGTAGACGGCTTCCGCGTCGCCCCAGCCGTCCACCCGGCGAATCTTGTGGCCCTTCGCCTCCAGCGCGGACAGCGTCGCCGGCTCCAGGCCCCACTTGTCCACCCACAGCTCGTCCGGGAGGTACTGGTGGTGCAGCCGGCCCGCGCCCACCGCGCGCGTCACGTCCATGCCCTGGTCCACCACGTTGCTGATGGCCTGGATGACGGTGGTGGGGATGGTGGAGCCGCCAGGGCTGCCCACCGCCAGCATCACCCGCTTGGGGTCCTCCTTCGCGAACACCAGCGTGGGCGACATGGAGGACAGCGGCACCTTGCCGGCCTGGATGGCGTTGGGCTCCCCCGTGACGAGCCCGTACGCGTTGGGCACGCCCGGCTGCGCGGCGAAGTCATCCATCTGATCATTGAGGAGCACGCCGGTGCCCTTCGCGACGACGCACGAGCCGAAGCTGTAGTTGACCGTGGTCGTCATCGCCACCGCGTTGCCGTCCTTGTCGATGACGGAGATGTGCGTGGTGTTCTTCTTCTCCGGCTCCGGCGTGAGGGGCCCCGCGTCCTTCTTCAGCGTGGAGGCGGGCCCGCCCGTCACCGGCGCCAGCAGCGACGCGCTGGACGTGGCCTTCTTCGGGTCGATGCCGCCCGCCAGGTCCGCGATGTGTCCGGGGGACGTCAGCCGCTCCAGCGGCACCTGCACGAAGGCCGGGTCGCCCAGGTACTTCGCGCGGTCCACGTACGCGCGCCGCACGGCCTCCACATAGAGGTGCAGCGACTCCGGATCGCGGTAGGGCACACCCTGCGGCCGCAACTGCTGGAGCATGCCCAGCACCTGCACCACCGCCAGCCCGCCCGCGCTGGGCGGCGGCATGGTGAGGATGCGGTGTCCCCGGTAGGTGGTCTCCAGCGGCGCGGGGCTGCGCGTCTTGTACGCCGTCAGGTCCTCCTGCGTGAGCAGCCCGCCCGCGTCCTTCACCGTCTTCACCATCGCCTGCGCCACCGGGCCCGCATAGAAGGCCTTCGCGCCGCTCCTGGCGATGAGGCCCAGCGTGCGCGCCAGGTCCGGCTGCTGGATGAGGTGGCCCAACGGCGGAACGTCCGGCGTCCCCTGCGCGTTGGGCACGAGGAAGATGCGCGCGGCCTCCGGATCCTGGCGCAGGCACTCCGCCCGGCCCGTGGCCATCTGTTGGTACTTGGGCGTCACCCAGAAGCCCTGCTTCGCCAGCCGGATGGCAGGGGCCAGCACCACCGCGGGCTTGAGCTTGCCGTGCTTCGCCAGGAGCTCCAGGTAGCCCGCCACCGCGCCCGGCACCGCCACGCTCAGGGCGCCGTCCGTGGACAGCCCCGGCACCAGCGCGCCGTCCCTCAGGTACATGTCGCGCGAGGCGCCCTTCGGAGCCACCTCCCGGAAGTCCAGCACCTGCGTGACCGCCGACTTCGCGTCGTGCACCAGCGCGAACCCGCCGCCGCCCACGCCGGAGTGGTAGGGGCCCACCACCGCCGCCACGAACGCCGCCGCCACCGCCGCGTCCACCGCGTTGCCGCCCTTCTCCAGCATCTGGAGCGCGGCCTCGCTCGCGGGCGGATACGCCGTGGCCACCGCACCTCCCCGGTAGGGACGTGCCGCACCCGCCTGAGTCGCCACCAGCAACACTGCGAGTCCCAGCGCGCGGAACGGCTGTCGTCCCGCGGCTCCGATGTGTGTCTTCCCCACCTGGACGCCTTTCCTTGTGATTACCGGCCGTTCCCTAATGCACCATGCGCCGCACCCGGGCCAGGGTTTCAACCGGACAACATTTTTTTCCTTGGATTGTGAGTGGAAGCGGTGCAGGCTCTGGGAATGCGCAGCAACGGGCGGTGCTCATGAGTCCTCCGAACCCCGTGGAAAGCCCGGCGTCGGTCCCGACTCCGGCTCCCTCAACGGCGCGGCTGACGACGTTCTACAAGCCGCGCTTCGGCATCACGGTCCAATGCAACACGTTGTGTGTAGCAGTCAGCGCCCGGCCCTCGCCGGAAGCCCCGCGATCCGCTTTGACGTCCGGGCGCGGTTGACGAGTTGATCGGCGGTCCCTAATTCTCCGCCGCATATGACAGTTCTGGCGGCGGTTGTGTTGTGCGCGGGCAAGGGCACGCGGATGAAGTCGGAGAAGGCCAAGGTCCTTCACCCCATCCTCGGCCGGCCCCTTTGCGCCTATCCCTTGAAGCGGGCCCTGGAACTGGGCGCCACGTCCGTGGTGCCGGTGGTGGGCCACCAGGCTTCGGAGGTGGAGAAGTCCATCCGTGCCCACTTCCCGGACGCGCCCCTGCGCTTCGCGCTCCAGAAGGAGCAGCGCGGCACCGCGGACGCGGTGAAGGCGGCCCAGGACGCGCTCAAGGGCCATGACGGCCGCGTGCTCATCCTCTACGGAGACGTGCCTCTCCTGCGCAAGGAGACGCTCCAGGCGCTGCTGTCCGCGCACGACGCCGCGGGCGGGGTGCTGGCGCTGGTGTCCACCACGCTGGAGGACCCCACCGGCTACGGCCGCGTCATCCGCGAGGGCGGCAAGGTGGCGCGCATCGTGGAGCACAAGGACTGCACCCCGGAGCAGCGCGCGGTGAAGGAATGCAACGCGGGCATCTACTCCGTGGACGCGGCCTTCCTCTGGAAGGCGCTGGCGGAGATCAAACCCGTCAACGCGCAGGGCGAGTACTACCTCACCGACCTGGTGGAGATGGCCGCGAAGCACGGCCCCGTGGGCGCGGTGGATGCGGACGCCACCGAGACCGCGGGCGTGAACGACAAGGTGGAGCTGGCGGCGCGCGCCCGCGTCCTCCAGCAGCGCATCAACGAAGCCCACATGCGCGCGGGTGTGTCCATCCAGGACCCGGCCACCGCGTACATCGAAGAGGGCATCACCATCGGCACCGACACGGAGATTGGCCCCAGCGTTTCGCTGATGGCCGGCACCGTCATCGGGAAGAACGTCACCATCGGCCAGGGCAGCGTGCTCACGGCCTCCCACGTGGCGGATGGCACCCACATCAAGCCCTACTCCGTGCTGGAGGAGGCGCGTGTGGGCGAGCGCTGCATCATCGGCCCGTTCTCCCGGCTGCGCCCCGCCACGGAGCTGGCAGAGGAAGTGCATCTGGGGAACTTCGTGGAGACGAAGAAGGCCCGCATCGGCAAGGGCAGCAAGGCCAACCACCTGACTTACCTGGGGGACGCGAACATTGGCGCGGGCTGCAACATCGGCGCGGGCACCATCACCTGTAACTATGACGGGGTGAACAAGCACCTGACCGAGCTGGGCGACGGGGTGTTCATCGGCTCGGACTCGCAGCTGGTGGCGCCGGTGAAGGTGGGGGACGGCGGGTATGTCGGCGCGGGCACCACGGTGACGAAAAATGTGCCTCCTGGGAGCCTCGCTGTGTCCCGTGCGCCACAGGTGGTGAAGGAGGGTTGGGTGGCGGCCAAGAAGGCACGGCAGGTGAAGGTGAAGGCTGGTTAGGAAGAGTGCTCGCCTGCTGTTCGGTCGGCGGGGCGGGGTTGGGCGTGAACGGGATTCCCGTGGTTTGCTCCGGCGGCCGCGGGACGAGAAAGAGGCAGGAAGAACATGTGCGGGATTGTTGGCTACGTCGGTGACAAGGAATCTGCTCCCATCCTGGTGTCGGGTCTGAAGAAGCTCGAGTACCGGGGCTACGACTCCGCGGGCGTCGCGGTGGTCGGCGGCAACCAGCTCAACGTGGTGCGCGCCACGGGCAAGCTGCGCAACCTGGAGAACCGCGTGGTGCAGGACCTGCCGAAGGGCACCACCGGCATCGGCCACACGCGCTGGGCGACGCACGGCCGCCCCTCCGACGAGAACGCCCACCCGCACACGTACAAGAACGTGGCGGTGGTGCACAACGGCATCATCGAGAACCACCTGGCGCTCAAGGCGGAGCTGCGCGCGCGCGGCCACGTCTTCGCGTCGGAGACGGACTCGGAAGTGTTCGCGCACCTCATCTCCGCGGAGGTGGAGCGCGGCGTGGACCTGCCGGACGCCGTCCGCGCGGCCATCAAGCAGGTGCGGGGCACCTACGGCCTCGTGGTCGTGTGCTCCAATGATCCGGGCCGCATCGTGTGCACGAAGGACGCGTCGCCCATGGTGCTGGGCCTGGGCGAGGGCCAGAACTTCGTGGCCAGCGACGTGCCGGCGCTGCTCGAGCACACGCGCGACTTCGTCTACATGGAGGAGGGCGACCTCGCGGTCATCACCGCGGCGAAGGTCGACATCTTCAACCGCGACGGGAAGCTGGTGAACCGCCCCACGCGCCGCATCGACTGGACGCCGATGATGGCGGAGAAGGGCGGCTACAAGCACTTCATGCACAAGGAGATCTGGGAGCAGCCCCGCGCCATCGCGGACACGCTGCGCGGCCGGATGCTCCTCACCGAAGGCGACGTCCACTTCGACACCTGGAACCTGTCCCCGGAGCAGGTGAAGTCCTTCACCAAGATCACCATCCTGGCCTGCGGCACGTCCTGGCACTCGGGCGTGGCCGGCAAGCACATGATCGAGTCGCTGGCGCGGCTGCCGGTGGAAGTGGAGCTCGCCAGCGAGTTCCGCTACCGCGACCCCATCGTGGAGAAGAGCCACCTGGTCATCGCCATCAGCCAGTCGGGTGAGACGGCGGACACGCTGGGGGCCTTCAAGGAGGCCAAGCGGCTGGGCGCCCACACGCTGGCGGTCTGCAATGTCATTGGCAGCGCGATGACGCGCGAGTCGGACCTGCACATCCTCACCAACGCGGGCCCGGAGATTGGCGTCGCGTCCACCAAGGCGTTCACCACGCAGCTCGTCACGCTGTACCTGCTGGCGGTGAAGCTGGGCCGCATGCGCGGCACGCTGTCGGTGGAGGGCGCGCAGGAGCACCTGACGCACCTGGCCCAGGTGCCGAAGATGATTGAAGACGTCCTCAAGTGCGAGCCGCAGGTGAAGCGCGTCGCGCGCGAGTTCATGAACGCGCAGGACTTCCTCTTCCTCGGCCGCGGCCCCATGCACCCGGTGGCGCTGGAGGGCGCGCTCAAGCTGAAGGAGATCTCCTACATCCACGCGGAGGGCTACGCGGGCGGTGAGATGAAGCACGGCCCCATCGCGCTCATCGACGAGAAGATGCCCGTCGTGGTCATCGCGCCGAAGCATCCGCACGTCGCGTACGAGAAGATCATCGGCAACATCGAGGAGGTCCGCGCGCGCGGCGGCAAGGTCATCGCCATCCTCGACGAGGACGACACGCAGGCGGACACCCTGGCCGACCACGTCATCCGCATCCCCTCCGCCTGCGCGCTGCTCGCGCCGGTGGTGGCCACCATCCCGCTCCAACTGCTCGCGTACCACGTGGCGGAGATGCGCGGGAACGACGTGGACCAGCCCCGCAACCTGGCCAAGAGCGTGACCGTCGAGTAGCGCTTCACGGCGTCCACGCCTGAAACGCGAAAGAGCCCGGACTCCCTTCACAGGGGGCCCGGGCTTCTTCGTTTCCGTCATGCGCCGGGAGCTACTGCTCGTCCGCCAGCTCCAGGAGGACCTCCAGGTCCGCGGCGGCGTCCAGCGACTCCAGCAGGTCCAGGTTCTCCACCACCTCGCGGTCCTCGTCGGTGAGCGCGGGCTCCGGCCGGCGGGCGTCGGTGGGCAGGGGCGTGGCCTCCGGGTGCACGGCCTTCGCGGGCGCGGGGACTTCCTCGGACGGCGGGGGCTGCTGGGCCGCCGCGGGCAGGGCGGCCGCCAACGCGAACAGCAGCAGCCAACAGGGGGCGGGCCTCACTTGTCGCGCCGCCTTTCGCGCAGCCGCTCGCGTGCCTCCTGTCGCTGCTCCTTGGACATCTGCCGCCAGCGGCGCATGTTCTCCAGCATCTGCTCGCGGCGCTCCGGGTGCTCCTTGAGGTAGGCGCGCACGCGCTCGCGCAGCTCGGCGCGGCGCTCCTGGGTGAGGCCGCGCAATTCGCGCACCTGTTCGCGCACCGCCTGCCGCTCCTGGGGCGACAGCTTCTGGAAGTCGCGAAGGTTGCCCTTCAACCGGTCGCGCTCCTCCGGGGGCAGCTGCCGCCAGCGCTGGAGGTTCGCGCGCACGCGGGCCTGCTCATCGGGGGACATCGCCTTGAACTCGCGCAGCTTCGCGCGCAGGGCTTCCTTCTGCTCCGGCGGGAGCTTCTCGAAGCGCTCCGCGGCGGTGGGCGTGGGGGCGTTGGCCGCGCGGGCCGGCACTGCGGCGAACAGCACCAGCGCCGCGGACAGCACGCCGGCGGTCATTCTTCCCAGCATCACTGCACCCCCAGTTCATGGAGGTTCTCGACGACCTCCAGGTCTTCGGAGCTGTTGAGCCCCAGCACTTCGTAGTCCTCGACCAGCTCCAGGTTCGCCGCCACCTCCAGCGCGCCCGGGTCCCACTCCTCCAGCGCGGGCGCCTCCACGCGCGTCCGGCCGGCCACCAGCAGCGTCAGCACCGCCGCGGCGGCCAGGCCCGCGGAGGGCACGAGCACGCCGGGCTTCAGGATGTGGGCGAACCGCTCGCGCCATGTGGGCGGCAGCGCGTCCACCCGCGCCAGCAGCTCGCGCCGGGCGGACGGGGACGGCGTGAAGGCGGGCAGCTCCGCCATCCGCGCCACCGTGAGGCGCAGCAGCCTTTCCGTCCCCTGGCACTCCGCGCAGGTGCCCAGGTGGGCCTCCATCCGTGCGCGGTGCGGGGGCGGAAGCTCCCCGTCCACCCAGGCCGTCAGGTCTTCTTCGAACGCACAGCTCATGCCCGACTCCTCGCGGGCACGGTGCCCGCCTGCAACGCTTCAATCCTGCGCGCCACCGCCAGGGTGGCGCGGTGGATGAGGCTCTTCACGGCGGCCTCGCTCGCCTCCAGCGCCTCGGCGATGTCCCGGTACGCCATGCCCTCGAAGCGGCACATGGTGAACGCGGCCCGCTCGCGGTCGCTCAGGTCCTTCAACGCCATCCCCACCGCTGCTTCCAACTCCCGGCCGCTCAACGCCTGGTCGGGCCGGTCTCCGTCGGGCCCTGGCATCTGCATCGCTCCCGCGTCGTCCTCCGCCGGGGCCTCCGCCGTGAGGCGCGCCACGCGGTACTCCCCGCGCCGCATCTCGTTGAGGCAGTGGTTCGTCGCCACCCGGAAGAGGAACGTCTTGAACTTCGCCGTGGGCTTGTAGGAGCGCGCGTGGCGGTAGAGCTTCACGAAGATGTCCTGCGTGAGCTCCTCCGCGCGCGCCGCGTCCCCCACGAAGCGGAACGCGAAGCGCGCCACGCTCGCGTGGTGCCGGTCGAAGAGCCAGGCGAAGGCCTGCTTGTCGCCCGCCGCCACCTTCAGCATCGCCTGCGTGTCCGGGTCCCAATCCATCCGTGAGGCCGCAAACCCCGTTGCCCGGTGGAAGTTGCGGGCCACCCCCACTTTGAACCCCACGCCGCCCCCCGGTTACAGTTTCGGCACCGTGTCCGATGCTTTCCGCCCACGTTCGCGCACACCCGCCTCCCATCCTGGGGGGGAGGGTGAGTCCCCATCGGACCTGGCGGCCTGGGAGCCTCCGGCGCAGGGCGGTACGCCCACACCGCCCACGGACTCGCCGCTGCCCATGTACCTGCTGGCGCAGCAGGCCCGGCGCGCGGAAGGCGACGAGCAGAAGCGCCTGGCCTGGAACCTCAACCAGCTCTTGGAGGAGCTGGGGTCGAAAGGCGGGGGCCGGACGGAGGCGGACGCGTTCCACCGGCTGCTGGAGGGGGGCAACCTGGACGGGCTGGTGGACGCCGACGGGCGCTCCTGCCGCGCCACGGCGGTGGAGTCGCTCCTGGCGCTGGGCTTCCCCTACGCCCTGGAGGTGCGCCCGGAGGACCTGGAGCACCTGAAGAACGCCCCCGTCCCGGGCGCCCGGCTGATACCGCCCCCGGGGGGACCCTTCCCGGCGCTGGCGGTGGGGCTGGGGGCGCTGGCGCTCCAGGTGGTGCTGGGGCTGACGGGCGTCGTCGTGCCCGGCGGGCTGCTCATCCTGCAGGGGCTTTTGACCCTGCTGTCCCTGACCCTGCTGACGGTTGCCTCCGTGGGCTCTCCCCTGTATCGCGGAGCCCTGGCGCTGCTGACGGTGGTGTCCGGGGTCGGGTTGGGGATGGTGCTGGTCCCAGAGGTTCCGGCAGGTTGGGCGGCGGGATTGGGGGGCCTGGTGGCCGCCTTCCTGGCTGCCCTGCGCAAGAGCTGACCGCCAGGACCCGAAACGGATGTCAGAGGGGTGGACTAGGGTCTACCCATCGCGTACTAAAAGCGCGTTCAGGTGGACCGGGGTGGTCCACTCTTCCAAGGAGCGACGAGAAATGGCCGTGAATCAGGAGAAGGAAAAGGCGATCGAGCTGGCGCTGGCGGCGGTGGAGCGTCAGTTCGGCAAGGGTTCCATCATGCGGCTCGGCAACGACGAGCCCATGATGAAGGACATCCAGGCCATTTCGACCGGGTCGATTTCGCTCGATATCGCGTTGGGCGTGGGCGGCGTGCCGCGCGGCCGCATCATCGAAATCTTCGGGCCGGAGTCCTCCGGTAAGACGACGCTGTGTCTCCACATCGTCGCGGAAGCGCAGAAGCGCGGCGGCGTGTGCGGCTACATCGACGCGGAGCACGCGATGGACGTGGGCTACGCGCGCAAGCTGGGCGTGCGCACCGACGACCTGCTCCTGTCCCAGCCGGACACCGGTGAGCAGGGCCTCGAAATCGCGGAGATGCTGGTGCGCTCCGGCGCCATCGACGTGCTGGTGGTGGACTCGGTGGCCGCGCTCGTTCCGAAGGCGGAGCTCGAGGGCGAGATGGGCGACGCGCACATGGGCGTGCAGGCGCGCCTCATGAGCCAGGCGCTGCGCAAGCTCACGGGCACCATCTCCAAGAGCCAGACGTGCGTCATCTTCATCAACCAGATCCGCATGAAGATTGGCGTGATGTTCGGCAACCCGGAGACGACCACGGGCGGCAACGCGCTGAAGTTCTACGCGTCGCAGCGCATGGACATCCGCCGCGTGGGCGCCATCAAGAACGGCGAGAACGTGGTGGGCAGCCGCACGCGCGTGAAGGTCGTGAAGAACAAGGTGGCGCCGCCGTTCAAGGAAGTGGAATTCGACATCATGTACGGCACGGGCATCTCGCGTGAGGGCGACCTCATCGACCTGGCCTCCAACGAGAACATCGTCGAGAAGAGCGGCAGCTGGTTCTCCTTCAAGGGAGAGCGCATCGGCCAGGGCCGGGAGAACGCGAAGGAGTACCTGCGCGAGCACCCGGACACCTACAAGGAGGTCGAGGCGCTGGTGCTGGAGAAGTACGGCATCGGCAAGACCGCGGGTGCGGCGGCCCCGGCGGCGGACGCCCCCGCCGAGCCGGCCGAAGGCGAGAAGCGCCCGCGCGTGAAGGCCGTGAAGTAGCCCTACGCGTGCCGTGAGGAATGACCGCCGCGCACCTCCGGGGGGAGCGGCGCGGCGGTTGAAGCAGAAAAGGGGCCGGTCTCCAGCGATGGGGCCGGCCCCTTTTTCTTCACGGTGAGAGGGATTGGGAGGACAGCCAGGCGCGTGGCGGAAACGTGACGCGTGCGGTCATCACCGGGCTGTCGCCGGGATGTTTCGTGTGGAGGGAGGAGCGCCTCTAGACTTCGCGGCCCGGGAGCCCCTTCACCCCTGCTCCCCGCTGGAGTCCACCGCCTTGTTCAACCCCTTCAAACGCCGCACGTTCCTGCAAGCCGTGGTTGCTGTCGCGGCGACGACGACCTTTGGATGCTCCGACGACGCCGAGACGCCGGACGCTTCGGCTGGCTCGCCCTACTTCCCGCAGTCGCTGGCGTCGGGTGATCCGCGTCCGGACAGCGTGGTGTTGTGGGTGCGCGTGGAGGACTCGGCCCGCGCCGGGGACAACCTGCCCCTGCGGCTGGAGGTCTCCACGGCGGCGGACTTCAAGACGCTGGTGCTGGACAAGACGGACCTGACGGCGCTGGCGGAGCACGACCACGCGGTGAAGGTGAAGGTCACCGGGCTGTCCGCGCGCACCACGTACTACTACCGCTTCAGCTACGAGAAGGACGGCCAGCGGCACACCACGCGCACCGGACGCACGCGCACCGCGCCGGCGGCGGGGGACGACGTGGCGGTGAAGTTCGTCTTCGCCAGCTGCCAGGACTTCATTGGCCGCTACTACAACGCCTGGCAGCGGCTGCTGCAGCTGGACGCGGACCTGGACTTCGTCGTGTTCCTGGGCGACTACGTCTACGAGACGACGGGCGACACGTCCTTCCAGTCCGGCGACGGTGGCCGGGCCGTGCGCTTCAGCGCTCCGAATGAGGCGCTCCCCCAGGGCACGGGCCTCACCGCGTTCCTGGCGGCGAACTCGCTGTCCAACTACCGCGACCTGTACAAGACCGTCCGCACGGACAAGCAGCTGCAGGCGGTGCACGAGCGCTACCCGTTCATCATCGTCTGGGACGACCACGAGTTCTCCGACGACTGCTGGCAGGACGTGGCGACGTACGAGGACGGCAAGCGGGACGAGAAGCAGCGGGACCGCAAGCTCAACGCGGAGCAGGCCTTCCTGGAGTACATCCCGCTGGACACGGCGCAGTCGCCCGAGGGCGCCATCGACGTGGCCAACGAGCCGCGCTTCCCCAACTCGCGCATCTACCGTGACTTCGAGTACGGCCGGCACCTGAAGCTGCTGGTGACGGACTACCGCAGCTACCGGCCGGATCACCTCATCCCGGAGGACGGCTACCCGGGCACCGTGGCGCTGGACGCGACGCTGCTGGGCGCGGCGCTCCAGGGCCAGCCGGACGCGGTGAAGCAGACGTTCCAGGCGGACACGTTCGCGTACGTGAACATCGACGACGCGGCGTACGCGACCCACAAGCAGGTGCTCCAGGGCGTGTACCTGAGCCAGGCGAAGGCCGCGGGCCTCACGGACGCGGAGGCCGCGCAGAAGGCCGCGAAGTGGGTGGCGGGCCCGCTGGCGCTCTACTACGTGAACCAGGTGCTGGCGGCGGTGAACAAGGCGCTGGTGATTCCGCCCGCGGACAAGCCCCGGGGCCTGGCGTACGCGCACATGGGCAAGGCGGCGCTCTTCAACATCCAGGGCTCGCGCTACGTGGTGGTGAAGGACACCTTCGACCTGTTCGCGGCGGTGAAGTACCAGCTGTCCCAGGGCAAGAGCGAGGACGTGTTCGGCCCGGCGCAGGAGCAGTGGTTCCAGCAGACGCTCACCACGGCGCAGAACACCTGGAAGATGGTGGTGAGCTCCACGTCGCTGTCGGCGCTCATCTGGGACTTCCGGCAGCAGGCGGACATCACGGACCCGACGCTGCGCCAGCGCTTCTACTTCAGCGTGGATCAGTGGGACGGCTTCCCCACGAAGAAGAAGGTGATGCTCAACACGCTCAAGGCGCAGGGCGTGCAGAACACGCTGTTCATCTCCGGGGACATCCACGCGTCGTTCGCGTCGGTGGAGGAGGGCGTGCCCGTGCTGACGGCGCCGGGCATCACCTCCGGCTCCATCAAGAGCCTGGCCAGCCTGGCGCTGATTGGCGCGGGCTACGCCACGGGCGCGCCGGTGTACCAGCACGCTGTCGTGGAGATGGAGAAGACGCTCCAGGCGTCCAACCCGGGCCTGCGCTTCGCGGACGCGGACTCGCACGGCTTCGTGATGGTGGAGGTGAAGGCGGATGAGACGCTCGCCACCTTCCACCTCATCCCCGCCGCGGAAGTGGCCAAGGACTACTCCAAGCGCTCGGACAGCGAGCTGGAGGCGAAGTTCACCTCGCGCACCTTCCGCGTGAAGAACAGCGACATCCAGCCGGCCTGAGCCGGAGGGGCATGACGTGAAGCGAAGGGCCGCGTGGGGGGACTCCCCGCGCGGCCCTTCTGCATGGGCGGCAGGCGAGCGGCGCGTCTCTGGGAGGCGCGCGCGGACCGGGGTATAGACGGGCGCCATGCACGTCTATGCCGCCGCGTTGGCCCAGGAGCTGGGCATCAAGCCGGAGCAGGTGGACCGGACCCTCGCGCTTCATGAAGAGGGAGGCACGGTCCCCTTCATCGCGCGCTACCGCAAGGAGGCCACGGGAGGGCTGGATGAGGTTCAAATCCAGTCCATCCTGGACAAGGCCACGGAGCGCGCGGAGCTGGACGGGCGGCGCGACACCATCCTGCGCAGCATCGAGGAGCAGGGGAAGCTGACGCCGGAGTTGAAGAAGGCGCTCCAGGCGGCGCGTACGCGCGCGGAGCTGGAGGACCTGTACCTGCCGTACAAGCCCAAGCGCCGCACGCGCGCGGCCATCGCCCGGGAGAAGGGGCTGGATCCGCTGGCGGACCTGGTGTGGAAGCAGGAGGGGCAGCGCGGGGAGAACGTGGACGCGCGCGTGAAGCCCTACGTGAACGCGGACAAGGGCGTGGCGGACGTGGCCCAGGCGTTGGCGGGCGCGCGGGACATCTGCGCGGAGCGGGTGGCTGAGGACGCCCGGCTGCGCCGCGAGGCCCGTGACCTGTGCACGAAGCGGGGCACGCTGGGCTCGGACGTGGTGCCGGCGAAGAAGGGCGAGATGACCAAGTTCGAGAACTACTACGGCCACCAGGAGCCGCTGTCCCAGGCCCCGTCCCACCGCGTGCTGGCGCTCTTGCGCGGGGAGGAGGAGGGCGTGCTGAAGGTGAAGCTGGGCCTTCCGGACGACGAGGTGAAGGGGCTCTTCACGGGGCGCGTGGTGACGCGGCCGCAGTCGCTGTTCGCGGGGGAGTTGCGCGCGGCGGTGGAGGACGGCTGGGACCGGCTGATGGGTCCGTCGCTGGAGTCGGAGCTGCGCGGGGAGCTGAAGGAGCGCGCGGACAAGGGCGCCATCGGGGTGTTTGGAGAGAACCTGCGGCACCTGCTGTTGACGGCGCCGGCGGGGGCTCGGGCGGTGCTGGCGTTGGACCCGGGGCTGCGCACGGGCATCAAGCTGGTGATGCTGGATGCGACGGGGACGGTGGCGGAGACGACGACGCTCTATTCGGAGCGGAGCGCGGACGAGCGGGCGCGCGCGGCGAAGCTGCTGGAGGCGGTGGTGCGCAAGCACAAGCCGGAGCTCATCGCGGTGGGCAACGGCACGGGCAGCCGCGAGGCGGAGGTCTTCACGCGGGACACGCTGAAGGCGATGGGCGTGCAGGTCCCCGTGGTGTCGGTGAGCGAGCAGGGCGCGTCCATCTACTCCGCGTCGGAGGTGGCGCGAGAGGAGTTCCCGGAGATGGACGTGTCGCTGCGCGGCGCGGTGTCGATTGGGCGGCGCTTGCAGGACCCGTTGGCGGAGCTGGTGAAGATCGACCCGAAGAGCATCGGGGTGGGGCAGTACCAGCACGACGTGGACCAGGGGCTCTTGAAGAAGAAGCTGGGCGAGGTGGTGGACTCGTGCGTGAACGCGGTGGGCGTGGACGTGAACACGGCGTCACCGCAGCTGTTGGAGCACGTGTCCGGCGTGGGGCCGTCGCTGGCGAAGAAGCTGGTGGCGCACCGGGCGGCGAAGGGGCGCTTCACCACGCGGCGGGAGCTCTTGAAGGTGAGCGGCCTGGGGCCGAAGACGTTCGAACAGGCGGCGGGCTTCCTGCGGGTGCGAGGGCCGGAGCCGCTGGATTCGAGCGCGGTGCACCCGGAGCGCTACACGGTGGTGGAGCGCATGGCGAAGGACCTGGGCGTGGACGTGGCGTCGCTGGTGGGGAACGCGACGCTGGTGCGCCAGATTGAGGCGAAGCGCTACCTGGGGCCGGAGCTGGGAGAGCTGACGCTGAAGGACATCCTGGCGGAGCTGGAGAAGCCGAGCCGCGACCCTCGTGGTGACTTCACGGCGCATGCGACGCGGGATGACCTGCGGTCGCTGGAGGACGTGAAGGAGGGGATGGTGTTGCAGGGCGTGGTGACGAACGTGACGGCGTTTGGAGCGTTCGTGGACGTGGGCGTGCATCAGGACGGCCTGGTGCATGTGTCGCAGCTGGCGGCGCGCTTCATCAAGGATCCGTCGGAGGTGGCGAAGGTCGGAGACCGGCTGACGGTGAAGGTCCTGACCGTGGACCTGGCGCGCAAGCGTCTGGCGTTGTCGGTGAGGGCGGTGCTGGAGGGTGGGGCGCCGCAGCCGTCGGGGCGGCCCGCGGCGGCCGCGAAGCCCGCCAGCGCGCCGGCGCAGCAGCAGCGGCCCGCGCAGAAGCCCGCGACGCAGGCTCAGGCGCCGGCGCAGAAGAAGCCGGAGCCGTTCAACAATCCGTTCTCGAAGCTGAAGCGCTGAGCGCCCGTCAAATTGGGCTGCTGATCGAGGCGGGCTGAATGAGTCTTGCCATCGCCTCGTGGTGACGCTGCACTTGCAGCAGCACCTCGGTTTTGTGCCTCATCAAATCCTGGCAAAAGCCAGGATGGTTGCGGCGAAGAGGCATGAGGTCGCAGCCGAGGATGGGGGATGCCGAAGTGGACCTCGCCTCTGCATTCATCGCAGACATGAGTGCGGCGCAATGGGGGTCTCCACGCCAACGTGCGCTCGCCGACCTGTCGGGTGTGTCCACATCTCGCATTGGGCTCAACGTCCAATCGCTCGACTCAGTACGCAATCTTGCGCGCTCCGGCTCAAGGGGGATCGAGCCTGCTCGCTCACGGTTCGGGTGCGCGTTTTGTGTGATTGATTGGATTTCCGGTGTTGCGGTATGTGCCTTGTTGGCCACCATTTCCTGGGAGCGCATTGTCCATGTGGACCGGTTCCATCCTGCAGAGGGGTGAGGGCAGACTGTGGGATGGTGGACACTGTCCTGCCATTGGTGGTAGTTCACCGCGCCCATTACAGACGTGAAGCAGCAGGCCGGCTTTTCGATAGGTGATGGATTTTGGGGAGCAGAACGTGACGTCAGGGGATGCTTTGAGTTGCCGTTGGATGCTGTTGTTGATGACCCTCTTGGTCATGCTCTCGCCTGCGCATGAGGCAAGCGCGGCCTGCTATCCGGATGGAGCAACCGAGGAATGTACAGTCGGGCTCTGCAAAGGTGAACGGTCCTGCGATGTACATTGGGGGAGTTGTGTGCCCTCTGGTCAGTCAATAGTCTCCTGCTCGGTCTGCGGGCGCCAGGGAAATGTAGCCTGTTCCGAGGACGGCAGCCTCATTCCGGGAACGTGTTCCGCCTATCTCAACCATGAGGAGTGCAATGGTTGTGATGATGACGGTGATGGGTTGATTGATGAGGATATCCCCCCACTCAATCTGCCCTTTAATCCATGTGATCCTCAAGGCAATGGCTGCTATGGCGATCTGCGATGTGTCGCAGGGGGTTGGGCCTGCGTGGTCAGGCCCAACCAATTCCTGAGCTGCTCGGATCAATGCGGCGCGACGGCACGCAAGCAGTGTCAGCCAGATGGAAGCACGGGCGTCTGCACGCGCACGACTGCTGCTCCTGAAGCGTGCAACGGCTGTGATGATGATGGCGACGGTGTCGTGGATAATGCTCCGGGGAAGGGCGCCGGCTCCCTGACTCGGGCTTGCGTAGGACAGAGCGGCGAATGCCCTGGCTCTATTGAATCATGCGGAATCCATGGTTGGTCGGGGAATTGCATCGCGCCTCAAGAGGCCTGCAACGGTTTTGATGACGACTGCGATGGTTCTATCGACGAGGGCGACGTCTGTCGGATGGATGCAATGACCTGTACCTGCACGCCCACGACCTGTGCAGCTCAGGGAAAGACGTGCGGAAGCCTTCCGGACGGCTGCGGCGGGACATTGAACTGCGGCAGTTGTGGTGCCAGCCAGACGTGTATCCAGAATACATGCGTGCAGAGTTGCACCCCCACGACCTGCGCAGCTCAGGGAAAGACGTGCGGAAGCATTTCAGATGGCTGCGGCGGGACACTGAACTGTGGCAGCTGTGGTGCCAACCAGACCTGCACCCAGAATACTTGCGTGCAGAACTGCACGCCCACGACCTGTGCAGCTCAGGGAAAGACGTGCGGAAGCATTTCGGACGGCTGCGGCGGGACATTGAACTGTGGCAGTTGTGGCGCCAACCAGACGTGCACCCAGAATACTTGCGTGCAGAACTGCACGCCCACGACGTGTGCGGCCATGGGCTATGCCTGTGGTACGTATTCGGATGGCTGCGGTGGAACGCTGGCGTGTGGCACGTGCCCAGGCGGGCAGGAGTGCTCGAACCGTGTCTGTGTTGAGCTGTGCCCGGCGAATGAAATCCGATGCTGCGACAACAGTTGTTCGGTACGTAGAAGGTGCGTGGCGACCAACTGTCCTCCCGAGTCCTAGGTCTTGATTTGGAGCGAAGAGGTAGCCTCCCAAATAGCTAATTCGAAGGGCAGAGTATGATTCGCGCAGTGTGGATGAGAGTGCTGGGAAGCATGCTGCTGGGGTTGGTCGCGGCGTGCGGTATTTCCACGGACGGAGCAGATCCCATTCCGTCACTAATCCAGGCAAAGGAACAGAAGCTCGACAACAGCCCATTGGTCGTTCCATTGGACACGATCATGGCGACTGAGCGGGCCTATGCAGGTACCGTCGCAGGGCAGGTCAAGACATCCTTTGACGTCAGCCCGACTGGCGAGGCACTTTATGATGTTCCCTTGTGGGTCCCTCCGGGACGTGCGGGGATGGCTCCGGCCCTTTCACTGGCCTATCGCAGCCGCGGCGGAAACGGGTTGCTTGGGATGGGCTGGAACCTCGCTGGCCTGTCTGAAATCACCCGGTGCCGTAAGACTTTCGCCCAGGACCAGATGACGGCTCCCATCCGCTTCACGGCGGACGACGCCCTCTGTCTCGATGGGCAACGGTTGGTGGCGATTGGGTCTACGGCCGGCGCAACCATCGAGTACCGGACCGAGGTGGAGTCGTTCGCCAAGGTCATTGCGCACGACGTCGTTGGCGGGACGCCTTCCTGGTTCGAGGTCTTTCGTAAGGACGGGCGGATCTTCTCCTACGGGCGATTTCCGGAATCGAATTCTCAATACCGGGGCTCTCGGGTTTCGCTGGCCATAGACCCTGTCAACGGACAGGTGAGTCAGTCATATGAAAGCGCTGCTGTGATCCTGAGCTGGGCGCTGTCGCGTGTCAGTGACCGGGCTGGAAACTACTTTCAGGTCTACTACACGCTCACGGGCACGCCGGCAGGTGGCTACGAACAATTGCCGGAGCGCATTGAATACACGGGCCATGTGAGCGACACGCAGGGGAACCTGCGGCGACGCGCGGTCCTGTTCAAGTATGAGCCGACGAATCGACCTGATTCGGAGGTCCGCTATGTCGGCGGATTGAAGCTCTTGTCAACGAAGCGGCTGCACCAGATCCTCATGTACGGCCCTGGTCTCGGCTCGACAGCTGCAACGCGTGATGACGAACTGCTGAGGAGCTACGAATTCGTCTATCGCAACGACAGCATTACGCGGCGCAGTCTGCTGCGGCGGATCTTTGAGTGTGATGGCCAGGAGGCCTGCCGGGAGCCACTGGAGTTCGACTACGACTCCGGGTTCGATTGCAGCGCCAGCCAGACCAATGACTGCGAGGATCCGGTCGTCCAACCTCATAACTTCAAGAAGATGGCAGCCACCGAGGCCATTAACGGTGGCGCGGGTGGATATCTTGCCATTCGAGACGTGAGGTGGCCCGGCCGGGGCGTCACCGCTGGGGCTCTTGTCGAAGGGGTCCAGGATTTCTGGACGCTGGAGACCCTGGACCTCAACGGCGATGGGCGTGACGATCTGCTCTATCGTCGCAATGATGATGCGGAAGTCTACGGCAACACCCGGGTTGTAGGGGATGGGACCTGGTACTACCGGCTCGCAACCGCAGGTCCTTCGGTCTTCGGTGAGCCCAGGCTCGCAGGTCTTCCCAAGTCGAAGATGGGAAACAGTGATGACGATCTCCGCATCGTGGACATGGATGGGGACGGCGTTCCAGAAGTCCTGGCTCTTCAGCTCGCGGACGGTCCCGCCGGGCAGAATGGCTACTTCCAGTTGTATAAATTCGATGGGCTGAAATTCCAGCCCGCGAACATCCAGGCCAATGAGACGTTTCAGTTTTGGTATAACCAAACTGCGCCCTCAAACGTGCCGGGCCGCTTCCCAGTCATGCATGTGGCTGACTTGAATGGTGATGGACTGCCGGAGCTCTTTCGCTCCACGCAGCAACCCCAGCCCAATGCCTGGGGTTTCCGGATGAATCTGGGTGGATTGGCCCTATCGGGCTATCAGCAGCTGGACATGAAGTCCGGCATTGACCACTCGGGTTATGCCGTGGATGTGGACGGTGATGGCAGCACCGAGGTCCTGGTTCGAAAGGGCCATGTGCCAGATGGCTCGGCGTCGCCTCGGGACAACTTCTCCGCGCCATATCTCGCGATAGGCGTGGGGCTGGGGGGAAGTCCTCGTGTTGCTGTTACGACGCTCTCCGGGCTTCCAACCTGGCCGATCGACAACACCAGCAGTGTCTATCATTATGATCGCACCTGGTTTCTGGATATCAACGGCGACGGGCTGCCGGATGCGGTCAGTGCGCGGCGGGACCGCGACACGAATGGGGGCGAGAATCAGGCGGGCAACCTTCGCATCGCGATCAACACAGGCAATGGTTTTCTTCCGCCGCAGGTTCAGCAGTTGGACGCGATTCAGCGGATCAGTCCCTCGTGGTTGAGTCTCTATGGGCGCAATCAGGACCCGGGCGTTCGCATCCTCGATTTTGATCACGACGGCAGACAAGATCTGCTGCTGACCGATTCAGGTAAGAATAACGGGTACGGTCCCAGTGACACCCGCACGTCCCAGTGGGTCCTCCTGGGTCGGGACGATCATTTCGAGGCCCGCGAACTGAAGCTGGAAGTCCCCGTTGGCCAGGCGGCGGGTGGACCGGCCCCCAACAGCCCATATGGCTTCGGCCAACGCTTTTCTCGGCTCTTTGACGTCAATGGAGACGGCTTCCAGGACCTCATCCAATTCGAACCTGATCCGAGCCTTCCGCCAAACGGGCCGAGCGAGAACCAGCCTCTTCTGCAGGTGTACGTCCGGCAGGGACGACTTCCGGACGTCATGACCGGAAGCCGGGAGGGGAAATCGGGGCGGCAGACTCGGGTGCGCTATCAGCACCAACTGGAGCGTCCCGCTGTTGAGGGACAGCCTCCCGTTTACACTCCTGGTACCTGTCTCGCTCCGCAGCAGTGCCCTCGAAGCGGACAGTGGATGGTGGTGGAGGCGGGAGTCGAAGACGGAACTGGCACCGGCCATTTCAACAACACGTTTTACTCCTACGAGTCCAGCCGCATGGACTTGCAAGGGCGTGGCTGGCTTGGATTTGCCAAGCGAACGAGCGTCAGTGCGTCCACGGGCGCAAGGACGACAACGACCTACGACAATCAGACCCGCACCGGGACGCTGTACCTGCATGCCGGGCTTCCGCAGACGGAAACCTCCGAGATCACGCTTGCCAATGGTGTGAAGCACATCAAGGAGAAAATCTATCGGTACACGGTCAAGAACAGTCCTGAAGGCCGCCCCTATGTCTTCGCGCATCAGGTGGTGGAGACAATGCTTGAAGGGCTGGGGAATGATCCTCCCATCACCAGGCGGAATATCCAGACGATAGCGCTCGATGACTACGGAAACCTGAAAGAAACGCAACAGCTGGACGATGAGATTTCGGCAGGGGCGCCTACGGGACGCAACTGGCGGGAAGGCACCTATCGCCCGATCATCGACAACAACACCTCTGCCTGGCTCCTTGGCATGGTGCGCGAAGTGAGGGTCGGAAGCGTCGCCATTGATGGAACGGATGAGACGCGTACCACGACGCATGACTACGACCCCGTGACGGGCTTCTTGATCCGAACCATCTCCGAACCGGGAGGTGGCGCGGACTTCGAGCTCAAGACCGAATACAAGCCGGACGCATTCGGCCTGATCGAACGGGTGACGCGAACCAGCCAGAACTCGGTCCGGGTGGAGTCCCAGATATTCGACACCCTGGAGCACCTCTTTGTTTCTACGTCCTTCAATGCAGCGAACCACCGCACCCGTTTCGCCCATCACCCAGGCCTGGGCGTCACTGCTATGGCAGAGGACCCGAACGGCCTGGTGACCCGCTTTCGCTACGATGGTTTCGGCCGGCTGCGTGCGACGCTGTCCGTCACGGGGGCCAACAAGACACTGCAGTATGGCGCGGGCTCGTCCGGATTGATGAAGATCACGGCCAGTGTCGCAGGGGTACAGCAGGTTGCCACAACATTCGACAACCATGGACGGGAAATCCGCAAAGAGACTCGCGGATTCGACGGAACCGTCCTCTCCGTGTCGTCGGTGTATGACAACCTGGGAAGGCAGGTCTTGGTTTCCCGCCCTCAAAAAAACAATGGGCCTCAAGCGTTTACGCACACGACGTACGACTTGCTGGATCGTCCTTTGTCTGTTGAGACGCCAGAGGGAACGACTGTTACGTATGTGTATGACAACCTGACGACAAAGGTCACTGATGAGCGCGGGAACCGAACCTCGTCTCGCCGGGATGCGCGTGGACAGCTGGTCTTCACAAGCTCCTTCATGGATGATGGGCGCGAGGTTCCGACCACCTATGCGTATGGCCCCTTTGGCGTATTGAGCCGTGTGTGGGACAGCAAGGGCCATGACATCGTCATCCAGCATGATCGGCTGGGCCGTAGAACCCAGGTCAATGACCCGGATACGGGTGTCACGATCCAGAATTTCAATGCTTTTGGCGAAATCCGGCGCGAGCAGGATGGCAGTGGAAAGGTCACCACCTTCGATGAGTACGACAGCTTGGGACGGAACACGAAGCTGACGAACTCGGACGGCGTCACCCGGTTCATCTGGGACACCTCGATGAAGGGCGCGCTCGGCAGTTCGGTCAGCCCGGATGGTGTCACCGTCACGCACTGGTACAACGCGCTTGGCCAGTTGTCCGAGAGCGACTGGAGCGTCAATGGCGCGACCTACCGTATCAACCGTTCGTATGACACGACGGGCCGGCTTGCCACGCTGAGCTACCCGGAAGCGGCCGGACAACGTCTCGTCCTGCGCCAGGGCTATACTGCCTATGGCCATCTCAAGGAGGTGCGGGATGATGTCACCCAGCACGTCTATTGGACGGCACAGAGCCAGAACGAGTATGGGCAGCTCACTGCGGAGCGGCTGGGAAACGGCATCCTCTCCCAGCGGAGGTATGATTCCCGCGGTCGGCTGCGCTTCATCGACTCCAGGGTCAGCGATCCTCAGTCGGCGTTCAACGGCCAGGTCCGTCAAGGGCTGTCCTACGCGTGGGACGTCGAAGGGAACCTCAAGAGCCGGAGTGACCTGCTCGCTCAGACGACAGAGGACTTCGAATACGACGCGTTGGATCGGCTGACGAAGTGGGCCAGCTTCCAGAATTGTCGCCGGTCGATGCTGGAGTATCGCTACGACGACCTTGGCAACCTGCTGGAGCGGCGAGTCCTCGAGGGAAGTGGCACCGCGACGAACAGCATCTACCCCACAGGGCCGGTCCGGCCCCACGCGGTGACGCAAACGCAGGCGGGAGCCTACACCTATGAGGACAATGGCAACCAACTGACCGGCCCTGGTCGCACGGTGAGCTATACGGCTTTCGACCTGCCGTCCCGTATTTCAGGGGGTGGGCGTGAAGTCACCTTCAAGTACGACGCAACTCAGACCCGTTCGGTCAAGACCAGCAGTCTGAGCGGCACGACGACCTACGTCGGTGGGCTGTACGAAAAGCGGCAGGCGAATGGGGGGACAGTGCATGTCTTCAACATCGCTGGCGGCGAGCGGGTCGTGGCTCAGTTGTTCTGGGAGGAGTCAAGCGGCGCGGTGACGTCCGAGCAACCACTGTATTTGCTGGGCGATCATCTGGGCTCGACGGAGACCGTGACCAACCTGGCCGCCAATGTGGTGGAGCGCCAGAAGTTCGAGCCGTTTGGTGGGCGCCGCCAACCGTATGCCCTTCCCATCGCGTCTTCTGTTGCCTCGGGGGCTGTCCGGATTGGCTTCACGTCCCATGAGGCCGACGACGAGTTCGGTCTGGTGAACATGGGAGGGCGCATCTATGACCCGGAGACCGCCCGGTTCCTCACGCCGGATCCCTTCGTGCAGTTCCCGCAAGAGGGACAGGCTTTCAACCGCTACGCGTATGTGCTGAACAACCCCCTGCGGTGGACAGATCCCACAGGGTTCGAGGCGGACGACCTCCCCGACGCCGGAAGCGTCACCATCGACGTCATCGGGCCGGCTCAACCCGCCCCTACGTTCGCGGCTGGCGCGGGTGCGGCTGAATGGACGGGAGCTCCCGCGCCAGTGGTGCTCTCCGCGGATCAGAACGGCACGTCGTCCTACGAAGCCCGGCACAAGTCGATGGTCATCCAGCAGCGCGGAAACATCGTCATGCAAGACCTGCGTGAGGGCCGCGCGCCGAGGACTGTGAAGGTGGGAATCTTCACCGACTACGAGCTGGAGGTTGCGCGTCGGGAATTCGTGATGGATGGTGTTCGGTATGTCATGACAGAAGGCCTGCTCTATCTGTCCTTGAACCTCATGACAGACGGTGCGTTTCGGTACGTGGCATCGGTCTTCCGTGGCCCCGTCGCGGATATTTCATGGGCCCTGGAGAAGGAGCTTCTCAAGGATGGCGCTGAGCTCGCCGCGGACGTCGTGCTGGTCGCCGCGGAGGTGGGGCCTGCGAGACAGGCTATTGCCAGTTTGCTGCAGCAGAGAACGCGCCAGCTCGCCGGGTTTGCAGGTGACGGTGTTCCGGTGATTCTGGACGAGAATCTTAGTCGGCGTGGTGCTGCCGAGGCGTTGAGGGACGCTGGATATAATGTTCGCTCGGTTCGTGAGATCTTCGGCCGAGGCGATGTCCCAGATTCCGAAATCCTTCGTTTTGCTGAAGGCGCGGATGCTCGCGTGCTGACGATGGATCGAGGCCGGCAGCTAGATGGCGGGTTCTTCCAGCGAGCAATTCAAGTTGACGGTCGCGCAACAGGAAATTCCAGCCTTTTGAAGGTCCTCGAAGATGCTCTTGGGGTGTCTCCGAAACGGTAAGGGTCATGAACGACAAGAACGAGAACGAAGCTGAAAGGGCCCGCCGCCTTGCTGCGTCCCCTGGCCATGAATGGCGATTGCTGGCGCATCGTCAATCAGGCGACGTGGACGTGAAGAACGAAGGGGTGTTCGATGAATTGGTTGTCGACCACTGGCTCCATATCGAGCAATTCGGCGAACGCGAGTGGTGGATGCGGGTCGGGGACGCCCGGATCCTGGTGCTGGTGCAAAGCAGTGGCGATGTTCGGGTCGATGTAGAGCGCGGCTTCTATGCACCCAACCTCGGAACCACGACGGATGAATGAGGCTGCGTTCGCGGCGACATGACGGAGATCACGGCACCAGGTGGCCGTGATGTTCGATTCGAGCGCAACGGCAACTTCAGAGGAGCGTGAGGGCACAACCTTCACTTTGCGCCCCACCTCCTTCCTTCCAAAAGAGGGCAGCGGTCCCGCTGGACTTGGGCGAGCGCTCAATCCAGCGGGAACAGCCGCGCTTCCTTCGCCAGCACCGTGTTGCGCGCCAGCAATCCCGTGAACCGCTGCGTCCCATTCCGCGCGTCGAACCGTGCCGCGATGTCGCGCGCCTGTGACTCCAGCCAGTCCTGCAACGCCCGCGTCCCATAACCCCCGTCCACCGCGTGCAGCGGGAACGCCTTGGGCAATCGCAGACTCACTTCGTCCCGTCCGTCCGCCACCACCTGCCCCAGCAGGAAGGACGACGCCGTGTAGAAGCTGAACCGGTCCCGGTGGCTCGCGTGCTCCAGCGCCCAGCCCAGGTGCTTCTCCAGCAGCGTCAGCCCTCGCGACAGGTTGCCCGTCAGCGCCAGGAACTCCAGGTGCTCTCCCACCGTGGAGAGGAATTCGCGGTTCTTCGCCACCATCGCGTAGCCGCGCACGTGGCAGTCCCGCGCTTCCTTCATCCGCTCCAGCTTGAAGAACGGATACAGCAGCGTCCCCAGCGTCAGGTGCGGGATCTCCGCGCAGGACTGGCGCCCGTCCAGGATGGGCTTCGCCTTCTGGATGGCCTGCTCCCACTCGCCCTTGTCCACGTGGTGGTCCAGCTCGTCGTCCAGCTCGCAGACGCGGCAGTCCGTCAGGTGATCCCTCGGCGCCACCAGCCACGCCTCCCACAGGCGCTCCGCCTCCGCCGTGTCCCCCATGTCCCGGGCCATCTGGTAGCGCAGCTTCAGCGCCGCCCGCTTGCCCGCGTCCAACTTCGCGAAGCTCTGCTCCACGTCATCCAGCGCGTCGGCAATCTGCTTGCGGCTGATGTGCGGGAACTCGTCCAGCCGCCCCACCACCCACTTCTGCTTCCAGAGCATGTCCTCCGGATCGAACCGCTGCGGGTCCTTCTTCTGCTGCCCCCGGCACCACGCGAACGCCACCAGCGCCTTGTCCGGATAGCCCCCGAACGTCGCCGCGTCGATGAGCGCGTCCCGCAGCTCGTACCCCAGCGGCACGTCGCCGTGCACGTCCACCAGCCGCACCGCCTCCTCCAGTGCACGCACCTTCGCGTCGCCTTCCGGCAGCTCGTCCGCCTGCGCGCGCAATGCCTCCACCTGCTGGTGCCAGTCCCCCATCAGTGCATCCCCCGCGAGCCCGGACCCGACGAACCGCCCCCGCCCCCACCTTCATCCAGCCGCGCCGAGATGAGCCCCAGCAGCCCGTGGTTCAACAACGCCATCTCCTGCGCGTTCAGCGGGTGCTGTCCCAGGAGCAGCGCCTGCACGTAGAGCATCTCCACCGACAGCTTCAGCAGCTCCCGCCCCTCCACCTCCGCCAGCCTCCGCACGACCGGGTTGTGCAGGTTGAGGCACAAGAGCGCCCGCTCCTGGCCGCCCGCGCCCGCCATCACCCCGTCCAGCACGCCCGCGTACAGGTCATCCGACTCCTCACGCGCCCGCTCCGCGTCCCTCCGGAACGCCCCTTCCGCGTCCGAGCTGTAGAGCGTGGGCACCTCCGCCGGGAAGAACTTCTTCACCTCCACGCCACATCGGAACGGCGCCAGCACCGCTTCCGCCAGACGCAGCAGCGGATAGATGGCCTCGCGTTCGTCCAGCGTCAGCTCCTCGAAGCTCTGCGGCAGGTCCGCCGACGAGAACGGAGCCACCTGCGCCTCCGGCACCACGTGCGGCAGCTTCTCCAGCAGCGCCGTGTCATGCGTGTACGCCGCGTTCAGCACGCACAGCCCCTGCGCCGCCGCCACGCGCGCCACCTGCCGGAATCCGTCCAGCGTCGGCGTGTAGCGCACCACCGGCCACGACCGCCGGTAGTCCGCCAACGTCATCACCCCGAGCGACGTCTCGAAAGGCAGCCAGTTGATGACCAGCCGGTAGAAGTCATCGTCATCCAGCGCCAGCCCCTTCACCGACAACCCATGCAGCGCAATCAGCCGCTGCAATGCCCGCGGCTCCTCGTGCGCCAGGTCCATCAGGTACTTGCGCAGGGACTGCCCCAGGGCCTCGCGCGCCTTCGCCAGCACGGTGTCTTCGTAGAAGGACTCGCGGCTCGCGGTGGGCCTCAGCCCGTTCCCGTTCACCACGCACTTCACGAAGAACGCCCACTCCGGCAGCAGGTTCTCCGCGCTCTCCGACAGCAGCATCTGCTTCAGGTACACGCGGTGCTTCTGCTTCGCGTTGAAGTGCGGCGACGCCGGCAGCACGTACGCCACCCCGTCCACGTCCCCCGCCTCCGAGCGCAGCGGAATCACATCCAGGAAGTCCGTGCCGAACACCTCGCGCCCGTACTCGAGCAGCGCCTGCCGCCGGTCGCCGGGCGTCTCGTAGAAGCGGCGCCAGGGCGGCCCATCCGGGTTGAGCGTCTCCGTCTTCCCGTCCACCGTGAGCCGGACGGGGAAGGGCAACAGGCCTCCGTAGTGCTTCGCCAGCTGGCGCACGCGCTCCGGCGTGAACCACTCCACCATGTCCGGACGGGCCACCAGGTAGACGTGCGTGCCGGGCGCGTCCAGCGGGTGCTCGGAGACGCGCACGTCGTAGGTGCCGTCGTGCCGGCCCCGCCACTCCAGCGTCCGCCCATCCCCCTTCGCCGAGCGCGTCACCACCAGCAGCTCGTCGCACACCATGAAGCACGACAAGAGGCCGATGCCGAACTGGCCGATGAAGTCGTTGCGGCGCGCTTCCAGCTGCTCGCGCTTGGAGGACTCACCGATGGTGGCCAGGAAGCGGTGGATCTCCTCCTCCGTCAGGCCCACGCCCTCGTCGGTGAAGAGCAGGGTGGGCGGGCCGCCGTCCTGCTTCTCCCGCAGCTCCAGCCCTACCGCTCCGGTGGCCTGGGGCTCCAGCTGCTGGCGGGCGCGGATGGCGTCCGTGGCGTTCTGGAGCAGCTCCCGCACGTAGACCCCGGGCGAGCTGTACAGGTGGTGGGACAGGAGGTCGATGACCCCACGGAGGCTGACTTGGAATCGATGGTCCACGCGGCCATCGAGCGTAGCGCGCTGCTTCCTCCCCGGGGCCACAATCCCCCGCCGTGGGTGGATGAAGGCATGTGTCCTTCCCATGGCAACCGGACGCACCAGCCCCCTTCCGCCTCCCTGGTGGGGTGGTATGTCGCGCCCCGGCGGTGCGGCGCCCCTGAGGCGGCACGGCCACATGTCGTCACTTTCCTTCCTCCTGGAGCGGACAACGATGGGCAACAACCTGAAGGCAGTGGTGGTGGGCGCGGTGCTGGGTGTCGCGGGTGCGGCCTTCGCGCAGGGCACGCCGACGACGCCGGCGGCCCCCAAGGCCGAGGCCAAGGCGGCGGGCAAGGCGGCGGGCGCGGGCAAGGCGGCGGCCACGGCGGGCAAGACGGAGGTGACGTGGTGGGGCCACGCGGCCTTCGTGGTGAAGACGCCGGGCGGCGCGGTCATCGCCATCGACCCGTGGCTCACCAACCCCAAGGCGCCGCAGGGCGCGACCTGGCCGGAGGCGGTGGACGCCATCCTCGTGTCCCACGGCCACTTCGACCATGTGGGTGAGACGAAGGCCCTGGCCCAGAAGACGAGCGCCAAGGTGTACGGCTCCTTCGAGCTGGTGTCGCAGCTGGGCCTGCCGGAGGCGCAGGGCGTGGGCGCCAACGTGGGCGGGACGTTCACGGTGAAGGACGCCACCATCCACCTGGTGGAGGCGGTGCACTCCAGCAGCTACCAGGCGGACCCCAAGGCTCCGTCGCAGTACGCGGGCGCGCCCCTGGGCTTCGTCATCGAAATCGCCAACGGCCCCACGCTGTACCACGCGGGTGACACCGGGGCCTTCCAGTCCATGGCCCTCATCGCGGAGCAGTTCAAGCCCACCGTGGCGCTGCTCCCCATTGGCGGCCACTTCACCATGGACCCCGCGCAGGCCGCCGTCGCCTCGAAGCTGCTGAAGGTGAAGACCGTGGTGCCCATGCACTACGGCACCTTCCCCGCCCTGACCGGCACGCCGGACGTGCTCACCACCGAGCTGAAGAAGACCCGGTCCACCAGCAAGGTGCTCGCCCTGGAGCCCGGCAAGGCCACCGCGCTGTAGGCCGTCCCGGCGGGTCGTCTTCTTTCGCGCTCGTCCGCCCCGGGTGGACGGGCGCGCTGTTTTTTCCGCCAGTCATCAGCATCCGTTGCAGGACGCCGCTGCTGACCTGGGGCCGGGTGGCATCCCGGAGGCGACTGGGTTATTCCCCGCCTCGTGCGCTTCCGGCGGGGTCCGGCCGCGCGCGTTCGAGGGGTGTACCGGTGTCGGTGCTGGTTTTTGGAAGGGGGACCTGGCTGGCCACGCTCCTGGCGGACGTGGTCGCCGCGCATGCTCGCTCCCCCGCGCCCGTCCCGACGCCCCCGCTTCCGGAAACCCCCTCCGGCCGCGCCCGGGGCCGCGCCTTCCTGCGCCGCACGCTGCGGGCCTCGGGGCTCGTGTATGGCACCCCGGTGCCGCTGCCCTCTCCGGTGGACGGTGGTGAGCCCTTCGACGTCCCGGCCCGAGCAGTGGAGGACGAGCTGTTCCACGCCGTGGTGCGCACGCTGGCGCGCATGGCGCTGGACCTGGCGCGGGTGATGGACGCGCCGGAGGGCCCCCGGGTGGAGCAGCTGCTGGTGCTCTTCGCGGTGCTGGCGGGCGAGCTGGACCTGGCGATGGCGCTGGACGCGCGGCTCGCGGCGGGGCTGCCGGTGCCCCGGCGGATGGTGGGCCGGGTGGAGGACGCGCTCGACAAGCGGGCGCCATCGCTGGCCGGGGACCCGGTGTACGGGCTGGTGCTGCACAACGGCGCGCAGTACGCGGACGCGCAGCTGTTCTGCCGGCAGGCCATTGATTTGTTCTCGAGCGGGCGGCTGTCGCGCGCGACGGCCGAGCGGCGGCGGGACTTCGCGGCGCGGCAGAAGGCGCTGCTGGTGGACGTGCTCACCGCGCTCGCGTGCGTGGATCGCGAGCCCAGCCAGCCCGCGCGCCGCGCCATCCTCCGGCAGGTGGAGGGGCTGAAGCTGCCGCACGCGCTGGAGGGCGAGGTGAAGGCCGCGGTGCGCCAGTCCTTCGAGCGCAAGCGCGACGTGCGGGACGTGGTGCGCCGCGTGCGCAGCGTGGACATGCGCCACCTGCTGCTGGAGCAGACGCTGCTGGCGGCGCTGGTGGATGGGCGGCGCACGCGGCGGGAGCGGGCCTTCATCGACACGCTGGCGGGCGCGCTGCATGTGCCGCAGGCGGAGCTGCGCCGTCTGGAATTGGAGATGGCGGAGTTCTACGCGCGGCACCGCTCGCTGGTGGATGTCTTCACCGTGTCGGACGCGGCGGGCGCCATGGGCGAGGAGCTCATGGGCGGCATGCAGGAGACGCTGGAGAAGAACTTCCACCGGCTGATGCAGGAGGCGCGCGAGACGGGCGACCTGGCGGTGCTGCTCACCAAGGCGGCGCGGCGCCAGAAGCTCACCGACGACGAGCGCCAGCGCATGCGCGCCCAGCTCATCGACGTGGCGAAGGCCATCCCCGCGCTGGCCATCTTCGCCGCGCCGGGCGGCATCCTGCTCCTGGCGGCGCTGGCGAAGGTGCTGCCCTTCAGCCTGCTGCCCAGCGCCTTCCAGGACGGGCCCGCGGTGGACTCCGACGACGAGGACACCCTGGAGCGCGAGGCGGGGTGAAGCCCGCGTGACGTCCGGGTGAAGCCCGCCGGACGCGCGTGTCGCGAGGAGTCCACCCGATTGTCACGACGCGGGTGCGCCCGGGAGACGAGCGTACGCGGCCAATTCCTGTTCAAGGGGTCGCACGCATGCGCGGGTCGAAGCGGTACGGGCAGTTCGCCGGCTGGATGGCACTTCTGTGGCTGGGAGGCTGCGGACCGACGGAGGCCAACCGGAGCGAGCAGGCCGGTGCCGCGCTCGCCAGCGCGCAGACCACGTCCTTCCAGGATGGGGTGTCCCCGTCCACCGCCTACGCGGGCACTCGCGACGCGATGATCGAAGAGGAGGACTCCGACGCGAACCACGGGACGGACACCCGCCTGTCCGCCAGCGGGGACACGCCCGCGGGCAGCGGCAACGAGAACTACGTCCTCTTGCAGTGGGACGTGTCCGCCATTCCCGCGAACGCGACCGTGCGCTCCGCCTCCATCGTCCTGTCGGTGACGGACAAGGCGGATCAGTCCTACGGGTTCTTCGAGGTGACGCGCGCCTGGACGGAGAAGCAGGTCACCTGGGAGCGGGCGGATTCGTCGCATGACTGGGCCTCCAATGGCGCGGACGGCGCGGGAGACCGGAGCACGGTCCTCCTGGGGGCCATCCGGGCCGCGTCGACAGGGACGTACACGGTGCCGCTCAACGCCCAGGGGCTGGCCGTGGTGCAGAAGTGGGTGGGGACTCCCGGCGCGAACCACGGCGTGATCATCGCCGACAAGGATTTGGACAACCGGCTGGAGGTCCGCTCGCGCGAGGACTCGACGCGCACCTCACGGCCGAAGCTGGTGGTGACCTGGGACCTGGACGGCCCCGTGCCGGGGACCGGGAGCGCGACGTACACGGGAACGTGTGATGGATCCGCGGGCGTGGCGCTGGAGGGAGGCCTCTTCCTCAACCTCAACGACGAATCCCAGACGGCCCGCCTCTATGCGCGGGGACAGAACAGCGCTCCGGCGCAAACGCGCGAGTTGAACAGCATGCTGGGGCTGTCCTCATCGGACGAGGCGGACTTCGAGGACGCGGCGCGGGTGGGCAACCGCATCTTCGTGACGACGTCCCAGGCGCGGAACAAGAACGGCGTGTTGCAGGCATCGCGCTACAAGTTCTTCGCGCTGGACGTGTCCGGCACTGCGCCCCAGGCCTCGCTCCAGTTCGCGGGCGTGTCGTCGAACCTGCTCAAGGACCTGCTGGACGGGAGCAACTGGACGCAGCCGGATGCGGCCGTCCTCTCCCTGCTCCAGGCCCGCTCGCGGCTGTCGGAGTCGACGGTGGCGGAGCTGGCGCCCAAGGAGCAGGGCACCAACGTGGAGGGCCTGGCGGCGCTGCCTTCGGGCGGACTGGCCATTGGCTTCCGCAATCCGCAGGTGGGTTCGAGCGCATTGGTCGTCACGCTGACGAACCCGGACGCTGTCGTCACGGGGAGCCGGGCGCGCTTCGGTCAAGCCATCCGGCTGGAACTGGGAGGGCAGGGGATTCGCGGCATGGCGTGGTCGGAGGCCCACCAGGCGGTGCTCGTGCTCAGCGGTCCCCATGACGAGACCCCGGGGCCCTTCGCGCTCTGGAAGTGGAGCGGTGTCGCGGGTGCCGCGCCGGTGAAGGTGCGCGACCTGACCGCCCCGTCGGACTCCTCGCCCGAGGCGGTGATTCCCGTCCCGGGGACCCGCGACGTGCAGGTCCTCTTCGACATGGGTGCGCACCTCGTGGGCGGCGCCGAGTGCAAGGAAGCCTCGGTCTCCAGCCAGTCCTTCACCGATGCCGTATTCACGGTGGAGTGAGGCGCGCGCCTTGCCCTACTTCGCCTCGGTGATGGTGACGCGCAGGTGCTGGGACAGCGGCGTGCCGTAGCGCGACGCGGGGACCCGGCGCACGGTCTTGTCGGTGTCCAGCGTCCACTCGGGGGCGCCCTGGTGGGGGCCCACGGCGGGCTCCTCGTCCAGCTCCGTGCCCACGTCCCACAGGTACACCTTGGGCGTGACGTCGCCCGTCAGCGGTGTGTTGTCTTTGTCGAACAGCGCGATGCCCTGCTCGTCGGTGCCGAAGAACCAGTCATTGGACTGGCCGAACATCGTCGCGAAGGACAGCCGTTCGGCGGGGCGGGCGGTCACGGTGAACTCATACGCGTGGCCCGGCAGGAGGGGGCCGGGAGCGGACGCGTCCACGGGGGTGTTGAAAGTGCCCGACGTGCTCACGCCCGTGGGCGGAGTCGTGGTGATGGCGCTGGCCAGCCGCGAGGCGTCGCCCGTCTCCGCGAGCGCCTCCAGCCCCTGGCCCCGGTCCTGCGTGCCTTCGGTGAACAGCGGCGCCGCGGCGTTGTGCACGGCGAAGACGCCCGGTGACAGGGGCGTGGCCACGCCGTTGAGCGGCGTGAGCCAGGTGTGCAGCGCGGTGGCGTCGCCGCCTTCCGCGAGGGCTTCCAGGCCCTGGCCTCGGTCCGGCTGGCCCTCGGTGAAGAGGGGCTCGCTGCCCGCCGTCACCGTCCACACGCCCGGCGAGATGCGCACGGGCTTGATGCCTTCGGAGGTGCTGAGGGTGTTGCGGTCGTCGGAGACGTTCTCGATGCGCACGGTGAAGCGGTGCGTGGCCGCGTCGTGGGCCAGTTGCACGCGGATCATCGACGCGAGGTCCGGCAGGGCGAATGGCACACCGCTGCTGAGCACGGGCCGCGAGCCCACGCGCCGCACCTTGGGGGTGAAGTCCTTGATGCCCGGGCCGTCCGTGGCCGTGGCCTGCTTCGGACCGGTGTGCGCGCCCACGGCGGGTTCCTCGTCCACCTCCGTGCCCGCGTCCCAGAGGACCACGCGCGACGTGATGTTCCCGGTCAGGGGCTGTCCGTCGGAGGAGTAGAGCGGAATGCCCTGAGGTTCGGTGCCGAAGAACCAGTCGTTGGATGCTCCGAACATCGTCGCGAAGGAGAGCCGGTGGTTGAGGCCCGCGGTGAAGCTGAACTCGTAGGTGTCGCCAGGAGCCAGCGGGCCCGGGGACGTGCCGCTCAGCTTCGTGTCGAACCGGCCGGACTTGAGTTGCTGGAAGGGCGCCACGTTCTCGATGCGCACGCGGAAGCGCCGGGAGGACGGGTCGGTGTCATCGCCGGAGCCGCAGGCGGACAGTGTGAGCAGACCCAGCGCGGCGCAGGCGGCGCTTCCACGGAAGGAGCGGATGGACATGGAGGCAAGTCTCCCTGGGCCTCGCGGAAATGCGAAGCCCGGCGGCATGGCTCCTTCTACGCAGGACTGATTCCAGCGGTTACGTCCGGTGCGGCTTCCACTCGGGGTGGAGGCATGGATGGGATTGCCGGGGAGGAGAGGCGGGGCAGGAGCGGCGTCAGGAATTGCTCCAGCGCCGCGAGGTTGCCGGGCCGGGACGTGTGCCCCACGTAGCCATCCGGACGCACCAGGATGAGCGCACCTGTGCCCGGGGCTACGTCGTAGGCCCGGTGTGCGTGGCCGTGCGTGTCGAGCACGGCGTCAGCCTCAATAGATGTTCCCTTCGGAATGATACGGACGACACGCACGGTGGCGCCGAAGCGTGCGTGGGTCGTGGCCTCCGGTCCGAAGGCGAGCAGCGTCCAGTGCGGGCCGCGAAACCTGTCCGACAGTCGGACAGGTTTTCCGTCCGCATCCACGCAGGGCGCGTCCGGGGCGCGGTCACCCGCTTGCACACGCGCTGTGTCGCCGGGGGCCGCTGGTGCGAGGGGGCCGCCGCGATAGCTCCAGCCCAGCTGCCGCAGCTCGTCGCCCCGCTTCATGGCCTTCATGCGTCCCTGCAGCATGCCATCGAACAGCTTCGAGGACAGCCCGAGCACCCGCGCGGCGACGGGCAGCCGCTCCACCTCGTAGGTGTCGAGCAGGGCCGGGTCGGCGCCCTGGAGCACGTGGCCCAGCTTCCAGCCCAGGTTGTAGGCGTCCTGCACGCCGGTGTTGAGGCCCTGGCCTCCGGTGGGAGGGTGCACGTGCGCGGCGTCGCCCGCGATGAACACCCGGTCCACGCGGTAGCGGTCCACCATGCGCGTGTTGGGGCGGTACACGGACAGCCAGCTCGCGTCGTGCAGCCGCAGCTTCGCGCCAGGGCGTGCACCCTCCTGGATGCGCTGGTGGATCGCGGCCTCGGTGAGCTCCGGCACGGTGTCGCCGGGCTTGACCTGGAGGGCGAGCTGGAAGCGGCCTCCGGGGAGAGGACACAGCGCCACCATGCCGCCCCTGGCGAAGGGCCACACATGCCAGTGCGAGGGGTCCAAGCCCTCCACGCGCACGTCGCCCACGACGATGCGCTCCTCGTCATGGGTGACGCCGCGGAGGGCCAGGCCCAGCTCCTTGCGCACGCGGCTGTGTCCGCCGTCCGCGCCCACCAGGTATTCCGCGCGGACGGTCTCCTCCGCGCCGTCACGGGTGAGGGTGGCGGTGACGCCGGTGGCGTCCTGGGTGAAGCGGGTGAGCGCGGTGCCGAACTCCACGGTGACGCCCAGCGACGCAAGCCGGTCGCGCAGGATGCCCTCGGTGCGGGCCTGGGGGACGAGCCAGGCATTGGGTCGGGGGACGTCCGGCGTCGGGGCGCGGGGGGCCATCATGGTCCAGCGCCCCACGACGAAGCGCCGCCAGTGGATACGAAGGCGCGGATAGTCCATCCCCGCGGCGAGCACGGCGTCGAGCACGCCCAGGTCGTCCAGCACCTCCAGCGTGCGAGGCTGAAGTCCCTTGCCGCGAGAGCCGACGAAGGGCAGCGGCGCCGCGTCCACGATGCGCACGCGGATGCCCCGGCGCGCGAGGTCGCACGCGAGCGTCAGGCCGGTGGGACCGGCGCCAATGACGAGCACCGGCAGGGTTTCATGGGACATGGAAGGTCTCCTGTCGCGGGGGCATTCGTGGCCCGGAAGCGATGGAGACAAGAATGTAAGGGACTGCTTATGTTGTCAGCTTGCGTTCCCGAACCAGGAGCCCGGCATGCCGCGCGCGAAGCTTTCCCCTCGGAAGACGCCCACGCAGGAGCGCTCGCGCGCGACGGTGGACGCGCTGTTGCAGGCGACTGCTGACATTCTGGTGCGCGACGGCTACGCGAAGCTGACGACGAACCGCATCGCGGAGCGAGCCGGCGTCAACGTGGCCTCGCTGTACCAGTTCTTCCCCAGCAAGGAGGCGCTGGTGGCGGAGGTGTCGCGCCGGCACGTGAAGGAGCAGCGCGCCGCCGCGCGGGAGGTGCTGGCGACGCGGAAGTTCGACACGCTGGAGCAGCTCATCCGGACGCTGGTGGCGCTGGGGTTCGCGGCGCACGCCGTGGATCCGAAGCTGCACCACGCGCTGACGGAGGAGCTGCCCGCGCGTCCCGCCAGGAAGTGGGATCCGGAGGACGCGCCCATGCTGGAGGCCCTGGGCCAATTCAGCACCGACGTGCCGGACCCGGAGCTGGCCCTGTGGCTCATCGACACGGTGTCCCACGCGGTCATCCACCGCGCGGTGGTGGAGCGCCCCGAAGCCCTGTCCCAGGGACTGCTGCGGGAGGAGCTGGTGACGCTCCTCCTGCGCTACGTGAAGCGGAAGTAACGGGTGTCAGACGCGTGAGTAGGCTTCACGCCTCATGACAGCAGTGAGGGGGATGTCACGAAGCTCTTGATCGATACGAACGTCTTGATTCCGTTGGAGCCCAGCTCGCCCGGACAGGTCGAGGAGTTGATGGAGCCCGCGACCCGGTTGGTGAGAGCCATTGAAGAAGCCGGCTATCAGCTCTTCATCCATCCGGCCATGAAGGTGGATGTGGAGCGGGACCGCGACGAAGGGCGCCGCCAGCTTCGCGAGTTGCTGTTGGGGAAGTACCTCCCACTGCCCGCGCCGCCTCTCGTTCCCACCAGCTGGGACGAGGTTCTGGGGAGCCCTGAACTTCACTCGAACGATTGGGTGGACCACCAGTTGCTCGCCGCTGTGCGCGCCAACGCCGTGGGCGTCCTGGTGACCGAGGATCTGCGCATCCACCGGAAGGCGAAGCGCGTCGGGCTGAAGGAACGCGTTGCCACGGTTGGCGAGGCCCTCGCCATGGTGCAGGGCTTGCGAGACAAGTTCGCCCGGCCACCACCCGCGGTGGAGTTCACGTTCGCGCACGATGTTGAAGCGGAGGATCCATTCCTCGACAGCCTCCGGGGGGACTACCCGCCGTTCTCCGACTGGTTCCGCAAGTGCCAGATGGAACACCGCCGATGCTGGGTGGTGAGGGGACACGGACGTCATCTGGCTGCGCTGTGTCTCATCAAGGAGGAGGAGGGCGTCCTGGCGCTCAAGGGGCGCACGCTGAAGCTCTGTACGTTCAAGGTCGCGCCCGAACACCAGGGCCGACGCCTGGGTGAGCTCCTGCTCAAGAGCGTCTTCGAGCATGTTTCGACGCGGATTCGCAGCTGTCACTGGAGCCCGGCATTCACCCTTTTGGAAATGGCCTGCGGAAGGCGTACCTATGCCGGGCTTTGATTCGTCAAATAGAGCCTGGGGCGTCCCTGCTGTTCTACCTGAGCCATTCCCAGAAGGCCGTGACGGTCGTGGGCGTCGCGGAGCAGACGCTGGCGTCCACCGATGTCGATGAGATCGCCGCCACGGTGGGAAAGCGCACGGTCTTCTCCCTTCGCGACATTCAGGCGCTGTGTTCGAATGGCGAAGTGCTCGCCATCCTCTTCCGACAAGCGGCCATCCTGAAGGAGCCCATCCCTCTCGGTGAACTCTGTCGTCATGGAGTGCTCAACGGCCCTCCGCAGTCCATCACCACGGTCCAGCAGGGAGGTCGTGAATGGCTCCGCCAACGCCTCGGGCTGTAGTCCTGCTGCCCATCCAACCCCGGTATGCGACGCCCATCCTGGAGGGACTCAAGCGCGTCGAGTTCCGGAAACGCGCCTTCCGCCGGGAGGTTTCACACGTCGTCGTCTACTCCTCCAATCCGGTGAAGCAGGTTGTCGGCTTCTTCGACATCCTGGGCATCGACGAGGCCCCTCCCGCTCAGCTCTGGCGCCGCTACTCGCGAGTGGGGGCCATCCTGAAGGAGGACTACGACCAATACTTCTCGCGATGCGAGGGCGGCGTCGCGATCCAGGTGGGGAAGGTGCACGTCTTCGCGAAGCCCTTCCCGCTGGGGGACATCGCCCCGGAGATGCGTGCACCCCAGAGTTACGCCTATCTGAGCTCGCACGCCTTCACCAAGATTCGGGGGCAGCGGACGCTCGTCACCTGAAGTGCCGCGAGCACCCCATCCGCCTTCGGGCCGGTGGGGTGCCTCCTGCGAAGCCGCGGTGACGCGTCAGCGGCCCGCCGCCTGCGCGTCCACGGCGGCCAGCTCGTCCTTGGTGAGCTTCACCTCCGCGCCCGCGAGGTTCTCCTCCAGGTGCTTCACGGAGGACGTGCCCGGAATGGGCAGCATCACCGGCGAGCGCGCCAGCAGCCAGGAGAGGGCGATCTGCGCGGGCGTCGCGTCGTGCTTCTTCGCCACGGAGTCGAGCGTGCTCCCCGGCTTCGCCAGGCCGCCCGTCGCCAGCGGGAACCACGGGATGAAGCCCAGGTTCTCCTTCTCGCAGTAATCCAGCACCTTCTCGTGCACGCGGTCGGTCAGGTTGTAGCGGTTCTGCACCGACACGATGTCCACCACCTTGCGCGCCCGCTGGATCTCCTCCACCGACACCTCCGACAGGCCGATGTGGCGGATCTTCCCTTCCTTCTGCAGCGCCTTCAGCTCACCCAGCGACTCCTCCACCGGGACCTTCGGGTCGATGCGGTGCAACTGGTACAGGTCGATGCGCTCCAGCTTCAGCCGGCGCAGCGACAGCTCCAGCTCCTGGCGCAGGTACTTGGGCGCGCCCACCGGGTGCCACTCGTTGGGGCCCGTGCGCACCAGGCCCGCCTTGGTCGCCACCACCACGCCCTTGGCGTAGGGGTGCAGGGCCTCCGCGATGATCTCCTCGCTGACGAAGGGGCCGTAGGAGTCCGCCGTGTCGATGAAGTCCACGCCCAGCTCCAGCGCTCGGCGCAACACGCGCACCGCCTCCGCCCGGTCCTTGGGCGGGCCCCAGATGCCAGGGCCCGTGAGCTGCATGGCGCCGTAGCCCAGCCGGTGGACGGGCAGGTCGCCGCCCAGCTTGAAGGTGCCGCTCTTCTCCGCGGGTCGCGTCGAGGTTCCGCTCATGAGTGCTTCCTCCGTGCAGGTGAATGCCCAAATGGATGCATGTGCAGGAAATGCGTTTCCCGCGTTTCAGGCCGTCCGGTACCGCCCGGCCAGGGTGTGGCTGGCCCCACGCAGCAGCCCGGCCTCCGCCTTCTCCAGGGCCGCGAGGGCCTCCGCGCCTTCCAGTCCAGGGACGCAGACCGTCTCGCCGCGCTCCAGCGCGACGAGTGACGCGGTGACGACATCCTCCGGCGACATGGTGCCGGGATAGCCGCCGTTGAATTCGGTGAAGGTCATGCCCGGGCAGACGACCTGCGCCACCACCGGAGTGCCGCGCAGCTCGCCCGCGAGCGTCCGGGTGAAGTGTACGAGGAACGCCTTCGCGCCCGCGTAGGTGGCCCGGTGGGGCAGGGGACCTGGCGGCATCGCGCCGGAGAAGGCGAGCAGGGAGGCGACGTTGATGACCGCGCCCTTGCCCCTCGCGAGCATGCCGGGCAGCGCCGCGCGCGTGGCCAGCATCGGCGCAATCATGTGCAGGTTCGCCAGTCCCTCCAGGGCCGTGGGCTCCACCTGCGCGAAGGGGCCGTAGCCGCCCACGCCCGCGTTGTTGATGACCAGGGTGATGTCCTCACCCGCCGCGCGCCCGGCCACTCGCTGGAGGTCCGCGTGCACCGTGAGGTCCGCCCGCAGCACCTCCGCCCGGATGCCATGCGCCGCCGTCAGCTCCGCCGACAGCGCCTTCAGCCGCTCTTCCCGCCGCGCGACGAGGACGAGGTCATACCCGAGTGCCGCCAGCCTCCGGGCATACACCGCGCCAATTCCTGCGGACGTACCCGTCACCAACGCTGTCCCTCGACTGCCTGCCATGCCTGCTCCCTGAAAGGTGAAGAGGGTGCGCGCCCGGCCTCGTCGCAATGAATGCTGGAGATGGCGACTGCCGCCGCGAAGCGCACGGCGCCGACGCCGCACCCTCGGCCGCTGGGTAACGAGGGGTGGGCGGCCTTGCAAGCAGGATGCAGGTCCAGCGGGAATCAAAGTGCCGGAGACGGTCCAGGGCGCAACGTCCACGCGCCGCTGGGGCGCTCCTTCAGCCCAGTGCCTTGACGGTCGTCTCCGGCGTGTCGCGGAATTGCTGGTGGTACAGCTCCGCGTAGAGCCCACCCTGCGCGAGCAGCTCCGCGTGGTTGCCTCGCTCGACCACGGTGCCGTGCTCCAGCACCAGGATGAGGTCCGCGTGGCGGATGGTGTTGAGCCGGTGCGCGATGACGATGCTCGTGCGGCCCGACAGCAACTGCCCCAGCGCCAGCTGGATGAGCGCCTCCGTGCGCGTGTCGATGTTCGCCGTCGCCTCATCCAGGATGAGCACCCGCGGATTGGCGATGACCGCGCGAGCGAACGCGAGCAACTGCCGCTGCCCCTGGCTGAGCGTCGCGCCGCCTTCCCCCAGCACGGTGTCGTAGCCCTGCGGCAGCCGGGTGATGAAGTCGTGCGCGTGCACCGCCTTCGCCGCCGCCTCCACCTCCTCGCGGGTGGCGTCCTGCTTCCCGTAGGCGATGTTGTCCGCCACCTTCCCGCTGAAGAGGAACGGCTCCTGGAGCACCATGGCCATCTGCCGCCGCAGGCTCGAGCGCGTCACCTGGCGCACGTCCTGCCCGTCCACGCGCACCGTGCCTCCCGTCACGTCGTAGAAGCGCGGCACGAGGCTGGCCACCGTCGTCTTGCCCGCGCCCGTGCGCCCCACCAGCGCCAGCGTCTGGCCGGGCTCCAGGTGGAACGACACGTCGCGCAGCACCGGCCTCGCCGCGTCGTAGCCGAAGGACACGCCCTCGAACACCACCTGGCCCTGGAGCGCTCCCAGCTCCACCGCCCCGGCCGCGTCCGGCGGCTCCGTCTCCTCGTCGAGGACGGCGAAGATGCGCTCCGCCCCCGCCAGCGCGGACTGCATCAGCGCGGCCACCGACGCGGCCAGCTGCACCGGCCGGAAGAACTGCTGCACGTAGATGAGGAACGCCGCCACGCCGCCCACCGTGAGCTGTCCGCTCAGCGCCAGCACGCCGCCGTAGCCAATCACGAGCGCCATCGACAGCGTGGAGAGCAGGTCGATGGCCGGCGAGAACGCGGACGTGATGCCCACCGCCGCCACGTTCGCGTCGCGGTTGGCCGCGTTGCGGTCGCGGAATCGTTCGATGTTCTTCTCCGTGCGGTTGAACGCCTGTGCCTGCCGCACGCCTCCAATCTCCTCCTGGAGATTCGCCGTCACGTCGCCCACCGTCTGCCGCGTCTTGCGGTAGGCGTTGCGTGCCCGCGACGCGAAGAACCAGGTGGTGAGCACGATGGCGGGGATGAGGGAGAAGCACGCCAGCGCCAGGCGCGCGTTGAGCGCGAACATCGCGACGAGCACGCCCACCAGCCCCATCAGGGACCCCAACAGCTGCGTCAGTCCCTGCGCGAAGAGCTGGTTGAGCGTGTCCACGTCGCTGAGCAGACGGCTCATCAGGTCGCCCAGCGGCCGGCGGTCGAACCACGACAGCGGCAGTTGCTGGAGCCGCTCGAAGAGGCGTTGGCGCAGGTCCGCCAGCACGTGCTGCCCCGTGTGGCCCACGCGCCACGTCTGCGCCCGCTGCGACAGCAGGCCCACGGCGTAGACGACGAACAACACCGCCAGCGTCCGCAGCAGCCCCCAGCCATCCCCCGCGCCGATGTCGTGGTCGATGGCCCGGCTCATCAGGTACGGCCCCAGGGCCTGGCACGCCGCGCCTATCAGGATGAAGACCATGGCCGCGGCGAGCGTGCCCGCGTGCGGACGCAGCTCGCCAATGAGCCTGCGAAGCACCTTGCCGCGGTGCTTCGCGCGGCCCGCCTCCAGCTCCGCCATCGCCTCGATGCTTCCCGGCCGCCTCATGCCACCTCCTCCTGGCGCGGCGGCAGCAGCTGCGACCCGAGGATGTCGTTGTACAGCTCGCTGGTGGCCTTCAGCTCCTCGTGGCGTCCCTTCGCGGCGATGCGCCCCTCGTCCAGCACCAGGATGAGGTCCGCGTCCCGCACGGTGCTGATGCGCTGGGCGATGACGATGGCTGTCCTGCGCTTGTCCCGCATCAGCGCGTCCAGCGCGCCCTGGATGGCGGTCTCCGTGCGCGCGTCCACCGCCGACGTGCTGTCGTCCAGGATGAGCAGGCGCGGATCCGTGAGCAGCGCCCGAGCGATGGCCAGCCGCTGCCGCTGCCCGCCGGACAGCCCCACGCCGCGCTCGCCCACCACCGTGTCGTAGCCCTGGGGCAGCTCGCGGATGAACTCCGCCGCCTGGGCCGCCTCCGCCGCGGCCTCCACCTGGGCCTGGGTCGCCTCCGGGCGCCCGTAGGCGATGTTCTCCCGCACCGTGCCGGAGAACAGCAGCGCGTCCTGGAGCACCACGCCCATCTGCGAGCGCAGGCTCGCGAGCGTCACGTCCCGCACGTCCTGCCCGTCCAGCAGCACCGCGCCTCCGGTGACGTCGTAGAAGCGGGGCAGCAGGTTGATGAGCGTGCTCTTGCCGGAGCCGGTGGTGCCCAGCACCGCCACCAGCTGCCCGGGCTCCAGCGTCACGCTCACGCCGCGCAGGATTTCACGGTCACTGCCCGCGTAGCGGAAGCGCACGTCGCGCAGCTCGATGCGGCCCTGCAACGAAGGCAGCGGCACCGCGCCCGGGCGGTCCGTCACCTCCACCGCCGTGTCGAGCAGTTCGAAGACGCGCTGCGCGGACGCGCTCGCCCGCGACATGCTGGCCGCGAAGAAGCCCAGCGTCATCAGGGGCATCAGCAGGAAGGCCAGGTAGCTGTTGAAGGCCACCAGCTCTCCCAGCGTCAGCTTCTGGTGGAAGATGCGCCAGCCGCCCACGCCCACCACCATCAGCGTGCCCAGGCTGGCGAAGAAGGTGACGAAGGGGAAGTTGTCGGCCAGCGCGTCCACCACCCGCAGGTTCTTCTCCTTCAGCTCCGCGTTGGTCTTCCCGTAGCGCTGCAGCTCCCGCGCCTCTCCGGAGAAGGCGCGCACCACGCGCAGCCCGCGCAGGTCCTCCTGCAGCGTGGTGTTGAGCGTGCCCAGCAGCGCCTGCAGCTGACCGAACAGCGGGCGCATCCGCCGCATGAACCGGCGCAGCACCCAGAGGATGGGCGGCACGGAGCTCAGCGCCGCCAGCCCCAGCACCGGATCCAGGTACAGCAGCAGCCCCGCGCAGCCCAACAACATCGCCGCCGCCGCGGCGAACTGCACCACGCCGCTGCCCACGAAGGTGCGCACCGCCTCCACGTCGCTCGTCAGCCGCGTGAGCAGTTGCCCCGTCTGCGCCTGGTCGTAGTAGCTGAAGGACAGCCGCTGGATGCGCGCGAAGAGCGCGTCACGCAAGTCGAACGCCACGCCCTGCGACGCGCGCTCCGCCAGATAGCCCTGGAGGAAGTTGAACAGGCCGCGCCCCAGCGCGATGGCGGCCAGGCCTCCCACCGCCAGCCACACGGGCCGCTGCTCGCCCCGGGCGAGCCCCTGGTCGATGGCGATGCGGATCATCTGCGGCGCGCCCAGATTCGCCACGGAGACGAGCAGCAGCGACAGCAACGCGCCCAGGGTCTCCACGCGGTAGCGGCGCAGATAGCCCAGCGCGCGCAGAATGGGGGGACGGCCGGATGCGGGTGGCGCGGACGTGCTCACGTGGGACCTGGACCCCTGCCTCCCCGCCCGGGAAGGCGCGCGCATGATGGGCGCGCGTCCGCTCCGCTTCAAGCACGACGCGCGCCGCGAAACGACGGTTGCGCGCCGCGCCACGGGCCGTTACCTGGGCCGCCTTTCCTTCCGCCGGTTCGTCACGAGGTGAACGTCATGGAATACAGGCAGCTGGGTGGTTCTGGTTTCAAGGTCCCCGTCCTCAGTCTGGGCACGGGCACGTTCGGCGGCTCGGGTGAGTTCTTCAAGGGCTTCGGCGCCAGCGACGTGAAGGAGGCCACGCGGCTCGTGGACATCGCGCTGGACGCGGGCGTGAACATGTTCGACTCCGCGGACGGCTACTCCGCCGGACTCGCGGAGGAGATATTGGGCAAGGCGCTGGAGGGGCGGCGCGACAAGGCCATCATCTCCACCAAGGCCACGTTCCGCGCGGGGCAGGGCCCCAACGACGTGGGCTCCTCGCGCTTCCACCTCACGCGCGCCCTGGAAGCCGCGCTGCGCCGGCTGAAGACGGACTACATCGACCTGTTCCAGCTCCACGCCTTCGACGCGGTGACGCCGGTGGAGGAGGTGCTCAACACGCTGGACGGCTTCGTGCGCGCGGGGAAGATCCGCTACATCGGCTGCTCCAACTTCTCCGGCTGGCACCTGATGAAGTCGCTGGCGGTGTCGGAGCGCTACAACCTGGCGCGCTACGTGGCCCACCAGGCCTACTACTCGCTCGTGGGCCGCGACTACGAGTGGGAGCTGATGCCGCTCGCGCAGGACCAGAAGGTGGGCGCGGTGGTGTGGAGCCCGCTGGGCTGGGGCCGGCTGACGGGCAAGCTGCGCCGGGGCGCGCCGAAGCCGGAGGTGAGCCGCCTGAACAACCCCGCCACCGCGAGCGGCGGCCCGCAGGTGCCGGAGGAGTACCTCTTCAAGGTCGTGGACGCGCTCGACGCCGTGGCCCAGGAGACGGGGAAGACGGTGCCGCAGGTGGCGCTCAACTGGGTGCTCCAGCGGCCCACCGTGGCCAACGTCATCATCGGCGCGCGCACGGAAGAGCAGCTGCGCCAGAACCTGGGCGCCATCGGCTGGAACCTCACGCCCGCGCAGGTGGCCACGCTGGACGCCGCCAGCACGGTGCCCTGGCCGTACCCGTACTTCCACCAGCGCCAGTTCGCCGAGCGCAACCCGTTCCCCGTCACGTGAGCCGGGCGTGAAGTGGGAGGCGGCCGGGGCCTGGACCCGGTTGCCTCCGTCCGGAGGGCAGATTCCCCGTCCCTCCGGACGGTGCACCTCACGTTCACGAGGTCACGTCCGGGGGGCCCGCGGGTCGGGGGCCGCCGGGCGGGCTTCGCTTCGCGTGGAGGCGCGCTCGCTCATGTCCCTCAAGGAATACAAACCCGGCAGTCCCTTCCCCGGCGTCATCGGCCGCACCTGGGAGCAGTCGTCTCCCGCGTGGCCTTCCCCCCTGCGCTCGAAGCCGGGCGCGCCCAACGTCCTGTTCATCATCCTGGATGACACGGGCTTCGGGCACCTGGGCTGCTACGGCTCGCCCATCCGCACGCCGAACCTGGACAGGCTGGCGAAGGGCGGGCTGCTCTACAACAACATGCACACCACCGCGCTGTGCTCGCCCACGCGCTCGTGCATCCTCACCGGCCGCAACCACCACTCCAACGGGATGGCCACCATCACCGAAACGTCGCTGGGCTACCCCGGCTACAACGGCACCATCCCCTTCGAGAACGGCTTCCTCTCCGAGATGCTGCTGGATGCGGGCTACAACACCTATGCGCTGGGCAAGTGGCACCTGACCCCCGCGGAGCAGACGAGCGCCGCCGGGCCGTACTCGCGCTGGCCGCTGGGCCGCGGCTTCGAGCGCTTCTATGGCTTCCTGGGCGGGGACACGCACCAGTACTACCCGGACCTCGTCCACGACAACCACGCCAGCCGCCCGCCCGCCACGCCCGAGGAGGGCTACCACCTCACCCCGGACCTGGTGGACCGGGCCATCGACTGCATCGCGGACACCAAGCAGGTCGCGCCCGACAAGCCCTTCTTCCTCTACTTCGCCACGGGCGCCATGCACGCGCCCCACCACGTCCCCCGCGAGTGGGCGGACGGCTACGCGGGCCAGTTCGACGACGGCTGGGACGCCTACCGGCAGCGCGTGTTCCAGAAGCAGCTGGAGCTGGGCGTGCTCCCCGAGGGCACGCAGCTGTCCCGGCATGATCCGGACGTCCAGGACTGGGACTCGCTGCCCCCGGAGGAAAAGCACCTCTACGCGCGGATGATGGAGGTGTTCGCGGGCTTCCTGGAGCACACGGACCACCACATCGGCCGGCTGCTGAAGTTCCTGGAGGACACGGGAGAGTTGGACAACACGCTCATCATGGTGCTGTCCGACAACGGGGCCAGCGCGGAAGGTGGGCCGCACGGCTCGGTGAACGAGCTGAAGTTCTTCAACAACACGCCGGAGTCGCTGGAGCAGAACCTGGCGGCGCTGGAGGACCTGGGCGGCCCGAAGTACTTCAACCACTACCCGTGGGGCTGGGCCTGGGCGGGAGACACGCCGTTCCGCCGCTGGAAGCGGGAGACGTACCGCGGCGGCACCACCGACCCGTTCCTCGTCCACTGGCCCCAGGGCATCCAGGCGAAGGGCGAGGTGCGCACGCAGTACGCGCACGCCATCGACATGGTGCCCACGGTGCTGGACTGCCTGGGCCTGGAGCCGCCCACGGAGATCCGCGGCGTCACCCAGTCACCCCTGGAGGGCATCAGCTTCCGCCACACGTTCAACGACGGGAACGTCGAAAGCCGCCACCGCACGCAGTACTTCGAGATGTTCAGCTCGCGCGCCATCTACCACGACGGCTGGCGCGCGGTGTGCCCGTTCCCCGGCCCGTCCTTCGCGGAAGCCGGAGAGGCGTTCGGCCAGTCACTGCTCGACGAGGAGCGGCTGCGCGAACTGGATGCGCACGGCTGGGAGCTGTACCACGTGGCGGAAGACTGCTCCGAGACGAAGAACGTGGCGGAGGAGAACCGGGGCAAGCTCATCGAGATGATTGCCCTCTGGTACGCGGAAGCCGGGCGCTACCAGGTGTTCCCGCTCGCGTCGCCCACCCTCGCCGTGTTCGCCATGGAGCGCCCGCAGCTCACGAGGGACCGCACCCGCTACGTGTACCGGCCGCACACGTCACCCGCACCGGAGAACGCGGCGGTGCACGTGCTCAACCGGCCGCACACCATCACCGCCGACGCGGAGGTGAAGCCCGACACGGAGGGCGTGCTGCTCTGCCACGGCGGCCTCACCGGTGGCTACACGTTCTTCATCCAGGACCGGAAGCTGCACTACGTCTACAACTTCGTCGGTGAGCGGGAGTTCCACATCGAGTCGGCGGTGGACGTGCCGGAGGGGCGCTCGGAGCTGAAGTTCGAGTTCGAGCCCACCGGCAAGCCGGACCTGGCCGTGGGGAAGGGGGCCCCCGGGCGCGGCAGGCTCTACATCAACGGGGACCTGGTCGCGCAGAGCACCATCGACGACACCATGCCGGTGGCCATCAGCCTGGGGGAGGGGCTCACGTGCGGACGGGACGAGCAATCGTCCGTGAGCAAGCGCTACGCCGCGCCCTTCGAGTTCACCGGCATGCTCCACCAGGTGACCGTGGACGTCGTCGGGGAGCATGTCCGTGACACCCAGGCCGAACAGAAGGAGGCCCTGGCGAAGCAGTAGGGACACACGACGGACCCGGACGGGGAGGGGGGCGCCCCGTCCGGGCTTGAAACCTTGAGCGGACTACTTGGTCACGCCGACGGCGGTCCAGGCCTCGGCGACCTTCTTCGCCTCGGTGGAGTCCTTGCCGTACAGGTCCGTGGCGGCCTTGATGGTGGCGGCGCGGGCCTGGGAGAAGTTCGTCTGCGGCGTCATGTACGTGGTGAGCGCGCGGCCGAAGATCTTCAGGCTCTTGTCCATGCCGATGCCGTCCTTCACCTCGATGCCGGACGTCTTGTTCTTGCCGCCCTCGGTGAGCAGGAAGAAGGCGTTGTTCGCGATGCCGCTGGAGCCGTGGACCTCCGGGTTCTTGGCGAAGTCCTTGTAGTTGTCGATGGAGTAGCCATCCGACGTCGGGTCGTTCATGTAGCGGAGGGCGTCCGTGCTGTCGCCGTTCTTGGGCGTCCACGCGTCCTCGCCCACCGCCCAGTCGAACTTCACGGCCTTGTTCTTCTGGCTGGCGAACCACTCCACGCCGGTGCCCATGATGTCGCTGAAGGACTCGTTGAGGCCGCCGGACTCGCCCTCGTACTCCAGGCCCGCGGTGCGCTCGGTGAGGCCGTGGGTGATTTCGTGGCCCGCGATGTCCAGCGTGGTGAGCGGGCCGGAGTCCTTCCCGTCGCCGTCGCCGTACTGCATCTTCTCGCCGTCCCAGAACGCGTTCACCAGGTTCACGTCGGTGTGCACGTAGGAGACCAGCTTCTCACCCTTGCCGTCGATGGAGTCGCGGCCGAGGACTTCCTTGTAGAAGTCGTAGGTCATCTCCGCGCCGTAGTGCGCGTCCACCGCGGTGGCGGCGCGCGACGGGTCGGTCTTCTCACCCCAGACGTCGTTCTTGTCGGTGAAGCCCGTGGTGCCGGACGCGTTCTCCGCGTTCTTCGCGTCGTACGTCACGATGCCCTTGCCGCGCGTCTTGTCATCCAGCGAGAACGTGCCGTCCTTGTTCTTCGTGGTCTGGATGTCGACCTTGCCGCTGTACATCGTCTGGTCGTCCGCCACGCGGCCCGCGCTGCCCGGGGTCGTCGGGGTCGTCGGCGTGGTGGGCTTCGTCGGCGTGGTGGGCGTGCCCTCCGCGCGCTTGGCGTTGGTCGTGCGGTCCAGGTGGCTGATGGTGTTGTACTGCTTGAGCGACTCGCCGGTGTTCGCGTCGATGAAGTAGTTCATCGAGCGCGGGTCCTTGCCGGTGGACACGGACGTGTCGGTGAGCGTCACGTGGAAGGCGGCGTGGTACTGGCCGTCCTTGCCCTTCACGATGACCTTCTCCGCCGTGGGGGCCTTGGACGTCGCGCCGTTGAAGTCCTTCTGCGCCACCGCCAGCGCGTCCTTCGCGTTCAGCTTCGTGGGCGCCTTGCCAATGCCCACCGGGATGCTGGACACGTCGCCGGTCAGGCTGTCGAACTGGCCCTTCGCGTCCAGGTGGCCGATGACCTGCTCACCCGCGACCTTCACGCCCTCGTGCATGCGGTCCATGCGCACGTGCGTCATGCCCAGCTGGTCGCGCTCCACCGAGCGCGGCGAGAACGACGTACCGCCCGTGATGCCGGTCAGCTGCGGGTTCTTCTGGTTCACGTACGCCACGGTCTGCTGCACGGCCTGCTGCGCCTGGGGGCTGGAGAGGTCCACCGGGCCCGGCGTCAGCTTCTGGCCCACGCCGTTCAGCGCCACCGTGGCCTTCGCCTTGGAGGGCGCGCCCGCGCTGAAGCTCGACTGCGAGCTCATGCCCACCGGGCCCTGCGGCTTCACGGTGTTCACCGGCTTGGTGTCGGTGCGGTTCTGGGTGGCGGCAACGGGCTTCGAAAGGTCGGTGCGCAGGGCCATGGGGTGTGCTTTCGGGGGAAAGTTGAAGCGGACAAATTGATTCTCGTGTCAGCCGTTCCGTTGTTGCGTGTGGGTGGCTGCGTACACGGTCATGAGTGGGCTCAACCTCATGAATTCACAGGTGAAGTTTTCGTCCTACATCCACTCCAGAAACACATTCCGACCGGTAGGTAGGCCGGTGTTCCGGGTCGTATTTCCGTTCATTTTCAACCTGCCTGTGCACGGCCGTCCACTCACCCCCAGTGGCTGGAAGCTTGACCGGCCGCTCCCTTCATGGGTATTGAAATTGATAGTGATTATCAACTTCAACTTGGCTCGACCCAACAGGAAGGCCGGAGGAACGCACCGTGGCACGTGAACTGGGACCCCGAGGGAAGATGTGTCGGCGGCTGGGCATCCCCCTGTCGCGCATCAGCGCGAAGGACCCCGACAAGGATCCGGTGCTGCGCCGGCCGTATCCGCCGGGCCAGCACGGGGCGACGGCGCGCGTGTCGGTGAGCGACTTCGCGCAGCGGCTGCGGGAGAAGCAGAAGCTGAAGCTGTACTACGGCCTCCTGGAGAAGCAGTGCCGCAGCGCGTTCCTGGAAGCGCGCCGGTCGCCGGGCAACACGGGCAAGGTGCTGATGCAGTTGTTGGAGAGCCGGCTGGACGCGCTGGTGCTGCGCGCGGGGCTGGCCACGAGCATCCGCCAGGCGCGGCAGTTCGTGCGCCACGGCTACTTGCAGGTGGACGGCAAGCGCGCGGACATCCCGAGCATCCGGCTCAAGCCGGGCAACGAGGTGCGCTTCCATCCGTCACACCTGAAGCTGTCGGTGGTGCAGGACGCCTTCGGCCGGATGAAGTCCCGCCAGGTGCCCGCGTACGTGCAGGTCCTGGGGGAAGGCGAGGGCATGCGCTACGTGCGGCTGCCCGAGCGTGAGGAGATCCCCGTGGACGTGAACGAGCCGTTCATCGTCGAGTACTACGCGCAGCGCAGCTGACCGCCTGGCCCCGCTTCGCCTGCCCGCCATGCATGCGGACGGGCAGGGGCGGATTCCGGCGCTCGCGCACCCCATCTTCTTCCTCGGGGGGGAAGTCCACGAGAGGAAGGAGCGGGGATGCGCGGGGACGCAGGCGACACGGTGGCGGAAGGCTGGGTGGCGCCACGGGGGCGTGCGGCCCGGGGACACCTGCCCCGCCACGTCGCGGGGCTCTTCCGCTTCCAGCCGGGCCGGCCCGCGGTGGCCGCGGGGCTGCGCACGGCGCTGGCCCTGGGTGTGCCGCTGCTCGTCTCCGCGCTGCTTCGAATGCCGGCGGCGGCATGGGCGGGCATGGCGGGGCTCTTCGTCGCGCTGGTGGACAAGGGCGGGCCGTACCGCACGCGTGCCCGGGCCATGGGGGCGATGACGGTGCTGGGCGCGGGGGTGGGGTTGATCATCGCGCTGCCCAGTCCCTTCTGGGTGGACGTGGCGCTGACGTTCTTCTGGGTGACGGCGTGCGGCTTCGCGCGCAGCTACGGCGACACGCCGGGCATCGTGGGCATGCTGCTGGCGAACCTGTTCGTGGTGTCGCTGGCGCTGCCGTCACGCGGGCCGGAAGCGGCGCTGATGCAGGCGGCGTTCTTCGTGGCGGGCGGGCTGTGGTCCATGTTCCTGGCGCTGGTGCTGTGGCCGCTGAGGCCCTACCGCCCGGCGCGGCTCGCCATCGCGGCCTGCTACGAGGAGCTGGCGGCCACCGCGGACGTGGTGGCGGGCTGGCCCATGGAAGGGCCCTCACGGGTGGGGACGTGGGAGGCGGTGCAGCAGGCCGCGCGCATGCGGCAGTCGCTGGAGACGGCGCGCGCCACGCTGGGGGCCACGCGCCAGGGACGGCAGGAGGAGAGCGGCCGGGGCGAGTACCTGCTGGTGCTGCTGGAGGACGCGGACGCGCTGTCGCTCCTGCTCACGGCCATGACGGAGGCGCTGGACGAGGCGCCGCGCCAGGGGGCATGCCGCGCGGCCCGCACCGAGGCACAGCATGCGTTGGGCGCGCTCGCGGTGGACCTGCGGGGCGTGGTGGGCGCGCTGGCGCGGGGCTCGGTGCCGGTGCCGGCGTCGTGGGACGCGGAGCCGGTGACGCGGGTGCTCCAGGCGGACGGAGGGTTTCCGGAGCCGGCGCGCTCGCAGTACTCGCACGTGGCGGGGCTCCTGGGGCGGCTGCGGGAGTACAGCGCGGTGGCGCTGGATGTGGCGTCGCGGTTGGAGCGCGGTAAGCCGCTGCCGGAGCGGGACACGAAGCCCTTCGGGCAGGAGCCGGGCCGGGGACGCTCCTGGTGGAAGGTGTTGCGCGACCAGCTGACGCCGGAGTCGGTGGTCTTCCGGCACGCGCTGCGGCTGGGGCTCACCGCGACGGTGGCGACGGCGTTGGCGGAAGGGCTGGGGCTCAATCACTGGTACTGGGTGACCATCACGGTGATCGTCGTGTTGCAGCCGTACTCCGGGCTCACGACGGAGAAGGGGCTTCAGCGCGTGGCGGGGACGTTCGTGGGCAGCGTGCTGGCCATGGGGCTGGTGCACGTGCTGCCCGCGCAGTGGATGATGCTCGCGGCCATCGTGCTGCTGGTCTGCGTGTCGGTGAGCGTGCGGCCGCTGAACTTCGCGGTCTACCAGGTGCTGCTGGCGCCGGCGCTGGTGCTGCTCGCGGAGATTCAGACGGGGGACTGGCGGCTCGCGGGGGTGCGCATCCTCAACACGCTGCTGGGCGGCGTGCTGGCGCTGGTGGGCATCCGGCTGCTCTGGCCGAGCCCCGAGCACGCGCGCTTCGCGGAGGAGGTGGCCGGCGTGCTGAATGCGGACCAGGACTACCTGCGCGAGGTGGCGCGGACGCCGGTGCCCACGGAGGCCGCGCTGCGCGAGGCCCGGCGCACGGTGGGCGTGGCGCTGTTGTCCGCGGAGGCGTCCTTCCAGCGGCTGCTCAGTGAGTGGAAGGGGCCGGCGAAGGAGCTGGAGCCGGGGATGGCGCTGATCACGTACGCGCGGCGCTTCACCGCGGCGGTGACGGCGCTGGCCGCGAGCCGCGCCTGGCATCCGGCGTCGGACCTGGGGCCCGTGGTGCGCTACGCGTCGGATGCGCTGGAGGAGCTGTCCGCGGCGCTGGTGGCGCGCCGCGTGCCATCAGCCCTCAAGCGCGAGGCGCCCGGGCTGGAGGGCACGGACGCGCTGGCGCGCACGCAGGTGACGAGGCTGGTGCGCCAGTTGGGCGTGCTCCAACACGCGGTGGAGCGCATGCCTCCCGCGCTGCGTGCTTCGGAGGATGGCGCCGCACCCGTTCCCGCGTGAGCGCCGGAGTCCGCGTCAGGCCCGCTCCAGCTTCACCATCAGCCGGCGCAGGTCCTCGTTCACGCGCACGAAGTTGGAGTTGCCCTTCTCGTCCTCCAACTGCTTCTTCAGCGCGGGCAGGGACGCGTCGCGCAGCTTCTTCGCCCCGCCGGGCGCGTCCGCCAGCCAGTCCACCGCCTGGATGACCGTGGCGCGCGCCTCGGTGTCGCGCTCGGCGAGCCGGGCCGCCAGCGTCGGGCCCTGGTCCGCGGCCCCCAGCCGTCCCAGCTCCAGCGCCGCGCGCTGCAACAGCACCGCGTTCGCCTTGGGCAGCCGCTGCGACCAGCAGGCCGCGTCGCCATTGCATGCCTGCGCCGCCTCCAGCACCGCCGCATGCCCCTGCACCTGATCCGCGCGCTTCTTGCCCAGCGCCGCGGCATCCTCACACCCTTCCTCGCCCGTCTCCTTGCAGTCCGCCGCCGTGCGCGCCGGCTCCGCCGCCGCCAGCTTCGCGAGCACGGGCTGCTCACGCGCATCGCCCAGCAGCGCGATGCCCTTCACCGCGATCTCCCGCGCGTACCAATCCCCGCTGCCCGCGGCCTTCTCCAGCGCGGGCAGCGCGTCCCGGCCGCCCAGCAGCGTCAGCGCCCGCACGTACGCATCCCGCACCGTCGGATCCGGCTCACCCACGAGCCCCGAAAGCGGCTTCACCGCCTCCGGCGCGCGCATCCTGCCGAGCGCATCCGCCGCCTGCATCCGCACCAGCGCTTGAATCTGCGGATCCGAATGCGTGAACGACAGCTGCTTCAGCAGCGACGGCACCGCGCGCTTCTCCCGCAGGTCGCCCAGCACCTGCGCGGCCTTCATCGGATAGCTGGCCGGGTTCACGCCCTGCGCCTTCGCCCACGTGAGCAGCTCCGCGTCCTTGCCGTCCAGCACCGGCAGCAGCGCGTCCGCCGCGGGCGCGCCCAGCTGGAACAGCGCGAAGCTGCTCTCCACGTAGAACGACATGCCCCGGCGCTCCTTGGTCAGCGTGCGCATCAGCGCCGGCACCGCGCGCGGATCCCCGATCTGCCCCAGCGCCTCGATGGCCTTCTTGTTGAGGAACGGCTCCGCGGACTCGTCCGTCGCCAGCTGGATGAGCGGCTCCACCGCCGGCTTCGCCTTCAGCGCGCCCAGCACCTGGATGGCCTCGATGCGCGTGTAGTTGTCCTTGCTGCGCAGCAAGGGCACCAGCGATGGCACCGCGCGCTCATCCCCAATCCGCCCCAGCGCGCCCACCACCGCCTTGTTCACCTGCTGCGCGGGCACGTCCGACGCCCCGGGGTCCAGCGCCGCCGTCAGCGGCTCCAGCGACGTCGGGTGGTGCAAATCCCCCAGCGCCCGGGCCACCGCCGCCTTCACCTCCGGCTTGCGCTCCGAGGACAGCCTCGCGTGCAGGAAGGGCAGGAACTGCTCGTTGACGTTGCCCGACGTGCGCATCGACTCAATCACTCGCACCCGGTCGTCGGGCCGCTTCGCCCCCTCCAGACTGGACTGCCAGTACTCCGGCGTCTTGGGGTCCTCCTTCTTGCAACCTCCCAGGGCAAGGCAGGACACGGCCAGGGACAGGGCGACGAATGAGCGGGACATGGGGCTCCTTTGCGTCCGAACGTCAGGCTTTCGTCGGGTGTAGACCTGTCCTGACGAAGGACGCAAACCTCCCCCACCTCCTGGGGTACGCTGGTCAACGACATGCCCCATGCCGAAGACAGTCGTAACGCGTCGCGTCCGCCCATCGTGCGCCGGACGTACCTGCTCGACCGAGAATTCCAGCTCAAATACATCTTGCTGCTCACCGGCATGGGCGCCGGGAGCATGCTGCTGTTCGGCGTGCTCGCGCAGCAGGTGAACCGCATGGCGGCCGAAGGGGGCCTGTCAGGCGAGGAGACGCTCTGGTGGCTCACCGGCGTCGCCACCGTGGGCCTGGGCATCGCGCTCGGGTTGTTCGGGCTGCTCTTCACGCACCGTGTGGCGGGCCCCGTCCACGTGATGAGCCTCTATGTCGCGGCGCTCGCGGCGGGCCGCTATCCGCGCCTGCGCCCCCTGCGGCGCAAGGACGAGCTGCGCGCCTTCTTCGGGCGCTTCAGTGAGGCGGTGGACCGCATCCGTCAGCGCGAGGCGGACGAGGCGCTCGCGCTGGAGAAGGCCCTGGCCGTCCTCAAGGACGTGGCCACCACCCCCGAGTCGCGCGAGGCCATGGCCACGCTGGAAGCCCTGCGCGCGCGCAAGCGCCAGGCGGTGGACACCTCCGCGCCGCCCGCCACGTTCAAGTCCGTGGCCTGACCCCATCCCTTTCCTCCAAGAGATTTCCCTCACATGAGCAGCCGACCCCGCATCGTCTTCATGGGCACGCCCGAGTTCGCCGTGGCCTCGCTGGAGGCCTGCTTCGACGTGGGCGACGTCGTGGCCGTCGTCACCCAGCCGGACAAGCCCAAGGGCCGGGGCAACGCCGTCACCGCGCCGCCCGTGAAGGAGCGCGCGCTGGAGAAGGGCATCCCGGTCCTCCAGCCGCAGAAGCTGCGCACGCCCCCGTTCGTGGAAGAGCTGCGCCAGTACGCCCCCGACGTCTGCGTGGTGACCGCGTACGGAAAGATCCTCCCCAAGGACCTGCTGGCCCTGCCCGCGAAGGGCTGCGTGAACGTGCACGCCTCGCTGCTGCCGCGCTTCCGGGGCGCCGCGCCCATCCAGTGGGCCATCGCGCACGGGGACAGCGAGACGGGCGTGTCGCTGATGGTGATGGATGAGGGCCTGGACACGGGCCCCGTGCTGGCGATGAAGCGGCTGCCCATCGCCGCGGATGAGACGAGCGCCACGCTGCACGCGAAGCTGTCCGCGCTGGGCGGCGACATCCTGCGGGAGTCCCTGCCGCGCTACCTCAAGGGCGAGCTGACGCCCCAGCCCCAGCCGTCCGAGGGCATGGTGCTGGCGCCCATCATCGACAAGGAGAACGGCAAGCTGGACTTCACGAAGCCCGCGGTGGAGCTGGACCGCCGCCTGCGCGCCTTCACGCCGTGGCCCGGCGCGTACACGCTCCTGGGTGGCAAGGTCTTCAAGGTGCACCGGATGCAGCCGGCGGCGGGGAAGGGGGAGCCCGGGACGGTGCTGTCCGCGGGGCCGGAGGGCATCGAGGTCGCTTGCGGCGAGGGCTCGGTCGTCTTCCTGGAGGTCCAGCCAGAGGGCAAGCGCGTGATGCGCGCGGGGGACTTCCTCTCCGGAAACAGATTGCAGCCGGGCAGTCAGCCGTTCACGTCGTGAGCGCGCCCCCGAGCGCCCTGTGGAATCCTCGCGTCATGGAGTCTCAAGGATGGGCATGAAGCTGCTGGTGTTGCACGGGCCGAACCTCAACCTCCTGGGAGAGCTCGAGGACGTCGCGGGGGGCCGCCTGCCGGACCTCGACGCGGCCCTGCGCGCGAAGGCGAAGGACCTGGGACTGGAGCTGACCATCGTCCAGTCCAACCACGAAGGGGTCCTCATCGACACGCTCCACGCCGAGCGCAAGAAGGTGGAGGGCATCCTCATCAACCCGGCGGGCTACTTCACGTCCTACGCGCTGAAGGAGGCGCTGGAGGCGGTGGGGCTGCCCGCCATCGAGGTGCTGCTCAAGCCGCCCGCGCGCGAGTCCGTGGTGGCCGAAGCGTGCGCCATGCAGGTGCTGGGGCTGCACGGCTTCGACCCGTACATCCAGGCGCTGGAGACCTTCGCGAGCGGCATCTTCCACCCCGCCATCCCCGGGCCGGTGAAGACGCTGGGCCGCCGCAAGAAGGGCGCCTCGGCGGAAGAGGACGAAGGCTCCCGGCCCAAGCCCAAGCTGGTGGGCCGCGTGCACCCGCTCAAGAAGGACGACGCGCCGGAGCCCACGCCGCTGGCCACGCCCGCGCGCTCGCTCAGGCGCACGGCGGAAGCCGGGGGACCGCTGAAGACGCTGGGCCGCAAGTCGGTGCCCACCGTCGTGAAGGGGGAGGGCAAGGCGGGCAAGACGCTGGGCCGCGCGGCGAAGGAAGGGGCCACGCCCGCGTCGGACCTGCTCACGCGGGCGCTCGTGCGCCAGAAGATCGCGGACCGGCTGGCCGGACGGCTCAGTGAAGCGGAGCTGGCCACCTGGGCCCGCGCGAAGTATCAGCAGGTCCAGCGTGGTGAGCCGGCGGAGAGCGGCCACCGCGAGCTCCTGGAGGACAGCCTCCAGAGCCTCACCCTGTCCCATCTGCCCGCGACGCGGCTGACGGACACGCAACTGGTGGACCTGATGACCCGGCTGGAAGAAGGATGAACGCCCGTATCCTCGCCATCAACATCCTGTCGCGCGTGCGCGCCACGGATGCCTACCTCAACGTGGTGCTGGACACGGTGCTGTCGGAGTCGCCGCCGAAGGACCCCCGCGACGCGGCGCTCGTCACCGAGCTGACCTACGGCACCACCCGCCGGCAGCTGGCGCTGGACTACGCCATCACCCGCTTCGCGGACCGCAAGCTGGACGCGCTGGAGGACAAGGTCCTGGCCGCCCTGCGCGTGGGCGCCTACCAGCTCTTCCACACCCGCGTGCCCGCGCGCGCCGCCGTGGCGGAGACCGTCCAGGCCCTCAAGGACGTGGGCCTGGGGCGCGCGGCGGGCTTCACCAACGCCATCCTGCGCAAGCTGTCGGAGCTGCCGTCGCCGCCGCTGCCAGCGCAGACGGACCCGGTGGAGTACCTGTCCGTGCGCGAAAGCCATCCGCGCTGGCTGGTGGAGCGGTGGATCCGCCAGTTCGGCCGCGAGCGCGCGGAGGCGATGCTCGTCGCCAACAACCTGCCGCCCGCCGTCGTCGTGCGCGCCAACACCTCCAAGGTGACGCGCGACGCGCTGCTCGCGCAGTTCAAGGACGTGGGCGTGGACGCGCGCGCCACGGACGCGTCGCCCGTGGGCATCATCCTGCCCTCCGTGGGCCGCGTGGAGGACCTGTACGGCTACTCCGAAGGGCTGTGGCAGGTGCAGGACGAGGCCGCGCAGCTGGTGGGCGTCTACGGCGCCATCCCGGAGTCCGCGCGCGTGCTGGACGCGTGCGCCGCGCCGGGCGGCAAGGCCTGCCACCAGGCGGAGACGCACGACGTCGTCGCGGTGGACCTGCACGCCAACAAGCTGCGGAAGATCGACGCGGAGGCCCAGCGGCTGGGGCTGTCCGGCCGCCTGAAGGCCTACGCGCACGACGCGGCCGAACCGTTCCCCGAAAGCTGGGGCGAGTTCCACGCGGTGGTGGTGGACGCGCCGTGCTCCGGACTGGGCACGCTGCGCCGGCACCCGGAGCTGCGCTATCGCCGCAAGGAGGAGGACGTGGCCCGGCTGGCCACGCTCCAGCGGCGCATCCTGGAGAACTGCCAGGAGGCGGTGCCGGCTGGCGGCCTGCTCGTCTATGCCGTCTGCACGCCGGAGCCACAGGAGGGCCAGGACCAGGTGGACATGTTCCTGCGCAGCCACCCGGAGTGGACGGCCGAGCCGCCCGTGCTGCCCGGCCTCAAGCTGCCGCTCGCCCAGGCCTGGCTGCGCACGCTGCCCGGACCGGAGGGCTACGACGGCTTCTTCGCGGCCCGGCTGCGCAAGCTCTACTGAGCCGGGCCGGGCGCGGACCGCAGGGCGACGCTTCAGTCGTCCTGCGGAATCAGGGCGGCCTGCTTGAAGGCCTCCAGCACCGCGGCGGACGCGCGGTCCAGGTACTTGCCCTTGCGGATGAGCAGACCGATGGGGCGCGACACGGGCCCCTCCGCGAAGGGCTTCGCCACCAGCGAGCTGTTCTTGATCTCCGCGTGGGCCGTGGCGAGCGGAAGGATGGCCACGCCCAGGCCCATCTCCACCGCGCGCTTGATGGTCTCCACGTTGTCCATCTCCATCACGGGATTGATGTCGATGTTCTTCTCGCGGAACAGGCGGTCCAGGGCCTTGCGCGTGGGGGCTTCCCGGTCGAAGGCGATGAAGGGCACGCCCGACAGCGCGGTGACGCTCACCTTCGCCTTGCTGGCGAACGCGTGGTTGGGCGCGCAGACCACCGCCAGCTTGTCGTCGCGGAACGGCAGGATGTCCACGCCCGCGCGCGGCTGCGGATAGGCCACGATGCCAATCTCCGCCGCGCCCAGAATCACGTCGTCGTAGACCTGATCATTGCGCCGGTAGTTCAGGCGCATGTTGACCTTGGGGTGCGTCTTCAACAGCTGCTTCTGCACCACGTTCAGCTCGTGCAGACCCACCGAGTAGATGGTGGACACGGTGGTCGCGCCCTGGACCTCCGTGGCCTGCTCGCGGATCTCCTGCTCCACCTCCGCGAAGCGCGCCAATATCTCCTTGCAGCCCCGGAACAGGCGCTCACCCGCGGGCGTGGGCGTCACCTGCCGCGCGCTGCGCGAGAGCAGCTTCTGCTCGTAGCGGTTCTCCAGCGCGCGAATCTGCTGGCTCACCGCGGACTGGGTCACGTGATTGAGCTGCGCCGCGCGCGAGAACGAGCCTGTCTCGACCACGTCACAGAACATCTTCAACGATTCGAGCTGCATGGGCCGTCTCCTACCCTCAAACCTAATGGCCGGGCCAGTGGTAATTAGTTGACCTACCCCGCGCGCGAAAATGACCTACAGGGAAGGTGCGCCCGGCTGCTTGCGCGCCGCGGCGAAATCTTGGGCTCTCAAACGCTGGAGTCATGGGAGCCGCCAGGGGAGTCGTCAGGAGCGTTGGGGGGACGCGGCCGGGTGAGGGCGAAGAGGGCGGCGCCCAGGGCGACGAGCGCACCCCCGCAGAGCGTCTGCACGCGGCCCAGGTCGCGCTCCGCCCCCTGGATGAGCTGGCATTCCTGCGCGGACAGGCCGGCGCAGTCCGCGGGGACGAAGACGGCCTTCACGCCCAGGACGAGCAGCCCCAGGCCTCCCAGGAGCATGCCCGCCACCAGCCCGAGCGCCGCGGCGCGCAGGACGGAGGCACCCCGGGGTGGAGGCAGGGAGGTCATGGGCCGGGAGGCGTAGCACCGTCCCGGGCCGGAAGGGACAGGGGAGGGTGTCCCGGGCGTATGCTTCCGGACCATGCGAATCCTGTACGGGGTCGTCGGCGAAGGGATGGGCCACGCCACGCGTTCACGCGTGCTGCTGGAGGCGCTGACGAAGGAACACGAGGTCCACATCGTGGTGTCGGGGCGGGCGCAGCACTACCTGGCCCAGCGCTTCCAGAACGTGCACGGCATCTGGGGGCTGACCATCGCCTACGAAGGCAACTCGGTGAAGAAGTGGCAGACGGTGCTGCAGAACCTGAAGGGCGCCGTGACGGGCTGGCCGCAGAACGTGCGCCAGTACTTCGACCTGGTGGAAGGCTTCAAGCCGGACGTGGTGGTGAGCGACTTCGAAACGTTCAGCTACCTGTTCGCGAAGAACCACCGGTTGCCCGTCATCAGCGTGGACAACATGCAGATCATCAACCGCTGTCAGCACGACCCGGCGCTGCTCGCGGGCCACGAGGAGAGCTTCGAAGCCACGCGCGCCATCGTGAAGGCGAAGCTGCCCGGCGCCTTCCACTACCTGGCCACGACGTTCTTCTACCCGCCGGTGCGCAAGCGCCGCACCACGCTGGCGCCGTCCATCCTGCGGCCGGAGATCCTGGCGGCGAAGCCGGAGGCCGGTGAGCACCTGCTCGTGTACCAGACGGCGACGACGAACACGCACCTGCCGGAAATCCTCAAGCAGTCCGGCGTGCCGTGCCGCGTGTATGGCCTGCGCCGCGACCTGAAGGAGGACGTGGTGGACGGCAACCTCACCTACCGGCCCTTCAGCGAGGCGGGCTTCATCGACGACCTGCGCACCGCGCGCGCGGTGGTGGCGGGCGGTGGCTACACGCTGATGAGCGAAGCCGTGTACCTGCACAAGCCGCTGCTCAGCATCCCCGTGGGCGGCCAGTTCGAACAGGTGCTCAATGCCCTGTACCTGGAGAAGCTGGGGTACGGGATGTATGTGAAGGAGTTGAGCCTGGACGCGCTGAAGACGTTCCTGGGCCGCGTGCCCGCCTGCGCGGAGGCCCTCAAGGGCTACGAGCAGGACGGGAACGTGAAGATGCTCAGCGCGCTGAACGACCAGCTGGCGCAGGCGTACGAGCACCGCGGCCACTGGCGCATGGAGCTGGCGGAGATGGACGGCAAGGCTTAACGCCTTCGTCCACCGGGGTGTCCCCGCGAGCTCAGTGCAGGGACACCTCGTTCTCGTTGTTGCGCTCCGCCGCGCGGCGGCTCATCTCCGTGAGCCAGGAGCGGGTGAGGGGCGTCTCGCTCTCGCTGCCCTTGAAGCGCTCCGGGGTGCTGTCCTGGGGCAGCAGCCGGTTCACCGCGTCCAGCACCAGGGCGGTGAGGTTGGGCGCCAGGGCGCGTCCCACCGCGCCCAGCTTCGCGGGCATGCCCACCAGCGCCTCCGCGTCACCCCGGCGGCAGGCTTCGATGATCTTCCGCGCCACGCGCTCGGCGCTCATCGAGATGCCCATCATCGCATTGCTCACGTGGAACCACGCGTACTCCTTCTCGTGGTCGCCCTTGAAGTTCGCGTTGCGCGGGCTGCCCGTGCGGATGAGGGACGGGCACGCCGTCGTCACGCGGATGCCGTCCTGGGCCAGCTCCGTGCGCAGCCCGTCCGACAGGCCGACCAGCGCGAACTTGCTCGCGGAGTACGGCACCAGGTGCGGGATGCTCAGCTTGCCGCCCATGGAGGCGACGTTGACGATGCGGCCCTCGCCGCGCGCCTTCATGGCCGGCGCCACCGCGAGCGTCGTGTACAGCGGCCCCCACAGGTGGACGTCCACCGCCTCCTCGAAGTCCTCCAGCGTCATGGACTCCAGCGGGCCCACCATGATGACGCCCGCGTTGTTGATGAGCACGTCCACCGCGCCCCACCGCTCGTGGACGGCGCCCACCATCGCGTCCACCTGCACCTGGTCGCGCACGTCGCAGCGCAGGGACAGCACCTCCCCCCCGATGCGCTCCAGGTCCGCGTGGGCACGCTTCAGCGAGTCGACGTCCCGGCCGCAGATGGCCACGCGCGCGCCCTCGTCCAGCAGCATGCGCGCCATCACCAGCCCCAGCCCTCGCGAGCCTCCGGTGATGACCACCACCTTGTCCTTGAAGCTGAAGCGCGCACGCAGCGCGCGCCTCAGCCCCACGGCGGCGCCCACCCCGGCGGCAATCGCGCCCAGGGAGAGGCCCTTTCGCTCGGTGTGTCGTCGGTCGGCCATGGTGCGATTCTCCAGGGATGGGTGGGGAGCCGGGGCGCTAGGGATTGGAGGCCGCGACCTGGTCCTCCTGCTCGCGGGACACCTCGCCGTGGAGCGCGGGCGTTTCCTGGCCGGGCAGGTTCTTGAGCAGCGCGCGCACGCGGCGCAGGGCGTCCTTGCCGCCAATGCGGTTCTTCATCCGTCCGTCCGTGCCGAAGAGGAGGAAGGCGGGGTGCTTGTCCACGCCGTAGGCCTTGGCCATGGAACCGTCATCCATGGCGATGGGGTAGCGCAGGCCGTGCTCGCGCGCGAAGCCCTCCACCTTGTTGGTGTCGCGCAGCTCCGTCTCCGAATGGGTGACGTCCACGCCAATGACCTTCAGGCCCTTGGGCCCGTAGTCCACCACCCACTGGTTCACGGCCTCGAACTGCGCGGCGCAGTCCTCGCAGTCCATGGTCCAGAAGTGCAGGAGGACGGGCAGTCCATCGAGCTCCGAGACGTGGACGGGGGCATTCACCCACCCGCCATCCGGGTCCAGGAGCGTGAGCGGGATTTTCGTCGAGGCCATGCGAGCTCCCTATGGGAAGTGGAAAGCGCTTCAACGGGACGTGACTCAAGCTATGCATGCGTCACCGGTTGCTCCCGGCTGCGCGCCCGTCCGCTCGCCTGTCCGGCAAGGTGTGGTGGCCTGCTCCGCCCCCCGGTGGGCAGGCAGGCGGCATGGAGGACGTGATGCGCATCCCCGACTTCGAACTGGAGCGGTACTTCGCGCGCTGGGAGTTCGCCGCGCCCTACCTGCTGTGCGCGTCCGACGTGGAGGGCTGGCGCATGGCGGACCTGCTGGCGCTCGCGTCGCCGGAGGACCGCGCCCGCTGGGACGGCCTGACGCTCGGCTACACGGAGACGCCCGGCATGCCCGCGCTGCGCGACGCCATCGCTGGGATGTACCCGGACCTGTGCTCCGAGGACGTCCTCACCTTCGCGGGCGCGCAGGAGGCGCTGTTCGTCGCGATGAACGTCCAGCTGGGCCCCGGCACGCACGCCGTCGTCACGTGGCCGGGCTACCAGTCCCTGTATGAAGTGGCGCGCGCCACCGGCGCGGACGTGACGCTGTTGCCGTTGCGCGAAGAGGACGGCTGGGCGCTGGACCTGGACGCGCTCACGGCGGCGCTGCGCCCCGACACGCGCATGGTCGTGGTGAACTTCCCGCACAACCCCACGGGCTCGCTGCCGGACCGCGCCACCTTCCAGAAGCTGTGCGCGCTGTGCGAAGCGCGCGGCATCCACCTCTTCTCCGACGAGGTGTACCGGCTGCTGGAGTACGACGCGAACGACACGCTGCCGCCCGCCGCGTCGTGCTTCACGAAGGGCGTGAGCCTGGGCGTGATGTCCAAGGCGTTCGGCCTGGCGGGGCTGCGCGTGGGCTGGCTCGCGACCCGGGACGCGGCGCTGCTGGCGCGCTGCCGCGCCTTCAAGGACTACACCTCGCTCTGCAACAGCGCCCCCAGCGAGCTGCTGTCCCTCATCGCGCTGCGCGCCCGCGAGCGCGTGCTGGAGCGCAGCCGCGGGCTGCTCACCGCGAACCTCGCGCGGCTGGATGACTTCTTCGCCCGCCACGCGGACACCTTCCACTGGGTGCGCCCGCGCGCCGGCAGCGTGGCCTTCCCCCGTCTGTCGCGAAACATCCCGGTGGCTCGTTTCACTGAGTCATTGATTACCCGCGAGGGCGTATTGCTGTTGCCGGGTGACGTGTATGGCTTTCCCGGCAATCACTTCCGGTTGGGGTTGGGGCGCGCCAACCTGCCGGAAGCACTGGAGCGGCTGGAACGCTTCGTACGGGACGGGGGCCTGGACGCGCTGGGGTGACGCCGCGGGGCGGCGCGATGCGTCAGGGTTTCCACTGACGACTGGACTTTCGGCTTATCGCGTTCATCTGAAACAACCCCTAGAGTGGTCGTCCCCTCGCCCGGCCTGGGGCCGTGCGGAAGCCCTCTCATCCCCCCGAGAGGCCAGGAGACACACCCCGATGAAGATGCTGATTGGCGCGGCCGTGACCGCCGCGACGCTGTTGGTGGGTACCGAAGCCGCCGCGACGAACTACACGCTGTGGATCCACGGCCGGAACGGCAACACGACGAAGGCGGGCAACTACGCCGACTTCAGCTACTGGGGGCCCGCCACCACCGCGGCGGGCATCAACAAGAAGGCGGTCAACTGGAACGGCACGCAGCGCGTGGGTTCGGAGAACTACCGCATCCGCAACGCGCTGGACTGCTTCTGCACGGGCACGAACTCCTGCTACATCGCCGCGCACAGCGCCGGTGACCTGCAGATCGGCTACGCGCTGTCGCTGTACGGCGCCAGCACGCGTCAGGTGAAGAACGCCACGCCCAACGCCAACGGCGAATGCGGCAACGTGGGCACCTCCACGCAGACGGGCTGGAACATCAAGTGGGTGGCCGTGGCGTCCGGCGCGGGCGGCGGCAGCGAGCTGGCGGACCACGGCGACTGGGCGGTGAGCGAGCCCCTGGTGAGCGACCTGGTCACCACCACGGCGCGCTCCATGTACAACCACAACGCCACGGCCAACGTGGAGTTCCTCATGTTCGCCGGCTCCAAGGGGACGCTGTACTCCGGCATCCTCCCGGGCCAGGACGACGAGGCGGTGTCCTACCACTCCACGGGCGGTGTCTCCGGCAGCAGCGGCGGGTCCTACTGCAACCCGGGCGACTGGTTCTGCGGCGGCACGCTCAACCTGCTCAAGAACGCGTGCAGCGACGGCCGGGCGAAGTGGAGCTTCCACTCCGTGTACCTCCGCGACGACGGTGAGTCGTACAACCACTACGCCAACGGCACCTGGGGCGGCATCGTCTCCAAGGTGCGTGAGTACATGGTCCAGTACGCGTACTAGAATGACGGCTTCCCCCGCCCCCTCCGGCGAAGCCTGCTCATGACTCCCGACGACGGTCCTGTCTCTTCCGCCTCCCGGCTGCGCCACGGCCGATGGTTGCTTGCCCTTGTGCCCCTGGTGCTCGCGGGTGGGGCGTTCTTCTGGTGGCAGGGAAGTGAAGGGGCCGAAGCGCCGGAGGGCGCACCGGAGCCTGCCTCCGCTCCGGTGGCCAACCCCCGCGAGGTGGCGCGGGCACCGGCGGAGCGCGGCGGCACGGCCCTGGCGGCCGAGTCCGCCGCGCCGTCACTGCTCAGCCCGGAGGCCCGCGAGCGCGAGGCCCGCCGCGAGCTGTGGCAGAAGCGGCTGGAGCGCGCGAAGCGCTCGTTGGAGTCCTACGTGGCGGCCACGCGCTATCCGCCCGAGTCGCGGCCCAGCCGCGAGCACCCGGATCAGATGGAGCTGGCGGAGCCGGAGCGCACGCGGCCGCTCAGCCCGAAGGCGTCGGAGGACGGCACCTCCGACGTGCAGCTGCGGCTCAAGCAGGACAAGGTGTTCGTCGTCGGTGACGAAGCGGTGCTCTTCAGCGTGGCGTGCGAGGACTCGCGCCGCACGCCGCAGCCTTGCGAGGTGGTGTCCGCGCTGGCGCACGAGGCGGAGCACATGGCGGGCGCTGGCGGTGTCCCGGGCGTGCCGGTGACCTTCGCGGACATGGGCCAGGGCGGCGACGCGGTGGCGGGTGACGGGATGCTCACCGGGCGCTTCCAGCCGTCGAAGCAGGGCTTCGCGATGTTCTCCGGCACACTGCGCGTGGACGTGCGCGTGCGCTCGGGTTCGGTGGAGGACTCGGCGTTCTTCGACGTGCTCTATACGCCCGCGCCGCCGGCCACCTTCACCCGCAGGGTGCGCGAGGCGGTGGAGGCGGGGTCGCTGGACCTGTACCTGTCCGTCCAGGTCCGCAAGGCGGGGCGGTACGTGGTGTCCGGCCGGCTGGACGACGAAGGCGGCGTGCCGTTCGCGTCGGTGTCGTTCAACGAGGAGCTGCAGGAGGGGTTGCAGGAGGTGAAGCTCAACGTCTTCGGCAAGCTCATCCGCGACGAGGCGCCCACGTTCCCGCTGACCCTGCGCGACGTGGAGGGCTTCCTGCTCAAGGAGATGGGCGACCCGGACCGCGAGCTGATGGTCACGATGCGCGGGCCCGTGCACACCACGCGCGAGTACACGCTCCAGCAGTTCTCGCCCGCGGAGTGGCGGAGCCCGGAGCGCGACCGCTACACGAACGAGCTGGAGAAGGACGTCATGGAGGCGCAGAAGCAGCTGGACGCCGCGCTCTCCGACACGCCCGCGCCCTGAGCGTCACCTGGGCATCACCCGAGCGTCACCCGGACTTCAGGGCCGGGTGACGGCGGGCTCATGACTCGAGCGGCGGCGGAGGAGGCGTGGCGGCCGCGTCGACCTCCACGAAGTCGGCGTCCTGCACGTCCTCGATGTCCACCGTCGCGACGGCGGGCTCGGACACCGGCGCCTCCACCTCCGCGGCCACCACGACGCTGGGCTCCGCTTCGGCGGCGCGCGTCTCAGGCCGCGCGGGCGGGGCCTCCACGCCGGGAGCCGTTCCGTAGTGGGCCTCCGCGTACGCGGCGGAGTAGGCGGCTTCGGCCTGCACGGCCTCCATCGTGAAGTCGTCCGCGTCCGCGAGGAAGTCATTCGGACGGGGGGCGTTCAGCGCTGCTTCCTGGGACAGGTCCGGTCCGCTGTCCTCCATCGTGGCCAGGAACCCGTCCGAATCGTCCGGCGCACCGGACGCCTCCAGTCCGTCCGCGTCGCCGGATGAATCCAGGGCCGCGTCGTCCGCGTCCAGGCCGTCGCTCAGCGCGCTCAGCTCCTCGTCGCTCAGGCCGGACAGGTCGCCGGACTCCAGGAGGAACAGCAGGTCCTCCGCCTCCTGCGCGGAGACGGTGCTCGGCATGGTGTCCAGGTTCTGCAGCTCCCACGCGGCCGCGTCGGGCGACAGGATGTCGGAAGGATCCATGGACGGATCCGCCGGCGGGGCTTCAGCGCGGCGCTCCGCCTGCTGGAAGTGGCGCGCCTGCAGCATCGGCGTGGACGTCTGCGGCGTGCCCAGAAGCTGTGCGTACGCGGGCCCGGCCTCCTCGAAGCTGCTCTCCCCCGCGAAGGTGCGCAGCTGGGCGTTCTCCAGCAGCGCGGCCCGGGGCTCCGGAGCCTCCAGGCCCGACGCGCGGCCCCGCGCCTCCGAGGACGGCCCCGGCGTCAGCCCCAGGTCCGCGAGCAGCGCACCCGCCAGGTCGCCGTCGGCGTCCGCCTGGAAGTCGCTCGTGTCGGCGAAGCCCCGCCGCACCGGCTCCACTGGCGTCATGGGGTCCTGCTTCACCGGGGCGGTGACCTCCAGCTCGGAGGAGATGGACCAGGCCCGGGACGTCGAGATGCCAGAACCCACTCGGCGGATGGATGTCATGGTTCTCCTCGGGTGATGGCCCGCAGGTCGGGCGGCTCATGCATTGTCCGCCGGGGCCGGCAGGAGTTGCTAGGGGGCTTCACGCGATCCCCATTGGCCCCGATGCCCGATATCCTACCGGCGCCCATGACTCCCACCCTTGCTCCACACGTGGACGCCGGTCCCGCGTCCTCCCACGAAGTCCGCCCTGGCCTTCGGGGTGTCCCGCTCGTTGAAAAGTCACGGCGGGGCGGGGCGGAGACGACCGCAACGTCGGTCGGCGGACAGGCGGGTGTGGGCGCGCGGAGGGAACGCGCACCCGGACGTTCTCCAGAGGCGAGAACCCCGTGGGGGCGTCCCGGGGGCGAAGAGACCGGGCCGTTGGCCTCCCGTTTGCTGTCCGGGAGCCCAGCCAGGAGGCGGTGGTGATGAGATTCGAGAGCGCGGGGCAGACCCACATCGGTCGCCGGCCGCACAATGAAGACGCCTATTGCGTGCTGCCCGAACGCGGGCTGTTCGTGGTGGCGGACGGGTTGGGCGGGCAGGAGGGCGGGGAGGTCGCCAGCCAGTGCGTGGTGGACACCTTCGCGGGGTTCAGCGACCGGCTGGACCGCGACCGCGACGGCACCTGGCCGGACGCGGTGGACCCCGCCAGGAGCCGCGAGGAGAACTACCTGGCCGCGTGCACCGCGCTCGCCCAGCGCACCCTGCGCGTGCGCCGCGTGGGCAAGCTCAAGGAGATGGCCTCCACGGTGGTGGCGCTCGCGGTGGGAGAGCGCTGGGCCGCGGTGGCCCACGTGGGTGACAGCCGCCTGTACCGCCTGCGCGAGGACCGCCTGGAGTCGCTCACGCGCGACCACTCGCTCATCGAGGAGCTGCGGGCCGCGGGCCGGGAGCCGCCCGGCAATCCCGCCAACCTGCGCCACCTCATCACCCGCGCCCTGGGCACGGAGAACGCGGAGCCCACCGTGCAGCGTCTGGAGACGCAGCCAGGGGACGTCTTCCTGCTGTGCTCGGACGGGCTGTATGAGCCGCTGGGCCCGGAGCTGCTGAAGGAGCAGCTGCGCGCGCCTTCCGCCCAGGCCGCGTGTGACGCGCTCGTCACCGCCGCGTACGAAGCGGGGGGCCGCGACAACATCACCGCCGTCGTGCTGCGCGTGGCGGCCTGAAGTCTACCCACTGTGTCACACGCTGGGAGTGCGTGGGCCTTGAACCCCTCAGGTCGGTCCTGAACGCCGACCCTACGCGATGGGTCCGCAACGACGGAGGGGAGTCACCCGGCACAGGGACTTCAATCCTTCGCATCTTCCAGGTTAATCTGGGGCCTCCCCCTCGCGTCTCCCCCTCCCTCGTCCGAGCACCCGTTGCGTATGACGCTCAGCCTTGCCGCGCGCCTGACCGCGGCCCTCACCGCCGTTGTCATCACCCTCACGCTGCTGACCGTGACCCTGATGGGGTTGTCGCTGCGCTCGCGCGTGGAGTCGGAGATGGCCTCCGCCCTGACGCGGGATGCGACCCGTTGGGAGGCGTTGAAGGACCAGGAGCTGCGGGTGCTGGCGGAGCTGGGGCACGTGGCGGTGGCGAACCCCGCGTTCACGCGGGCCTTCTCCGTGGCGCGCCCGGAGGCCGCGACCCTGCTGAACGAGCAGCGCGCGCTGCTGGGCGTGGACCTGCTGGTGCTGGTGGGCGTGGACGGTACGGTGATCGCGTCCACGGGCGAGCAGGACCTGCCGGGGCTTCCGAAGGTGGTGCGCCAGCAGGGGCAGGTGCTGCTGCCGGCCGCGGGCGCGCCGCTGCTCGCGGTGGCGCAGACGCTCCAGGCCCACGGCGCGCCGGTGGGCTACCTGGTGGTGGGAGCGGAGCTGGGCACGCAGGAGCTGGGGCGGCTGGGCGCGGGCAGCGAACACCTGGAGTCGCTGCTGCACGTGGGCCCCCGGCTGGTGGCGCAGTCGCTGCACTCGGTCCAGGCTCCGGCGCTGCTGGGCGCGAGCCAGGGCGAAGCGGACGGCGCCGAGGTGGACGTGGGCGGCACGTCGCTGCACGTGTCGCGGGTGCAGGTGGGGGAGGGGCTGGAGCTGGTGCTGGCGCGCGGCGCCCAGGCGGAGTGGGCGCGGATGCGCTCCACGCTGATGGGGGTGCTGGGGCTGGGGCTGTTCGCTGGCTCTTATACACATCTCCGAGCCCACGAGACGCTCA
>NZ_RAWE01000279.1 GCF_003611695.1 Corallococcus carmarthensis | reverse complement strand
CCCCAGCGACATCGTCTTGCCGCGCGCATCCCCCCGAAGAAGCCCGGCATCAACATCAACCCCGGCCCCTCCTCGCGCAGCGCCGCGAACCGCGTGCGGATCTTCTCCGCCTGGGGCGTCGCATTGAGCGGGTCTCCCGAACACACCAGCACCTGCCTCGGGTCCACGCTGACGGGCGCCAGGCCCCGCGCCTCCAGCAGCGCCGCGAGCAGCAGGCACGACGCCCGCTCCCCCAGCCCCGACAGGTGCGCCAGCACCGACGGCGAGCACTCCCTCAACAACCCCACGCCCTGCAGCAGCCCCCGCAGCTCCACCCCCAGCGCCACCAGCCCTTCGGCCAGGGGCCGCGTCTGCGCGGGCTTCAGGTCCCCGCTCAGCGTCCTCGCGATGGCGGAGTGGGTGTCGTCGAACCGGGCGCAGGCCTCCTGCACGGACTCGCCCTCCTGCGCCACGCTCGCCGCCTCCACCAGCAGGTTGGTGATGCCCGACACCGCGGACGCCACCACCATCACCCGCTCGGCCTTGCGCGCCTCCTCCACCAGCGCCACCACGCCGCGCATCCGTTCCGCATCTCCGACACTGGTGCCACCGAATTTCATCACGCGCATGACACGGCCTCCTCGCGGAACGGCGGGACTCGGTGGCTGGGGCGGCTCAGGGGAAGCGGCGTCATACGGGTCCTCAGGGGTTCGACGGACGGGTGTGGGGCAACGAAAAAGCCCCGCGCTCGGGAGGAGCGCGGGGCCGGGTTCGGAAGGGGGGACCTGGGGAAGGTCCGCTTCGGAAGTCAGGCGGTCCGCGCTCCGCGAGGAGTCAGGCCGGTGCGAGTGCGAGTCTCGGTCAGGACGGTCTGGACGCGCGCGCCCACGGAGGACGTCGTCCCCTCGTGCCGCTGGCTGTTCCCGCTGCGTCCGACCATGGAGTCCCCATCCTAGCCGCTTCCACGCTTCCAGGTCAGGGGGCAGGCAACCAGCCCCCCGCCCCACGGTCCCCACCGTGGTGCATGGGCCAGGGGCTGCCGACATTGAGCATGTGTGAGCTGTCCCACCACCCTCAGGAGCGACCCATGGCCACCCGCAAGAAGAGCGACACCGCCCACAAGCCCGGCTTCGCCAAGGACCGCGTGGAGCGGGGGCTGGAGGCGGATGACACCAAGCCCCTGTACGCGGACGACGCCAAGCACTCCACCGAGGAGCAGAAGTTCGCCCTCGACAGCGACGGCCCCGTCGGCGGACCCCGCAACAACCCCCAGAGCGTCATGGACGACATCGATGATGAGGAGCGCGAGGAGCGCGGCCGCCTGAAGGCCGAGGCCCGCCAGGAAGAGAACGAGCCCACCCGGGAATGAAAAAAACCGGGGCCCCGACACCCACGTCGGGACCCCGGCTTCAAAGCCACGAACCGAAGCGCTCCGCTACTTGGACGCGGGGGCCGTGTCCGACGCCGGCGTCTCCACCAGCGTGAGCTTGCCCAGGTTGAGCGGCGTCACCTGCTCCTGGATGACCAGCGGGTCGCCCACCAGCACCACCTGCATGGTGGCCGGGTCCAGGTAGGACTCGGCCACGCGCTGCACCTCCGCGGCGCTCGCGTCCCGCAGGCCCTCCACGCTGCGCTTGAACTCATCCATGGGGCGGCGGTGGAAGTAGAGCTGCGCGGCGCTGCCGCCCAGGCCCTCCACCGTCTCGAAGGCGCCCGGGAACGCGCGGATGAGGCCTTCCCGCGCGGCGGCCAGTTCCTTCTCCGTGATGGGGTTGGACTTGATGCCGGCCAGCTCCTTGATGAACTCGTTGAGCGCCGGGCCCGTCACGTCCTGCCGCACGGCCGCGTACGCGGTGAGCGGACCCACGCCCAGGCGCGTGCCCAGGTGCGCGTTGGCGCCGTAGCTGTAGCCCTTGTCCTCGCGGATGTTCATGTTGAGCCGGCTGCCGAAGAAGCCGCCGAACACCGTGGTGGCCAGCTCCAGCGGGTACTCGTCCGGGTGGCCCGCGGCGAGGCCGGGACGGCCCACCAGCACCACCGTCTGCTCCAGGCCCGGCTTGGGCACCACGCGCACCTGCTGACGCGGGGGCGCGGGAGGCGCGGGCGGCGGCTTGGGCGCCACGGCCCCACCCTTCCACCCGCCGAAGTACTTCTTCCCCCACTCCACCGCCTGCTGGAGCGTCACGTCACCGGTCATGACGAGCGCCGCGGCGCGCGGGCCGGTGTTCTTCGTGTAGAAGTTCTTCGCGTCCGCCAGCGTGAGCGCCTCCACCGTCTTCGGCGTGCCCCCGGACGTGTGGCCGTACGGGTGATCCGCGCCGAACACGGCCTGGTAGTAGGCCTGCTGCGCCAGGAAGTTCGGGTCGCCCATGCGGCGCACCAGCTCACCCAGCTGCTGCTTCTTGCGCCGCTCGAAGGCCTTCGCGTCGAAGGTGGGCCGCAGGACGACGTCCGCCAGCAGGCTCATCGCCGCGTCCACGTTGGTCGTGAGCACGCGCGCGCCCACGAAGGCGCCGTCCGGATCCACCGACATCGCGGGCGACACGCCCAGGTCCGCGAACGCGTTGTCCAGCGCCACGGTGTCGCGCTTGCCCGCGCCTTCCAACAGCATGCGGTAGGACAGGTCCGCGATGCCCAGCTTCGCGGCGGGCTCCTGCGACACGCCCGCGGCGAAGGCGATGCCCACGAACACCAGCGGCAATTCCTTGCGCGTGCTGACGATGACGGTGAGGCCGTTGTCCAGCTTCGCCTGCTCGAACGTGGGCAGCACCAGCTCCGGCGGCTTGCCGGGCTTGGGGGGCTGGTCGCGGAACGCCTCCGCGTCCGGCGCGGGTGTCTGGGATTGCTGCGCCGTGGGAGGCGTCTCGGCGGGCGGCGTCTCCGCGGGCTTGGTGGTGGCGCAGCCGGCGACGGACAGCGTGAGGAGGGCAGTGAGGATTCGGCGGTGCATGACTAGCGGGCCTCCTTGCCCGGGGCGGAAGACGGCGCGGCCTTGTTGGCGGGCGGCACCGCGTGCAGCACGACGCGCCCGTCGGGGCGCAGCACGTCGTTGGCGAACTGCTTCACCGAGGCGGGCGTGACGTCCTGGTAGCGCGCCAGGTCCTGCGCGACGTAGCTGGGCTCGCCCACGAACTGGTTGTACGTCTGGAGCGTGTCGGACTTGCTGCCAGAGCCGCCCACGGCCTGCAGGCCCGCCAGCTGGCGCGTGTCATAGCGGGTGCGCGCGCGGACGATTTCCTCCTGCGTGACGCCGTCCTTGCGGACCTCGTCCAGCACCGCGTCGATCTCCTTCTTCAGCGCGTCCGTGGTGACGCCGGGCCGGGCCACCGCTTCGATGGAGAAGACGGACTGCGCGCCCTGGCTCTGCTGTACGGCCTCCACGCTCTGCGCCAGCTGCTTGTCCAGCACCAGCCGGCGGTACAGGCGGCTCGCGCGGCCCGTGCCCAGCGCGGTGGCGAGCACGTCCGCCGTCGCGTCCCCGGGCTTCAGGTACGGAGCGGTGAGCCAGGACATGGTGAGCAGGGGCAGCGTGGCCACCTTCTCGTCGTGGCGGATGACCGTCTCGCGAGTGACCTTCACGGGCGCCACGTCCGGGCGCTTGGGCTTGGGGGCCGACGTCAGCGTGCCGAAGTACTTCTCCACCAGCGCCTTTGCCTTCGCGGGGTCGAAGTCGCCCACGATGGCGAGCGTCGCGTTGGCGGGCGCGTACCAGGTGCGGAAGAACGCCTTCACGTCTTCCACCGTGGCCGCGTCCAGGTCCTTCATGGAGCCAATCACGTTGCCGGAGTACGGGTGCGGCGCGGGGAACAGCGCCTGCCACGCCTTCTCCTGCGCTTCACCGTAGGGAGCCGTCTCCACGCCCTGGCGGCGCTCGTTCTTCACGACCTCCTTCTGCGTCTGGAGCTTCTTCTCCGTGAGCGCGTCCAGCAGGAAGCCCATGCGGTCGCTCTCCAACCACAGCGCCGTCTCCAGCAGGTTGCTGGGCACGGTCTCGTAGTAGTTGGTGCGGTCGAAGCTGGTGGTGCCGTTGAGGTCCGTGGCGCCCGCCTGCTCCAAGAGGCCGATGTGCACGTCGTCCGGCACGTGCTTGGAGCCCTGGAACATCATGTGCTCGAAGAGGTGCGCGAAGCCGGTGCGGCCCGGCTGCTCGTCGTAGGCGCCCACGTGGTACCAGACGTTGACGGCCACCACGGGAAGCTTGCGGTCCACGGAGAGGATGACCTCCATGCCGTTGGGCAGCGTGTACTTCTCATACGGGATGGCCAGGTTTTCGCGGCCGGGCTCCAGCGGCTTCGCCTCGGGGGTCTGAGCGAGCGCCGGAAGCCCCAGGAACAGGGCCGCTGCGGCGAGGGCCTTCAATCGGGACAAGGTTCCTCCACGGTTCAGGACGGTGCCTCGCGCGCTTAGCACGCGCCCCGGGGCCTGTAAGCCGGAAGGCGACCGGGTGGGCTCCCGGGTGCCGGGTGTTGCTCGCCGTGCGACACTGTGGCCATGAGCCTGGAGGTGCCCGCATCCCAGCAGGTCCGCTGCGCCGTCCATCCGGCCCAGCCCGCGGGCGGTACCTGTAGCCGCTGCGGGAGCTTCATCTGCGCGGACTGCGCCACGTCCGTGCCGGGCCTGGGAGCACGGCTGTACTGCGCGGCCTGCGCGGCGCGCTCGGACGTGAACTACCTGGAGGCCCTGCGCCAGCGCTACTGGGGCCGGCGCGATGAATGGGCGTGGGTGGTGGCGGGCGTGACGCTGCTGCTCTGCGTGGGCGCGGCCGCCGCCGTCGCGCAGTGGGGGCTGCGCGCGTCGAAACAGGCGCTGTTCCCGCTGGTGCTGCTGCTGCCCGTACCGGTGGGCGTGGCGTTCTTCCTGGGCCAGCGCTGGGCGCGGCATGCCCTGCTGGCCACGCCGCTGGTGATGGCGGTGGTGGCGGATGTCCTGCACCGGGACGGCCGCTTCCTCTTCTTCCTGTGCGCCGTGCCCGGACTGCTCACCGCGCTGCGCATCCACCGCGACGTGCGCAACCAGCTCTTCTTCCGGCTGCCGGTGTCGGCCGGGTCGCTGAAGCTGCTCTGGGACCTGCGCTTCAACAACCCGATGGCGCGTCAGGCATTGCGGTTCGGTTTCAGCTCGGTGTTCATGCCCCTGCTCGCGCCCATCGCTTGGGTCTGCGGCGTGTTGGCGCTGATGCGCGTGGACCTGAAGGCGACCCCGCCCATCGGCCGCCGGGGCCAGGCCATCGCTGGCCTGGTCCTGGGCATTGTCAGTCCCCTGCTGTGGGGGTTCGTCCTGGTGCCGGTCCTGGACCGGTGGCTGTCCAAGATGGTCTACAAGTAACGGACGGCTTCAGAGCGGGTTGGCCATCGCGGCGCCCCGGGCGCCCTCCAACTGGAAGCTCGAGGGGAGCGCAGCACGCCCGAGGCCCGGGGGAATGGACAGACATTCCTTTGAGGCCTCCATGTCGGCGGACAGCCGTGTGCCCAGCGTGAGGAGGAACCCCGGCAGGAGAGATGCCATGGCAACGCAACGAGTGAGTGACGTGATGACTTCGGACGTGGAGGTCGTCCGTCCGTCGGATTCCCTGAGAGTCGCCGCGGAGAAGATGCGCGTCCTCAACGTGGGCCCCATCCCCGTCTGTGACGGCGACGAGTTGGTGGGCATCGTCACGGACCGGGACATCGTGATCCGCGCGGTGGCGCAGGGGCTGGACGCCGAGCGCACCCAGGTGGCCCAGGCGATGACCCGGGGCGTGGAGTTCGTCTACGACGACGACGACCTCACCCAGGCGGCCCAGAAGATGAGGGCTTCGCAGATCCGCCGCATCCTGGTGTTGAACCGGAAGAAGCGGCTGGTGGGCATCCTCTCCCTGGGAGACGTCGCGGCGGAGCTGTCCGACCAGGAGAGCGGCAGGACGCTCGAGGAGGTGTCGGCACCCTCACAGCCGGCGCAGCCCTGAAGCGGCTACATGCCGCCGAGCTTCGTCTCCAGCTCCGACAGGTCGCGGTGCACGGTGGCGTCCGTTTCCCGCAGGCCCTCCACCTTGCGCACGGCGGAGATGACGGTGGAGTGGTCCTTGTTGAAGCGCGAGGCGATCTCCGGGAAGGAGCTCTTCGTCAGCTTGCGGCTCAGGTACATGGCCACCTGACGCGCGTGCGCGAGCGCCTTGTGACGCCGGTCCTCCTTCAGCGCCTCCACGGTGACCTTGTAGAAGCGGGCCACCTCGCGCTGGATGGCGTCCACGTCCACGGTGCGCTGCGCGGGCAGGATGTCGCGCAGCACCTGGGACGCGAACTCCTCCGTCACCGGCTGCTTCGTGAGGCTGTGCATCGCGGACAGCTTCACGAGCGCGCCTTCCAGCTCGCGCACGTTCTTCTGCACGTGCCGCGCGATGAAGTGCGCCACCGGGTCCGGCAGGTTCAGGCCTTCCTGTTCGGCCTTCTTCTGGAGGATGGCGACGCGCGTCTCGTAGGTGGGCTCGCGGATGTCGGCCATGAGGCCCATGGCGAAGCGGCTGCGCAGGCGGTCCTCCATGCCGGGCACTTCCGCGGGCACCATGTCGCTGGTGAGCACGATGGCCTTGTTGAGGCCGAAGAGCGTTTCGAAGGTGTAGAAGAACTCCTTCTGCGTCTCCTCGCGCTTGCCCAGGAACTGGATGTCGTCGATGAGCAGCACGTCGCACTCTTCACGGAACTTCCGGCGGAAGTCCGTCATGCGGTGCTCGCGCACGCTCTCCACGTACTCGTTCGTGAACTGCTCGCTGGAGAGGTAGACGATGCGCTGGGTGGGGTCCTTCTCCCAGATGTGATTGCCCACGGCCTGGAGCAGGTGCGTCTTGCCCAGGCCGGTGCCGCCGTAGATGTAGAGCGGGTTGTAGTTGTGGCCCGGCCGGTGGGCCACGGCCTGTGCCGCCGCGGCGGGGAGCTGGTTGCTGTCCGCCACCACGTAGGTGTCGAAGGTGAAGCGCGGGTTGAGCCGCGCGGGCCGCATCGAGTTCACCTTCACGGTGGGCGTGGGCGGAAGGTCCGCGGACGGCGGAGGTCCGACGATGACCTCATAGGCGACGCGGCCCAGCGACGGCTCCAGCCGTGCGAGGTGCGTCTCCAGCATGGAGCGGTAGTGGTCATCCACCCAGTCACGGAAGAAGCGGTCGGGAACGCCCAGGACCAGGGCGTTCTCGCGCACCTCCATGGGGCGCATCCGCTCCAGCCAGGTGAGGGCGTAGTGGAGCCCCTCCTGACGGATGGCTTCCAGCGTGCGGGTCCAGATGACGCCGGCACTGGGCAGCGAAGGCGTGGGGGCGGAATGGGCGAGGGCGTTCACACGAAGGCTCGGGGACGGCGCGGATGAAGAGAACCAGCGGGCGTCCGGCGGTGCTAACAGACGGTTCCGGGCTGATCAAGGAACCGGCCTGTAGCACGGATCAGCGGGACGCCCTGGCGGGTGGGGATGATCACTCTCCGTGGATCCGTTTTTCCGCCTCTGGCGTGAGCCGTTCTGGTGGGTTGCGGGAGGTGGGCCGTGGAGCCACCTGAACGGATCCACCGGCCTCCGGACGTCGGGTGCGGGACAGGTGCCGCGCCGGCGGTGCCGGGCCTGCGGCGTTGCTCGGCCTGGGCCCCAGGGCTTACGGGCGTTGGGTGCCCGCCGATGTGCTCTGCTGCGGAGTGGAGTTGCCCGGACCGGAGCCAGGCCCTCCGGGGTTCCCCTCGCGCTCCACCAGACCGCGGAGATTGATGTCGTGCACGTTCCAGGTGCCCCCGCCTCCAGACGGTCCGAGCACAAGGTGACAACTGAGCGGGGTGGGCTTGCAAAGCGTGTCCGCCGATGCCCGCAGCCTCTCGGATGCTTTTCGGGCCTCCGAGAGGTTCTTCTTCGCCTGCTCCCTGGCGGAGTCCGTCAGCTGCGCCGCCAGGAACTTCTCGGCAACCCTGGCCTCGGCGTCTCCGGCTTCGAGCCAGCCTCGATGATAGAAGGCCACCGCCCGCCAATAGAAGTAGCGGTGGTCCCGCACGGTCGTGATGTCGAGGCTGGCCAGCACGTCGAGCACCTTGGCCCACTCCCTGTTCCTGGCCAGGGTCTCGACCTGCAGGTAGGTCGGCGTGAGTGCGTCCTGGGACCATGCCGGCGCGGCGACCAGGAGCGTGACGGTCAACAGTGCGATCCTCATGGCTCGCGGGTACTCAATGCATGGGGCCACCGCTGTAGGGCTCTTCAAAGGGTGCTCCTTCCTGTGCGCCGGCGGCCTCCGGTCGCAGCATGGCGCTGTTCATGCCGCCAAAGTCCACCGTGACGGACCGGTACAACGCCCCGAACACCAGGGCGGCTCCCAGGGAGATGAGGACGAGTCCGGGAGAAGAGGTCTTGAGCGTCGTCGCCGTCCTCACGCCCTTGAGCCGCAACTGGTAGGCGGCCTCGATGCCCGTCAGGGTGAACATCGCCCCGATGACCACGACGACGAAGCCCAGGAAGACGGTGATGTGGCGCATGGTGAGCACGTCCTGGGGACCGGACATCAGCGCGATGTGGCGCATCAATAGCGCTCGATCCTGCGTGTTCTCGGCCTTGCTCAACAACACCCGCGCGGCATCGCCATCGGCCTCGTATCGGCCAAACTGGTGGATGCTGACGGCGGCGATGTACCCTGCAATGGCGACGAGCACCGCCAATAGGACGCCGAGCAGGAACAGCCGCTCGGTGCGAGAGACAACCTCCCTGGCGGGGGCGGTTTCTCCGGCCGTCGCGGCGGGGGCCCTGGTTGTAGCCAGCCCTGGGGCGGGAGCTCCGGCGACAGGCTCGCGCGTGGCGGTCTGCTTCAATGCCGCGCCCAGCTCCGCGACCACGCTCGTCGGGGACGGAGTAGTGGGGACAGACGCTGGCGGTGTCGAAGGTGTTTCTTCCGAAGCCTGACCCGGCCCGTTCATGTCGTTCGTTCTCCTCAGAAGAACCAGGATCCCCGGGAGCCATCAAACCCGGTGCGGTGCGGTCTCCTCAAATGCCGGTGGCATCCCTGTCGATTTCCGGAGGTACGACATGCCCTTCGAGGAGGGTCGAAGCGGTTGTTTTGAGAGGGACCGGTAAGGGCGGCGGTCAAGGCACTGAACGTCCGCCGATTTCCGGAATGCGCTCGTAGGCCCGCAGGAGTGCAGCCAGGTGCGCGCGGTCTCCCAGGTCGAGTGGATCCTCCGTGAGTCGGACCACCCACCCGCCAGTCGCCGTGCGCCGGGCATGTGACAGCAATTCGGCGTCACGCGAAGGGTCCGGGAACCCGATGGCCTTCGCGGCTGCCGCCGACCAGTAGTTCAGCCAGCCCAGGTGCCGCGGAATCTCGGGAGCTGGAATCGCCTCCGGGAGCTTGAGGGCGGGCAGTCCCAAGGGTGGCTTTTCAGGTCCATACCGCTTCGGGCCTGTTGGTCCGCGATGACCTGCATCACGGGAGATGGCGCCAGGAGACCCCACTGTGCGCGGACACCCTCCGCGACGTGCTCCAGCACATCCGCTGCCGCCGCGACGCTGGCCTTGTCCTGCGGCAGCTTCGCGTGGACCTGGAGTTGAGGTTGTCTCCCCGGACTCGAACTGGCGGATCTGCGCAGTCCGGAGATCGTCACGGGGTGGTCTTCGTCTCCGTTGCAGATGAGTGGAAACTCTCCTCGTGCGGCCGTCGTCCGTCGTGAGAGCCGGGGCGTAGACGTTCAGGATGAGGTGGTCGCGAGTCGTCATCGTTCGCACCCCGTGACGACGATATCCAGGTCGTTGTCACTCTCCTTCAGCGCGCCTGCATGCGCGTCAGCTCGAACGCGGTAGGAAACGCGCACCAACTTTCCTTGGCCGGGGCTCGTCTTTATGAGTGCTAGACCCAGGGAGACTCTGCATGCGCGCACTTCTTGTGCTGAGCTGTGTGCTGTTGTGGACCGAGAACGCCACCGCGAAGGAGTTGACCGTCGATGATCGCATCCGCCTTCTCGACGCGATGCACAAGTGCATCAATCTTGAAGTGAAAAAACTGAGGAAGGAGAACATCGAGGCCGACTTGGCTGCGGAGTTCGGTCTCAAGGTCGAAGGTGCGTTCAAGAAGTTGGTGAGCGGAGAAGCCCGGCCCTCCTCCACGGGCAGCGTCATGAAGCGAGTTCGTGAGGAGTTCTACCCGGTCGCCTACGAGAAAGAAGTGCTCCTGGCCATCGTGGATTCCTGTTTCAAGGGAGCCTTCGGCGAACCGCTCGGAGAGCCCAGCCACCCCCAGACAACTCCGCCCATCAAGAAGCAGAAGGAGGCCGTGCCGAGCAAACCGCCGGAGAAGTCGTCCGCCGCGAAGAAGGGTCTCGCGCAAGTTGCTCTGCCCGCGTGGTCGTGCCGTGAACCGGAGGTGTACGTCCAGGGCGACTGCGACCAGGGGGCGCTGGGTGGCAAGAACTTTGGCGCCTTCGTTGCGCGCGGATGGCAGACGTCCACCGAGGGGACGGGACCGGCCATTCATTGCGCCCATAACGAGCCCAACGGGGGGCATTCCCGGACCCGAAGTTGGTGCGCGTCCACAGGGCAAGAGCTGCGGATCGGGATGCACAATGACCTTCTCGTTTACGGTGGATACACGGATCCTCGCGACTGTGGCGGCAGCGACCACTGTCTGACGACCGCGTCCTACAAGGTTCAGACTGGCGGTGCTGATATCCGCATCAACAAGAAGCAGGCAGGTCGATTTGACCTCGTCGTTGATGCCGTGAGCTGCGCGGACACCGCTGGTGAATCCGCCCAGACGCAAGTGGTGCTCAACTACGCAGGAACGCCGCAAGAGGTGAAGTTGGGCGAGCGCATCCATCTGAACAAGGTGGGGCTTGCCCAGGCGCTCTTTGTCGGCGCTGCAGAGAAGTCGAGCGACTGGCCGGGCCACAAGTACTCTGCTCATGGCCGGTGCGAAGTCGTGCTTTCCGTGCAGGAACACGAGCTGCGGAAGCGTAAACCGTCCACCGTCGCACTTAGCTCCTCCGTCGAGCACGTCCCCGGACGTTGAAGCTGAATTCCCAGGCCCAGCTCATGGGACTGCGCCAGGCCGAAAGAAGACGCCGCCCCGAACGGGCGGCGCAGTACGAATCCCCGGTGTACCGAGCCCTCCAGCAGCGGCTGGCGGCTGCCGTACGTCGTCTGCGTCAGCAGAGGGAATGGACGCAGGAGGAAGCCGCGCACCGCTGCGGGATGACAGTGCGTGTCTTCCAGCGCGTCGAGGGAGAGGAAGTGAACCTCACCCTCACTACCATCGCTCGAATCGCCGAAGGCTTCCAGGTGGACCCGGCCGAGCTTTTCAAGGTGGCAAAGAGTCGGTAGGCGCGCCGAAGCGGGAGCCGCGGGGTAACCCTGGTAGGTTGGAACCCTGGAGGTCCTCCCAGACGTGTCCTACTTTTCATGTCGGCTTTCGTTTCTGATGCTGCTGATAGCGGGAAATGCCGTCGCTCAGCCCTCCCCTCC
>NZ_RAWE01000278.1 GCF_003611695.1 Corallococcus carmarthensis | reverse complement strand
CGCCGAAGCGGGACGTGTCCGGGAAGGCATACGCGCGTGCGCCAGCGAGCAGGCGGAAGGTGGACGGCCGCAGGCGCAGCTGGGGCTCCACGAAGGGCGACAGGATGAGCGTGGGACTCAACACGCCGGGTACGTCCAGTGGCGGCGTGGCCCAGGGGTGGATGGGCCAGGACAGCACCCAATGGGCGCCGTCACCCCATTCGCGGCGGAGGTCCGGGATGGCGGGCTCCAGGAAGCACAGCGTGTAGAGACACAGCGTGCGCTTCCAGGACACCAGGGCCGGGGCGTGGTCCAGGCGCTCGGACTCGGACTCCGCCCGGGCCGGCGGCGCGGCCAGGAAGCACAGCAGGCTCCCGGCCGCGACCGCGTGCTTCACGTCACTTGCCCTGGAAGTTGGCCGGACGCTTGGCGAGGAACGCGGCCATGCCCTCGCGCTGATCCTCCGAACCGAAGAGGACCGCGAAGCCCTGGCGCTCCAACTCGTTGGCGGCGCGCAGGTCCTGATCCGCGCCGTACTCCACCACGCGCTTGGCCTGGGCCACCGCGAGCGGGCCGTTCTTCAAGATCTTGGCGGCCACCGCCTTGCAGTGCTCCATCAGCTTGTCCGCGGGCAGCACCTCCAGGACCAGGCCGATCTCCTTCGCCTTCGCCGCGTCGATGCGGTCCGCAGTGAAGAGCATCTCCTTCGCGCGGGCGCGGCCCAAGAGGCGCGTGAGGCGCTGCGTGCCGCCGAAGCCGGGGATGACGCCCAGGGTGACTTCCGGCACGCCCAGCTTGGCCTTCTCCGACGCGTAGATGAGGTCGCAGCCCAGGGCCAGCTCCAGGCCGCCGCCCAGCGCGAAGCCGTTCACGGCCGCGATGGTGGGGATGGACAGGTTCTCCAGGGACGCGAAGACGTGGTGTCCCAGCGCGGAGAACTCACGGGCCTGCGCGGCGCTGATGGTGGACATCTCCGCGATGTCCGCGCCCGCGACGAAGGACTTGTCCCCGCCGCCGGTGACGATGAGCGCGCGCGTGTCTTCCTTCAGCGAGCGCAGCGCGTGGTCCATCTCGTGGAACGTGGCGCTGTTGAGCGCGTTGAGCGCCTTGGGCCTGTCCACGGTGAGGATGGCGATGGCGCCGTCCTTCTCGAACTTGATGTTCTGGTAGTCCATGTGTGGTGTCTCCGGAAGGCCTAGTACTTGTAGAAGCCGCGGCCGCTCTTCTTGCCGTACCAGCCGGCGTCCACGTACTGACGCAGCAGCGGGCACGGGCGGTACTTGGAGTCACCCAGGCCCTTGTGCAGGACCTCGGCGATGTAGAGCACCGTGTCCAGGCCGATGAAGTCCGCCAGCTGCAGCGGGCCCATGGGCTGGTTGGTGCCCAGCTTCATCGCGGTGTCGATGTCCTCCGCGGTGCCCAGGCCCTCCATCAGCGCGAAGCAGGCCTCGTTGAGCATGGGGATGAGGATGCGGTTGACGATGAAGCCCGGGTAGTCCTTGGAGACCACCGTCGTCTTGCCCATGCGCTCGGCCATCGTGCGGATGGTGGCGTAGGTCTCATCGCTCGTGGCGGCGCCGCGGATCAGCTCCACCAGCTGCATCACGGGCACGGGGTTCATGAAGTGCATCCCGATGACGGACTCGGGGCGCTTCGTGGCCGCGGCGATGCGGGTGATGGGGATGGAGGACGTGTTGGTGGCCAGGATGCCGCCGGGGCGGACCACCTCGTCCAGCTCCAGGAAGATGCGGCGCTTGAGGTCCTCGTTCTCCGTGACGGCCTCGATGGCGACGTCCACGTCCTTCGCGTCGCGCGCGCTCGTGAAGGTGGCGAGGTTTCCTTCCGCGGCCTGCTGCTTCGCCGCGTCCAGCTTGCCCTTCTCCACCAGCTTCTTCAGGCCGGCCTTGATGCGGTCCGCGCCCTTGGCGAGCCCGTCCTTGTTGACGTCCACCAGCGACACGCGCAGGCCCGCCTGGAGCGCCACCTGCGCGATGCCCGCGCCCATCTGCCCTGCACCGACGACGACGATGTGTTCCGTAGCCATGGCGTCTTCTCTCCTGTGCCGGCGGCCATAACGCACGCCTCCAGGAGGGTCAACGCCGGTCAACGACTGGCGGCGGGGAGTCGCAGCTGGCGGACGATGGCCTCACCCTCGCCCACCGTGAGCCGCTCCTCCAGGCGCACGCGCGGTTCGCGTCCCTCCACCTTCACGAACAGGAGCGCGCGGAAGGTGCCCTCCGGCAGGCGCATCTTGAACGTCACCTCCGGGGGCGGGCCGTTCGCGAAGAAAAGCTCCTCGCGCTTGAGGATGTGCTCCTCGTCGTCCAGCACCTGGAGGTCCACGGCGCGCGCGCTGTTCCAGCCGTCTCCGGTGAACTGGAAGATGAGCTGGCGCTCCGGCAGGTCCGTGGCCTTCCACAGCCAGAGCCCCACCGCCACGATGGCGATGAGCGCCAGCCGCTTGGGCAGCGGGTGCGTGCGCCAGCCAGGACGCGGCTTGGGAGGCACCGGGGCTTCCGGCGCGGGCGGCGCGGTGACTTCTTCCGCCACGTCCCTACTCCCGCTTCGAGCGCTTGGAGGCCGGCCGGCGCGCGTTCACGTCCGTGATGACCACGCGCGCGGTGGGCGCCTCCGCGGACTTCTTGGAGGCCTTGTGATGCGGCTCCGGCGCGGGCGCCTCTTCCGCCTTCTCCGACGGCACCAGGCGGATCTGCGCCTTGACCTCCACCGTCATGCCGGAGAGCAGCTTGAGGAACTCATCGCGCAGCTTCTCCGACTGCATGAAGCGGCGCAGCTCCTCCGTGACGACGCGGCTGATGTCGTCCTTGGTCTTCTCCGCCTGGGAGAGGATGAAGCCCAGTGCTTCCTTGGGGAGCTTGAGCTGGCCAGCGAGGGCACGGATGCCCTCCTCGCCCATGAAGACCGCGCCCATGCCGGCCACCGCCATGCGCCGCACGAAGTCCGGCACGAAGCCGCCCGAGCGGTTCTCCCTGCCGGACTGCTGCTCCGAGTCGTCGTCGAACAGCGGATCTGGCGGGAGGTCGTCGTTGCCGGCCGGGGCCATGCGGGGTCTCCTTCTCTACGGTTGAGCCCTACCGGGCCTGCATCACCGGCAGGGGCACGCTCTTCATGGTCTGCGCGGACACGCGGCCCGCGATCGCGCGAGCGACGTCCTGGAAGGCCTTCGCTTCCGGGCTGTCCTTGTGCCCCACCACCACCGGCACGCCAGAGTCTCCCGCCTCACGCACCTTGAGGTCGAGCGGGATCTCCCCCAGGAATGGGATGCCGAACATCTCCGCCGCCTTGTGCCCGCCGCCGTGGTTGAAGATGGGCGTGCTCTTGTTGCAGTGCGGGCAGATGAACTGGCTCATGTTCTCCACGATGCCCAGCACCGGGATGTGAACCTTGTCGAACATCTGCTTGGCGCGCACCACGTCCGCCAGCGCCACGTCCTGCGGCGTCGTCACCAGCACCGCGCCCGCGGCCCGCACGGACTGCGACAGCGTCAGCGCCACGTCGCCCGTGCCCGGAGGCAGGTCCAGGATGAGGTAGTCCAGCTCGCCCCAGTTCACGTCGCGCACCAGCTGCATGAGGGCGCCGTGGAGCATGGGGCCGCGCCAGATGAGCGCCTGATCCGCTTCCACCAGGAAGCCGATGGACATGATCTTCAGGCCGTGCGCGACCAGCGGATCCAGCGTCTTGCCGTTGGGGCTCACCGGGCGCTTGTCCGAGGTGCCCGTCATCAGCGGCACGGAGGGGCCGTAGAAGTCCGCGTCCAGCAGGCCCACCTTCGCGCCGTGCTGCGCGAGCGACGCGGCCAGGTTCACCGCCACCGTGCTCTTGCCCACGCCGCCCTTGCCTGCGCCCACGAGCAGGATGTTCTTCACGCCCGGCAACAGCGCCCCGCCGCCACCCGAGCCACCGGCGACGCCGCGCACCTGGGCGCCCCACTCGATGTCGAAGGACTTCAGGCCCGGCACCGCCTTGAGCGCCGCCTCCGCGTCCGCCTGGATCTTCCCCTTCATGGGACACGCGGGCGTGGTCAGCTCGATCTTCAACTTCACCGTGTCCCCGGTGACGCGCACGTCCTTCACCATGCCGGCCTTCACCAGGTCGACGTGCAGCTCGGGGTCGATCACCTTCGACATGGCCGTCATCACATCAGCCTGGGAAACGCTCATCGGAACACCTGAAACCTTTTGAAAACGGGCGTTTGCACGCTTGAAGGGGGGCGGAGATTGCCAGCACTCCGGGGGCTGTCAACGTCGTTTAACGCACATCTCCGCAGGTCGCCCGGCCATCCACCGGCCCGGGATCGCGCCCGGCTTCTACCCCTCATTCGATGGCCGCCACGCGGTATTCGCCGTCTTCCAGCACCAGCCGCACGGCGCGCTCACCGCCCAGGGGGAACAGGGCCTCGCCCGCCGCCACGCGCACGTGGGTGTTGAGCGCCAGCCGGGCGCGGCGCAGGCGCTCCTTCGCCAGGGGCTCCCGTTCGAAGTCCTCGCGCAGGCGCTCCGGCGTGTAGCGGGCCCTCAGCGGCGAGGCGAGCAGGCCCCACGCGCCCTTCCAGTCGCGGGACTCCACCTCATCCAGGAACTTCTTCAGCGCCGCCCGGGGTACGTCCGCGGGGCGGGACTCCACCACGCGCCAGTCCTCGCCCTGCCGGGCCAGCGTGACGGACGGGGCCCGGGCCTCCAGCACGCCCGTGCCCGAGCGCACGGCGGCGGCGCGCTCCCTGCGGGCGGCCGCGTCGGAGTACTCGTCCAGGAAGGCACCCTCGCCCTCCGGGCCGCCGGTCGTCAGGCGGTACGCGTCCGACAGCCGGTTCTCCTCCAGCGCCTTGGCGTACGCCTCCGCCACCGAGGCCGGTTCGCGCGAAGCGGTGGCGCAGGCGGTGCCCAGCAACAGGAGGCTCAGGGGAGCAAGGCGGGTCATCACTGGCGCGGCAGGGTAGACCCCGGCCCCGGGGCGGGCAATGTCCGGGCGTGCTCCGGCAGGCGGGCGGCGCCCGAAAGGTCAGCGGCGCAGCAGGCGAAACAGCCAGATCACCACGTCCGCCAGATCGAAATCATCCGACATGTCCATGGACGGCATGGTGCTCGCGTCGCGGCTCTTGGGCAGGCTGTCGCCCGACACGGCGCCCTTCGGACGGTGCTCCCGGCAGTAGAGGTCGCCGTCGAGCGCCCAGGCGTGGGGCACGGAGATCTGGATGCCGCAGTGGACGCAGGCCAGCGGGGAGCGCACACCCAGGCCGCCCGTGGGCGAATCCGACGGCGGCAGCGGGGCCGTGGCGCCCGGGCCCTTCCACGGATCCGCGCCCCCATCCGTCGCCAGGGCGACCTCCCAGCCCTTGGACGACACGGGGGCGGCCTTGGGGGGCGTCACGGTGGCGTTCTCCAGGGCCTCGAACTTGCCCGAGTCCAGCCAGGTGCCGCCGCAGTGCGTGCACAGGTCCACGTTGCACACGCGCGCGTTGACCAGCGCCAGCCGCGCGCCGCAGCCGGGACAGCCCACGGGCTCACCGTCGCAGGTGGCACAGACGGCCATGGCCCGCGGAATCAGGTGCCCCCCCTTCCGGCACCGCGACGCGGCCTGCCTCGCCGCGTTCAAGAGCGGCTTGAGCGACGGCCGGTCCGGAAAGCGCTCCAGCTCTCCCCGGTCGAAGTACAGACCGTTGCAGCGCGGACAGACGTCCACCTCCACGTCGGAGGCCTGGACGACGTTCAACGTCTGGTTGGGGCAGACCGGGCAGGAGCGGACCATGCCGCGCATGCTAGTCGATGCGGCGGGACGTCCCGAAGCCCTGAAGGCTCCATGCCGCGGTGCAGAAGGCATACGTGGCCGGGTGCGCCGCGCCCATCAGCAGCTTGAGCAGCGACAGCTTCGCGCGGGAACCGCCGTAGCGCACCAGCTCGAAGTCGTCCGACGGGACGCGCGCCTCTTCCAATGCGTGGCGGCAGACCTCCTCGAAGCCGCCGATGCGGTCCACCAGCCCCGCCTCCTTCGCGCGCAGCCCTGAGTAGACGCGCCCTTCCGCGCGCTGGTGGATCTCCTCCTTCGTCCGGCCTCGCGCCTGGGCTACCAGCTCCAGGAAGGCCTGGTAGCCCTCCTCCACCTCGCGCTCCAGCGCGGCGCGCTCGTGCGGCGTGAAGCCCCGCGACGAGGAGAAGAAGGCCGCGTTCTCGCCCCGCGCCAGCGTGGTGCGGTGGATGCCCAGCTTCTCCAGCAGCTCGCCGTATTCGAACTTGCCCACGAAGATGCCGATGGAGCCCACGACGGCATGGGGCGCGGACCAGATCTCCTTCGCGCCGATGGCCGCCATGTAGCCGCCGCTCGCGCAGACCTGATCCACGTAAGCGATGACGGGCTTCTGCTTCGCCACGCGCTTCACCGCTTCCAATATCTGCTCCGACGCGAGCGCTGATCCGCCGGGGCTGCCCACCGCCAGCACGATCGCCTTCGCGCGCCGGTCGCGCCCCGCCTGCCGCAGCGCCTTCACCACCGAGTCCGCCGCCGCGAACCGGCCCGCGCCGCCGCTGCCCGGGATGATGATGCCCGCCACGTCCACCACCGCCAGCCGGGGCTTGCGGCGCAGCCGGCGCCACTTCACCGGCGGGAACGCGAGCGTCTCCAGGTACGCGTCGTACGTGGGCACTGGCGGCTCCTCGTCCTTCTTCGCCTCCAGGCCCAGGTGCGCGCCCAGGTCCGCCTCGTGGACCAGCCCGTCCACCAATCCCGCCTCCAGCGCCCGCTTCGCGCTGTAGGGCCCCGAGTCGATGATCGCCCGCGCCTCCTCCGGCGTCTTGCTCCGGTCGCTGGAGATGGCCGCCACCAGGACGCCGTAGCGCTCGTCCAGGAAGGACTCCAGCGTCTGGCGCTGGATGTCGGACACCTTGCCGTCCGTGAAGAGCTCCGGCGCCGTCTTGTAGTCGCCGCGCCGCGCGAAGTGCGCGTGGATGCCCACCCGGCCGAAGGCCTCGCCCAGCACCGTGGCCTCGGCGGCGTAGCCCACCAGCTCCACCCTGCCCATGGGGGCGAGCAGCACCTCGTCCGCCGCGCCCAGCACGGGGTAGGCGTCCGTGTCCACCATCACCGCCCAGGACACCACCCGCTTGCCGGCGGCCTGGAAGTCGGACAGCAGGGCCCTCAGGGCCTCCCGCCGGGCGTCCGGGATGCCCAGGCCTTCAATCTCCAGGAGGATGCCCTCCACCTTCGGATCCGCGGCCAGCACCTTGAGCGCCCGGCCCAGCATCTCCAGGGACGTCACCGTCGCGGGCTCCACCGGGCTACCGCCCAGGCGGAAGCGCGGCATGGGGCGCGGGCGGTACGGGAGGTTCCCCGCGAGCCGGAAGCGGATCCACGTGGGTCGCTTGCGCGCCGCCATCAGACGAAAGGGCAGGCCCAGGAGCAGCCGCAGCCCCAAAAGGAGGTTCGCCAGGAGGAGGAAGGGAAGGCGGAGCATCCCGCGCGCCTAACGCCCCGCGCCGGGCGAAGCAACCCCTGTTCACCCGCGCCGGGAGGCTCTGTTAGGCTCAAGGCCCATGCCCTCCCCCTCCCTCCCCCGGCTTGTTCTCGTCCTCGCCCTCGTCTGGGGCGGCGCTGTCCTGGCGCAGCCCCAGCGCCGGCAGCCCCAGGAGTTCCAGAACCGCAAGGAGTTGACCCAGGCAGAGAAGGACGCCGCCAAGGCGCGTGCCATGGGCAACAACCTCAACGGCTACGGCAAGGACGTGCAGATCAAGGAGACGCCCATTCCCTGGATGGCCATCGGCCTCGTGGGAATCGTCTTCCTCGTCGCCACGCCCTTCGCCATCCGCGCCTACCGCGGCACCGTGCGGGACATGTCCGACACCAACACCTTCGGCGCCCGCGGCAACGCGACCGAGGACGAGGCCTAAAGCCCCGCCCGACTCACGCCGGACGGACCTCCACGCTTCCGCCCGGCTCCACCTGGATGTGCACCGGCAGGAAGCGCCGCAGCACCTCCGCCTGGACCGTCAGCTCGCCGGTGACGCGAGCGGCGGTGAAGCGCGTGGTGCCCGGCGTCACCGCCCCCAGCCTCCCTGACGCCAGGAGCGCCGCCGGCAGGAGCAGCTGCTCCGCCAGGTGTTCGTCCAACGCGCCGCCTGTCTCCATGAAGCGGGTCAGCGCCTCCGCCGCCTCGCGCCCCACCCCTTCGGCGTCCAGGCCGCGTTCGCCCAGGGACGTGAAGCCCGCCACGGTGTGCTCGAACTGCGCCAGCACGAACGTCGCGGACCCCTGCGAGCGCGTCACCGCCAGCGGCCGGTTGTCCGCTTCCGCCAGGATGCCCCGCTCGCGCAGCGCGGCCACCGCGGCGCGGGACTGACGCTCCGCCACCGCGAAGGGCAGTCCGGCCACGAAGGACATCACCCGCACCTCGCGCAGCACGCCGCGCGCGGGCAGGTCCACGCGCACGGGCGGTTCAGCGGGGGCGCCCACCTCCGCGGTGAACTCGCCCGCGCCCTCCGGGTGGAAGCCCGCGTGGGTGAGCGACAACTGCACGGGCACCCCGTACGCGCGGGCCACCGGCAGCCATGCGCCGACGAGCGCGTGGAAGCTGGGCCCGCCTCGCACGTGCGTGCCGCCACGCAGCGTGAGCCGTCCGCCGCCCGCGAGCGCCAGCGGATACACCAGACACTGGAAGAGCCGGGGCGTGCTGCCGGACGCGCCGGCCTCCAGCAGGTAGTCCCCCGCGCGCACCGGGCCGGGGGTGAAGCGCAGCTCGGTGGCGCCCACGATGGCGCCCTCGCTGGTGCCACCACACAGCGCCTCCGCGCCGCGCACGTAGGCCAGGTGCTGGGGACGCAGGCCCGGAGGCTCGCGGTGCTCGCGCAGCCCGGTGAGCTGGAAGGGACGGCCGGTGATGAGCGACAGGGACAGCGCCGAGCGGAGGACGTGGCCGCCCCCCTCCCCCAGGCTTCCGTCGAGCAGCACCCGCCCGGCGTCGGGCCGGTCGTGACCGGTCATGTCCCTCCCGTCATGGCGTGTCATGGCGCGCGGCCTGGCAGCGGCCGCCCGCGTGTTGGCGGGCGCGGAGCCTAGCAGACCGCGCGCGGGGGGACGGGGAACTACTCGTCCAATGCGGGCAGGACGTTCACCTTCAGCGCACTCGGCTGAGCCGCCGAGTGGTGCAGCCGGTGCATCGCGCGCACGAAGTCCGCCGGCTTCGCCTCGTAGATGCTGGGCACGAAGGTCTGCGGGTTGCGGTCGATGAACGGGAACCAGCTGGACTGCACCTGCACCATCAGCCGGTGGCCGCGCTGGAAGGTGTGGAACACGTCGTTGATGACGAAGCGCACCTTCGCCACCTCGTTGGGCGTGAAGGGCTTGGGCTGCGAATAGCTGTCGCGGAAGCGGCCGCGGAACGGCTCGCCGCGCACCAGCGTCTGCTGCGCGCCCCGGTTGCGCTCACCGGACTGATCCTGCTCCTTCGTCCAGCCGGGCATCTTCCCCGGGTTCACGTCCACCAGCTTCACCACCCAGTCCGCGTCGCTGCCGGTGGTGGAAACCCACAGCTCCGCCTCCAGCGGGCCCGCGAGCGTGAGGTCCTTCTCCAGCGGCTCCGTCTGGTAGGTGAGCACGTCCGGCCGGCGCGAGGCGAAGCGCTGATCCTCCGTCATGTACGTCTTGGACCAGCCGGGGCTCAGGTCCTGCGTGTACGGCACGGGCTTCGCCGGGTCGCTCACGTATTCGTCGAACGACGGCGCCGCCGCCTTGGGCGCCTGGAACGTCAGCGTGCCCTGCGGCTGGAAGTACAGGCGCGCCTCCTTCGTGCCCTTGGGCGGCCACGCGTCCAGTTGGCGCCAGCGGTTGGCGCCGCCCTCGAAGACGAGCGCCTCCGGCACGGCCGCGTCCGGGCCTCCCTTCAGGTGCTGCTTGAAGAAGGCCAGCACCAGGTCCTGGTACGTGGCGCTGGTGGGGAAGCCGAACTCCGCGTCCCCCAGCGACGTGCCGTCCGAGCGCATCCAGCCGCCGTGGGGCCAGGGGCCCATCACCAGCGTGTTGGCGATGCCGGGGTTCTGCTTCTCGATGGCCGCGTAGGTGCGCAGCGGCCCGTAGAGGTCCTCCGTGTCGTACCAGCCGCCCACCACCATCACCGCCGCCTTGATGTTCTTCAGGTGCGGCAGCAGGTTCCGCGACTGCCAGAAGGCGTCGTAGTTGGGGTGCGCGACGATGTCCTTCCAGAAGGCGACGTCGCCGTGGAAGTGCTTCGCGTCCGCGTTGGCCACCGGGCCCAGGTCCAGGAAGAACTGGTAGGCGTCCGGGGTGCCGAACTCGAAGGGCTTCCACTCCACGTCATCGGTGGGCGCGGGGCGCGGCTTGCCGAAGACGGAGAAGAAGCTGAAGGCCAGCTGCAGGTTGAGGGCGCCATGCCGGTGCATGTCGTCCCAGAACCAGTCGCCAATGGGCGCCTGCGGCGACACGGCCTTGAGCGCGGGGTGCGAATCGATGGCGCCCGCGGCCGTGTAGAAGCCCGGATAGGACACGCCCCACATGCCCACCTTGCCGTTGTTGTTCGGCACGCGCTTCATCAGCCAGTCGATGGTGTCGTACGTGTCGCTGCTCTCGTCCACCTCCTTGCCGCGCTTGGCGTCGAGGTGGGGGCGCACGTTCATGAACTCGCCCTCGGACAGGTAGCGGCCGCGCACGTCCTGGAAGGCGAAGATGAAGCCGTCCTTCTCGAAGGCGGGGGCGCCCAGACTGCGCGGATAGCGGCCGGCGCCATACGGATTCACCGAGTACGGCGTGCGCAGGAGCAGCACGGGGTAGCGCTTCTGGGGGCTCGCGTCGTTGGGGACGTAGAACGCCGTGAAGAGCTTCACGCCGTCGCGCATGGGGATGCGCACCTCGTACTTCGTGTAGTGCGACCGGATGTACGCGGCGCGTTCGGCGTCCGGATCCGCTGGGGGCTTGGGCGGCGCGGCGGGGGCCTGCGCGAGCGCGGGACCGGCCAGGGAGAACAGCGCGAGCGCGGCCACGAGGCCACGGCGGTTGAAGGACATGCTCCCCTCCTCTTGCGGAAAATGCGGGGGAAATGCGGAGGAAATCCATCTTGGGCGATGCCGCCGGGGCAAGGAAGCTGGATCGCCCGCCGCATCGCGCCGCGCCCGGAGCATGCAAGGTTTGCACAGCCTCCTCGCATGCGCCGCCGTGCAGCGCTTGCATTCACGGCAAGGTTTGCACGCCTGGCACAAATCAGACATGCGTTGTCAATATCAGCCTCGCCGCCCGTTCCTTGGGCAGAGGGGACGCGAGGGTGCGCCCCACGGATTCGAAGGCTTGAGGGAGAGACGGACACATGAAGGTGACCGGCAGGACGTGGACGCGGTGGGGTCTGGTGATGGGGATGCTGGCGGCACTGGGTGCGGAGGCGGATCCGCCGCCGGTGAACAGCGCGCAGGGCTCGCGGCTGCACGGCACGGAGCGCTTCGAGACCGTGAACATTCCGCTGAGCTCCATCGAACCCGCCGGTACGCCCGCGGGGGTGGACTGCTCGAACGGGGCGGGGATGTTG
>NZ_RAWE01000277.1 GCF_003611695.1 Corallococcus carmarthensis | reverse complement strand
GACCCCAGCGACTCCACGCCCCAGACCGTGTCGCCGGCCCGCTCCAGCTCCGCCTGGGAGCCCCAGCGCAACCGCTCCGGCCGCACCGTCTCCGCCGCCCACAGCTCCGCCGTCTCGAAGAGCGCGCCCCGGGCCGCGGCCTCGAAGGTGAGCCCCTTGCCGTTACACACCTGGAGCACGTGTCCACCCGGACGCACCGCGCAGGCAACCTCCACGCCGGTGCGGTCCAGGCCGGTGACGCGGGCGACCCGGGTCACGCCCAGGCCCCGGGACAGGGCATCGAGGAAAGCGGGGGGGACGAGGTCCGTCGAGGCAGGCGGCACGAGCGGCACCTTAGCCAGATTCCCCAGGGAGCGGTCACCCGGCGCGGCGCGGCATGGGATGGCGGGGAAAACGTGGTAGGGGAGGGACAGCCCCGCAGTCGGGATGGAGCGCGCATCGAATGATTGCCGTCGGAGACCTCGCACCTGACTTCGCCGCGACCGACTGCCATGGGCAGACCGTGCGATTGTCGGAGCTGCGAGGCCGGCGCGTCGTGCTCTTCTTCTTCCCCCGCGCCTTCACCGTGGGCTGCACCATCGAGAACCGGGCGTTCCGGGACAACCACGAGCGGATCCGCGAGCTGGGCGCGGAGCTGGTCGGCGTCTCCGTGGACACGCTCACCACGCAGTGCGACTTCGCCGAGCAGGAGGGCATCCACTTCGCCCTCCTGGGAGACGACGAGCGGCGGATCAGCCGCGCCTGGGGCGTCCTGTGGCCGGTCCTCAACATCGACCGGCGCGTCACCTTCATCATCGGCGCGGACGGCACCGTCGAACACGTCATCCACCACGAGGTGCGCGTCTACCGCCACCTGGACGACGTGCTGAAGTACCTCCAGGCCCACCCCACCCCGGGCAGCGACACCGCCTCCGCCTGACCTGCTCCGCCCGCCCGCCTGCCCGGTACCGGACGTCCTCCGCACGTCCCTGGAGGCGAAATGCGGGCCGGAAAATAACCTTTCGCCCCCTGGAGGGTTGGAGCCCCTGTGAGCGGACGGGTCCTAGGACTGGTGCGGCCCGGTGAGGCCGTGAGCGCTCTCTCGGATGAGGCCCTGTGCGGGGCCTTCCTCGCGGGGGACGCGAAGGCGTTCGGCCAGCTCTTCGAACGGCACCGGGGCCTCGTCTTCTCACTGATGCGCCGCTACACCGTGAGCGCGGAGGACGCGGCGGACCTGACGCAGCAGGCGTTCCTCCGGGCCCTGGAGGCGTCGCGACGGGTGTTCGCGCGCTTCACGCCCACCACGCCCACGCCCTTCCGTTCGTGGCTGGTGCGGGTGGCGCTCAACCTGGCGAAGAACCACGCGCGGCAGGGGCTGCGGTGGCGGCCGGTGCTGGTGGAGTCGAAGGTGGATGACCTGGCGGCGGATCCGGGCGAGAGCGCGGAGGCGTCACTGGAGCGCACCCAGCAGGGCCAGCGGGTGCGTCAGGCCGTGCTGGCCCTGCCCCGCCGTCAGCGCGAGGTGCTGACGCTGCGGGTGGACGGCGGACTGCCGTTCAAGGACATCGCGGAGACGCTGGGCATCACGGAGAACAACGCGAAGGTGCAGTTCCACCACGCGGTGAAACGCTTGAAGGCCGACGTGGCCGGGGAGACGCAGTGATGGGTGCGTGCGTGGAATACGAGGAGCAGGCGAGCCTCCACGCCGCGGAGGCGCTGGAGGGCGAGGAGGCCACGCGCTTCCAGGCCCACCTGGAGACCTGCGCGGCCTGCCAGGCGGAGGTGGCCTCCGCGCGCGAGGTGCTGGGCCTGGTGGCCCTGCCGCCCCAGACGCCCGTGGAGGTGCGCGCGCAGGACGGCCTGGGCGCGAGGACCCTGGCCGCGTGGCGCCGCGAACAGACGCGCCAGGGCATGGGCCGCCGGGCGCTGGGGTCGCTCGCGGCAGTGGCGGCGGTGGTGGCGCTGATGCTGGGGCCGTCCGCGCTGGAGCGGCTCAAGGCGCCCCACCCGGTGGCGGCGCCGGCCAGCGTGCCGTCCGCGAGCGCCCGCGACGACGTGGACGCGGAGACGCTGGCCGCCTTCGAGGCGTGGGCCGGGTTGGATCCGCTGGAGGACGATGGCGCGGGGTACAGCGTGGACGAGGACCTGACGTGGGACGGCGACGACGCCGGCCTGGATGGGGACTTCGACCTGGGAGAGACACTGTGAAGACGATGAAGCGGATGACCTGGGCGCTCGCGTTCGCGCTGCCGGTGATGGCGCTGGCGCAGCCCATGCCGAAGAACCCGGGAGCGCGCGACCCCGACCGCATGGCCCGCGCCGAACAGCGGCAGCGGCTGCGGCAGGTGCTGGAGCTGGCGGACTCGCTGGAGCTGGACAGCGCGCAGGCCCTGAAGATGGATGAGACGCTGCGCCGCTTCGAGGACCGGCGCCGCCCGCTGCGCGAGCAGGTGCGGGACTCGGCGCGCATCCTCCACCAGGCGTCGCAAGGCGACAGCGCGGCCCTGTCACAGGTGGACACGGCGGCACAGAAGGTCTTCGACGCCCGGGCGCAGATCGCCGCGCTGGACCGGGAGCTGTACCAGGCGCTCGCCAAGGACCTGCCCCCGCAGAAGCGCGCGAAGCTGGCCGTGGTCATGGCCCGCTCCGAGGGCATGAAGGGAATGAAGATGAAGGGCGCCAGGGAACCGCACGGCGACTGAGGACGCCCCTGCCGGAAGTCGGAGGCGAACGGGCGGACGGCGGTGGGCCATCCCCCGGGACGTCCCCAACGTCATGGCGTTGACCGTGTCCCGCCCCCAAGGGATGCGCCCGTCCTCCTGGAGTCCGCCATGCGTCTGCTGTTTCGTGTCCTGCCCGTACTCGTAGGCCTGGGGCTCGCGTCCTGTGCCGGTGTGGATGTCGGCACCAACTACGATCCCGCCGCGGTGCAGAGGATCGACGCGTTCCACACGTATGCCTGGATGTCGCAGCCCCAGAAGAGCCAGGACACGCGCGTGAACAACGACATCACCGACGCGGAGGTGAAGAGCGCGGTGGACAGCAACCTCCAGGCGCGCGGCTACCAGAAGGTGGACGCAAGCGAAAACCCGGACTTCCTGGTCGGCTGGCAGGGCGCCATCACCCAGCAGCTGTCCGCGGACACGGCGGACAACTACTGGGGCTACCCGTGGGATCCATTCTGGGGTTCGTACTACGGGCCGTCGGGGTCCTACGTGCGCCAGTACGACGTGGGGACGCTCATCCTCGACGTCGTGGATGCGAAGGCGAAGGTGCTCGTCTGGCGAGGCACCGCCAAGACCGACCTGGGTACCAGCCCGAGCATCCAGGGCAAACGCGACAAGACCGACGAAGGCGTGAAGAAGATGCTGGAGCAGTTCCCGCCGAAGCCGGAGAAGCAGAAGTAGCCTCGCGCGGTCGTCAGGGAGCGCGCCGCCACGCCCGCGTCAGCAGCAGGCCGCCCAGTACGCCGCCCACGCCCAGCAGCACCAACAGCAGCGCGAGCCAGAGGAACACGCGGTCCACCAGCGGGCCCAACCGGTCGAACGCGTGGTCCACCCAACCGCGCGCCAGTCCGTCCAGCTGTTGGAGCGTGGCCACGCGCTCGGCGTGCAGCGCGTCCACCACCGCCTGCCGCTCGCGCCCCACGTCCGCGAGCACCGCCTGCCGCTCGCCGGTGACGAACTCCTGGAGGCCCAGGCGTTCGCCATGCACCGCGTCCAGCACCGCGCGGCGTTCGCGTTCGATGAGCGCGGGGGTGTTGGCGGCCACCGCGCCCACGCGGTCCAGCAGGTCCACCGTGCGCCCCAACTCCGCCATCGCGGCCTGCACGGTGGGGGCGCGCATCGCGTCGGTCGCGACCAGCTCCGCCTGCCAGCGCGCCTGCCGGGGCAGGCTGGTTGCGTAGAGGTCCACGCGCGCGGTGAGGTCGCGCGTGTCCTCGACCAGGCCGGCGGCCGCGGAGCGCAGGCCTCCTCCGGACGTCTCGGTGAGGGAAGCCAGCAGGGCCGCGGTGGACTCGCGGGTGACGAGCGGTCCGGTCAGCGGGTGCTCCGCGGCCCACGCGTGCACCCGGTCGCGCGCCGAGGACACGTCCTCGCCGCCGATGACCTCACGCCACAGGACCTCCACCTGGGACTCCAGGTCCACCAGCGTGGCGTTGGCCTGGGACAGCAGTTCCGGCGGAATGCCCTCGGCGAAGCGGGGCAGCGCGTCCTGCATCTGGACCAGCAGCGCCCAGGTGTCGATGAGGGCGGCCACGGGGTCCGGTTGGAAGAGCGAGCTCTGCACGGCGGGCACCGCGTTGGCCTTGAAGCGCAGCATGGCCCCGGCCACCTGGGGCGAGCCGGAGCGCGCGGCCAGGTCGTCCGCCATGGCCTCCAGCAGGCCGGAGAACCGCCGCGCCAGGTCTCGCACCTGGATGCGAAGCGCCGCCACGGACAGGTCGGAATGCCCCACGCGCGTGGCCAGCTCCGAGCGCTGCGGCTCCAGCGACGCGCACCCGCCACACAGCGCCGCGAGCAGCACCACGGTCACGACGCGCGAGGAAGGGAGAACCGGAGCCATGGGCCGGGACCCAAGCTGCGCACGCCCTGCCCCACCGCCGAGCAGTCCCCCGGGGCGGAGCCAACGTCGGACGTCCGACGCCCGGCGCGGATCCAGCCCGCGAGGACCGGATCCGTCACCGGGGAGCGCCCGTCACTTCTCCGCGAGCGCCTTGTCGATGGCGGCCTTCAGCTCCGGGCTGTCAGGCGTGATGCTGCTGGGGAAGGCGGCCTTCACCTGGCCGTCCTTGCCCACCACGTACTTGTGGAAGTTCCACTTGGGCTCGCCGTGGTCCTTCGCCAGGAACGCGTAGACGGGGGACTGGCCCTCGCCCTTCGTCTTCACCTTCTCGAACATGGGGAAGGAGACCTTGAAGCGCAGCTCGCAGAACTTCGCGATCTGCTCGGAGGTGCCTGGCTCCTGTCCGCCGAAGTCGTTGGACGGGAAGCCCAGGACCACCACGCCCTTGTCCTTGTAGCCCTGGAAGAGCGCCTCCAGGCCCTTGTACTGCGGCGTGTAGCCGCACTCGGACGCGGTGTTCACGACGAGGGCGACCTTGCCCTGGAAGTCCGACAGCTTCTCGGGCTTGCCGTCGAGCCGGTTGGCGGAGAGCTGGTGGAAGGACATGGTTTTCTTCTCGGTCTTGTCCTCGGCGGAAGCCGCCGTGGAGAGGGAGAGCACCGTCGCGACGGTGAACAGCAGTGGGGTTCGCATGGCGCGCGCAGGATGCCGCAAGGCGTTCATCGTTTCACCGTCCCCGCGCGGCGACGCGCGTCTTGGGTTCTTCAGTGGAAAAAACCGACTTGAGCACCCGGCCCGTGGGCGTCTTGAGCTTCGCCACCTCGCGCGGCGTGCCTTCGCCCACGATGCGGCCTCCGCCCTCGCCACCCTCCGGCCCCAGCTCCACGACGTGGTCTCCCGCGGCGATGACCGACGGGTGGTGCTCAATCACGACCAGCGTGTCGCCCCGGTCCACCAGCCGGCCCAGGAACGTGATGAGCTTCTCCACGTCGCCCAGGTGCAGTCCGGTGGTGGGCTCGTCCAGCACGTACAGCGTGGGCTCGTGGCGGGAGGTGGCCGTCAGCTCCGCGGCCAGCTTGAGCCGCTGTGCCTCGCCGCCGGACAGCGTGTTGGAGCCCTGCCCCAGTTGCAGGTAGCCCACGCCCAGGTCCGCCAGGCACTCCAGCGGCGCGGCGACCTTGGGCAGCGCGCGGAACACGTCCTTCGCCTCGTCCGCGGACAGGCGCAGCACGTCGCCCACGGTGAGCCCGTGGTAGCGCACCTCCAGCGTGGCGGCGTCGAAGCGCGCCCCGTTGCAGGCCTCGCACGGCGTGACGACGTCCGGCAGGAAGGACATCTCGTGGGAGATGGCGCCCTGCCCTTCGCACACCTTGCAGCGGCCACCGGCCGCCGTGTTGAAGGAGAAGCGCGCGGGCCCGAAGCCGCGGATCTTCGCCTCCGGAGTCGCCGCGAACACGCGGCGCAGTTCATCCCAGATGCCCAGGAACGTCGCCGGCACCGAGCGCGGTGTACGGCCGATGGGTGACTGATCCACCGACAGCACGCGCTTGATGGACTCCGTGCCCTTGAGGGAATCGAACGCGCCAGGCTTCGAGGTGACGAGCCCCAGCTTGTCGCGCAGCGCCGGGAACAGCACCTGACGGATGAGCGTGCTCTTGCCGGAGCCCGACACGCCGGAGACGACGTTGAGCCGTCCCACCGGCAGCTTGAGGTCCACGCGCTGGAGGTTGTTCGCGCGCGCCCCGTTCAGCTCCACCCAGGCCTTCGGCTCGCCCCGGCCGGACGGGGGCCGCACCTGCGCGGCCCGAAGCGCCAGCGCGGTGGGCGAATCCGACTCCAGCACCACGTCCGGCGTGCCCTCCGCCAGGATGTGCCCGCCGCCCCGGCCGCCCGTGGGCCCCAGGTCCAGCAGGTGGTCCGCGGCGCGGATGGTGTCCGAGTCATGCTCCACCACCAGCACCGTGGAGCCCGTCTCCACCAGCGCGCGCAGGTTGTCGAGCAGCCGGTGCGTGTCGCGCGGATGCAGGCCAATGGTGGGCTCGTCCAGCACGTACATCGCGCCGGTGAGGCCCGCGCCCAGCTGCGCGGACAGCCGCAGCCGCTGCATCTCACCGCCGGACAGCGTGGCGGCGTTGCGGTCCAGGGACAGGTAGCCCAGGCCCACGCGGTCCAGGAACTCCAGGCGCCGCAGCATCTCCTGCCGCGCCGTCTCTCCCAGCAGCGCCCGGTCGCCCTTGAGCTTCCAGGTGCGCACCCGCGCGAGCGTGGCCGTCACCGACGCCTGCACCACCTCGTGGTAGCGCGCCCCTTCCAACCGCACCGCGCGCGGCACCGGGGACAGGCGGGTGCCACCGCACGTGCGGCACGGGGCCGTCTCGCCCTCGGCCATCGCGGCGGCGCCGCCCTGCACGCCGGTGCCCTCGCACGACTCGCAGCGGCCCTGCTTCGTGTTGAAGGAGAACCAGCGCGGATCCAACTCAGGCACGGCGGTGCCGCACTTCGGGCAGGTGCGCTCGCTGGACAGGAGCGTCTCCGCCTTGCCCGTGCGCAGCTTCACCGCGCCCTTGCCCCAGTTGAGCGAGGACTCGAACACCTCGCGCGGCAGCTTCGCGAGCTTGCCCTCGTACATCACGAGGTCGATGTCGTGTTCCTTCGTCTTCGCCAGGCGCGGCGGGTCGTCCGTGGACGCCAGCTCTCCGTCGACGATGGCCTGGGTGATGCCCGCGCGCGCCGCCGCGGTGAAGACGTCCAGGTACGTGCCCTTGCGTGCGCGCACCGCGGGCGCAAGCACCTGCCCATCGCCCTTCGTCGCCAGCACCTGCGCGTAGAGCGCCGCGGGCGTGGTGGCGCCGATGGGCGTGTCGTCGTGCGGGCAGTGCGGCTCGCCAATCTTCGCGTACATCAGGCGCAGGTAGTGGGCCACCTCGGTGACGGTGGCCACGGTGCTGGTGGCGCCCGCGCGCGACGTGCGCTGCTCCAGCGCCACGGTGGGCGGGATGCTGCTGATGCGCTCCACATCCGGGCGCGGCAGCGTGGGCAGGAACTGCCGGGCGTACGGCGTCAGCGTCTCCAGGAAGCGGCGCTGGCCTTCCGCGAAGACGACGTCGAACACCAGCGAGCTCTTGCCGGAGCCACTGGGCCCCGTCACCACCGTCATCTTCCCCAGGGGGATCCGGCAGGACACGTCCTTGAGGTTGTGCTCGCGCGCGTGCTCCACCTCGATGGCGGGCGGAGCCTCCTTCCCCGGACGGCGCAGCTTCACCGCCTTCGCCAGCGGCTTGCCCTCGCCCCGGAGCGCGGCGGCGGTGGCGCTGCCCTGCATCTTCGCCACATCCGCGGGCGTGCCCTCCGCCACCAGCCGGCCACCATCGCGGCCGCCCTTGGGGCCCAGGTCGATGATCCAATCCGAGCCCTTCATCACCGACACGTCGTGGTCCACCACGAGCACGCTCGCGCCCCGGTCCACCAGCGCGTGCAGTGACGACATCACGTGCCGCACGTCCTCCGCGTGGAGGCCGGCGCTCGGCTCATCGATGAGGAACAGCGTGCCCTTCGCGTCGCTGGCCAGCGCGCGCGCCAGCTTCAGCCGCTGCGCTTCACCACCGGACAGCGTGGACAGGGGCTGGCCCAGCGGCAGGTAGCCCAGGCCCAGCCGCTGCGCAGGTCCCAGCGTGCGCTTCAGCGCCGAGTCGTCACCGAAGTGCTGGAGCACCTCATCCAGCGTCATCTCCAGCACCTGCGCCACGCTGAAGCCCTGGTGGCGGACGGCGAGCACCTCCTCCTTGAAGCGCCGGCCCCGGCACACCGCGCACAACAGGGCCACGTCCGCGAGGAACTGCATCTCCACCGTCTCGTAGCCTTCACCCGCGCAGGCCTCGCAGCGGCCCTTGTCCACGTTGAAGGAGAAGTGCGCGGACGTCAGGCCCCGCACCTCCGCGTCCGGCTCCGAAGCGAAGCGTTCACGCAGCCGGTCCCACGCCTTGGTGTAGGTGGCCGCGTTGCCGCGCGACGTGCGCCCCAGCGGAGACTGGTCCACGAAGGTGATGGCCTCCACCTGCGCCCCGCCCTCCACCGCCGCCACGTCGCCGGGGGCCTCCACGTCCTTCACGCCCAGCCCGCGCGCCAGGTGCCGGTAGAGCACTTCATCCATCAGCGTGCTCTTGCCGGAGCCGCTGGGGCCGGTGATGGCGCACAGCACGCCCAGCGGTACGCGCACGGACACGTCCTTCAGGTTGTGCTCGCGCGCCTCGCGGATGACGAGCTCCCCCGTCCGGGTGCGCGGCGTGCGCGGCGCCTCCGTGCCGCCGGACAGCATGCGGCCGGTGGGCAGGTCCTGCCGCTTCGCCAGCGCCTCCGGGGTGCCGTCGAAGCACAGCGTTCCGCCCTGGCGTCCCGCGCCCGGTCCCAGCTCCAGCACGCGATGCGCGGAGCGGATGACCAGCGGATCATGTTCGATGACCAGCGCGATGTTGCCCCGGTCCGCCAGCTCCGCGATGGCCTCCGTGAGCGGCGGCACGTCCCCCGGGTGCAGGCCCACGGTGGGCTCGTCCAGCACGAAGAGCGCGCCCGTCAGCGACGTGCCCAGCGCCGCGGTCAGCGACACGCGCTGCGCCTCGCCGCCCGACAGCGTGCGCGCGGGCCGGTCCAGCGTGAGGTAGCCCAGGCCCACGCGCTGCAAATACCGCAGGCGCGCGGACAGCTCGCGCCGCGCCAGGTCGCCCTGCCCCGTGAGCGTCTTCAGCGCATCCAGCCGCGTCAGCGCGTCCGTCAGCTCCAGCCCGTGCCAGCCCGGCAGGTCCAGACCGCCCACGCGCCACGCACGGGCCTGCTCGTTGAGCCGCGCGCCGTGACAGCTCTCGCAGAGTGTGTACGCGCGATAGCGCGCCAGCAGCACGCGCACGTGCATCTTGTACGTGCGCCCCTCCTGCCACCGGAACCACGCGCGCACGCCCGGGTAGGCGCGGCCACCGTCGTAGTCACCCTCGCCCTGGAGCACCGACTCGCGCTGCGCGGCGGTGAGCTTCTCCCACGGCTTTTCGAAGGGGATGCCCTGCTGCTTGCAGTAGCGCTGGAGCATCTCCCGCTCCCAGGTGGTGGACTGTCCGGACCAGGGGCGGATGGCCCCCTGCGCCAGGCTCAGCGCCGGGTTGGGGATCACCTTCCCCCAGTCGATGCCGATGGTCCGCCCGAAGCCACGGCACGGCGCGCACGCGCCCACCGGGCTCTGGTAGCTGAAGAGGCCCGGCCGCGCGGGCTCGAACTCACGCGCGCACTTGGGGCACACCAGGCCCCGGCGCAGCCGCTTCGGCGCGGTCTCCGGAAGAAAGAGCAGCGCTTCTCCGTCCGCGCGCGCCCACGCATCCTCCAGCGCCTGGGTGACGCGGGACAGGTTCGCGTCCGTCAGCTTCACCCGGTCCACCACCACCTGCGCCACGCCCGCGGGGTCGGTGGCCTCGCCCGGCTTGAGCGTCTCCAGCTCCTTCACCTCGCCCCCCACCATCAGCCGGTGGTAGCCGTCCTTCAGCAGGCGGGCTCTCGCGTCGAGGAACGCGGACGTGTCGGGGATGCGCACGGGGTACGTGAAGACGCCCTGCGCGTCCGGGTGCTCGCGAAGGGCGGCCCGGGCGGCCACGCGCGCGTCGGTGCGCACTGCCTCCAGGCCACAGTCCGGACACACCGGCATCGCCTCACGGGTGAAGAGCGCGGACAGGTACGGCTCCACGTCCGCCAGCGTCGCCACCGTGGAGCGCGAGCTCTTCACCGGCGCGCGCCGGTCCACCGCCACGCCCGCGGCCACCGGCTCCAGCGCGTCCATGGGCGGCCGCTCCAGCCGCTCTAGGAACTGCCGGGCATACGGGCTGAAGCTCTCCACGAAGCGGCGCTGGCCCTCCGCGTAGAGCGTGTCCAGCGCGAGGCTCGATTTGCCGCCTCCGGACACGCCGGTGACGCAGACGAACTCTCCCTCGGAGAGATCGACGGACAAATCCTTGAGGTTGTGGGTGCGAGCGCCAACGAGGTGGGTCTTGTGCATGCCGGCCGGAGGTTTAACGACCGGACACTCGCGCGCCAATCACAACATGACGGCCAACATCGTCCCGCCCGGGTGGGTTGGGTGGAGAGCGGGCGGGCTGATACAACGCGGTGCGGCTGGCCCCACCGGGCGTATCGCGACGGGAATGCCGGCCGGAGCACCACGAACGGGGGTGGCCATGTCCGACGACGACCAGGCACGCCGTGCGCGGGCCGAAGAGGCCCTGCGGCGCACGAGTGCCTCCCTGGTGTTGCTGGAGCTGGGCGGCCACACCGCCACGGGCTTCGTCATCTCCTCAGAGGGCCACGTCGTCACCAGCCTCCACGCGGTGGCCAGCGCGCGCGCCATCACCGCCGTGCTGCCGGACGGCCTGCGCTCCCCGGTGGTGCAGGTGGCGGCCGTGGACGAGCGGCGCGACCTGGCCATCCTGTGCCTGTCCGTCCCGGACCTGGCGCCGGCCCTCCCGCTGGGCCCGGCCACCCTGCCCCGGGAAGGCGAGGCGCTGCACGTGGTCCAGGCCCACGCGAACCGCCCCCCCGAAACCCGCGCCCTGGAGGTCCGCGCGGTGCAGGTGCTGGGCGACTGGCTCACCCTGCTGGAGCTGTCACGCACGCTGCCCGAGGACGCGTCGGGCTCGCCGGCCCTGGACGCGCGCGGACAGGTGGTGGGGCTGGCCACCGCGGCGCTCGCCAACGGCCGCGCGCTGGGGCTCGTCATCCCGGTGCGCTACATCACGCCGCTCCTCAAGACGTCCGGCCCGCCCCGCCCGCTGTCCGCGCTGGATGCCCCCCGGCAGCGCGCCGCCCGCGTGCGCCAGGTGCCCCAGCATCCCGTGGGCCTGCTGGAGGGCTGCGCGATGCCGGCCGTGGAGTCCGTGGCCACACTGCTGGGCCAGGCCATCAACGTGGGCGCACCCGCCTACAACCGGGGCGACGTGGAGGGGTGTTACCGGCTCTACGCGCACACCGCCGAACAGCTCATCGACGAGCGCGACGACTGCCCCGGCGTCCAACGCGCGCTGCGCGACGGCCTGCTGCGCTGCGAAGGGCTGAGGGACGCGGAGGACCGGGCCTGGGCCCTGCGCGACACGTTCGACGGGTTGATGGACGTCATCGGCCGGTGGCGCCAGTCGCGCCCCACGCCC
>NZ_RAWE01000276.1 GCF_003611695.1 Corallococcus carmarthensis | reverse complement strand
GCACCAGCAGCGTCATGGACCAGCCGTCGGAGACGATGTGGTGCACCACCACGACGAGCAGGTGCTCTCCCGGCGCCGACGTCAGCAGCAGCGCCCGAAGCAGCGGCCCCGTCGCGAGATTGAAGGGTTGCGCCGCCGCTTCCCGCGCCAGGCGCCAGGCCTCTTCGGGAGGCGAGCCCGTGAGGTCCTTGCGCTCCAGGGTGAGCGCCGGCTCCGGCGCCACCACCTGCACGGGGCCCGAGGCGTCCTCGCGGAAGGTGGTGCGAAGGACTTCGTGACGGCGCACGACTTCGCGCAGCGCGCGCTCCAGCACGGCCACGTCGAGCGCACCCTCCAGACGCACCGCCATGGGCACGTTGAAGAGGGAGGTGCCGGGTTGCAGCTGATCAATGAACCACAGGCGCTGCTGGGCGAAGGAGAGGGGCAGCGGTCGCGAGCGGTCCTGAACCGGGATGAGCCCCTGCGTGGAGTTGCCCGAGGCGGCCTTCTGCGCGGCCATCTTCCTGAGCAGCTCGGCGCGCTTCTCCGGTGAGAGGTTGGCGATCCGCTTCGACAGCTCGTGGCTCATCTCGTGTACTCCACACTCGGGACGCCATGGCGTACGAGCACCACGGGGCCGGTGGTGCTCGTGAGAACTCGGGCTTGTTGCTGGTGCCGGATTGACGCCCTGCGCCGCTCTCCCGGGAGAAGCGCGAGGGTGGGTCAAATTTATGTGGGTAAGATTATTCCGCCTACGGAGGCCCTGTCATGAGGGGGGCTGGGAACCCACTCGAATGAATCCGGGTATTTGCGGGATTATTCTGGTTCCCTGCGTCCAGGGATGGAAGGACGTCAGATGTCCTCCAGAGTGAGACCTGCTCCCAGAGTCTCCTCCCTGATCGAGGAGGGGGCAGGCTCCTGGCGCCGTGCTTCGAGCGGACCGCGAGTTCCCGCCGACGCGGGATGGATCACGCCTCAAAACATGTATCAAGGGCAGCGCCGCGCGAAACGAACCCACCGTCGCGATGAGCCACGACGGTGGGGCACCTGTCTTCACTCCAAACCCGAAGTCAGCTCCCCGTGGCCTGTCGGGGCGTGCTGCCCGACACCCGCGTGAGTGCATCGCGCAGGTGTTCGACGACAGGCCCGAGGTGCGGGTCCTGCATCAGGGCGTGGTGGCTTCCGGAGACGGCGTGCACTTCCAGGCCACCGCGGACGAGGGGCTCCCAGCCACGGTGATGCGGAAGCCCCGTGGACGCCTCGCTGGCGCTCAGGAGCAGGGCGGTGCCGTCGTACGGCCGGGGCACGTACTTCTCCTGGGCGAAGAGGTTGGCCCGGAAGACGTTGAAGAGGACGCGCAACTGGGAGGGGCCCGCGTGCGCGTCGAGGATGCGCGCCCGGAGGCCTTCCTGTAGCAGGTGGGCCAACATGGCTTCGTCGCCGCCCTGTGCCAGCGCTTCGTCCGAGATGGAGAGGTCCTGGCCGAAGGCCGTCGCGGTGGCGTGGGCGAAGGCGAGCCGCGCGCGGGTTTCGGCATCGAAGCGCGAGGCGTCCTGCGAGGGCTTCGTCAGGCCGGGCACGTGGGTGTCGATGAGCGCGAGCAGGTCCACCGCTTCGCCTGCTTCACGCAGCCGCTGGGCCATCTCGTAGGCGACGAGTCCGCCCAGGGACCAGCCTCCCAGCTGGTAGGGGCCATGCGGTTGCACCGTACGGATGGCTTCGATGTAGAGGTCGGCCATCTCCTCGATGGATTCAGCGACGGGGCGTCCGTCGAGGCCGCGCGACTGGAGGCCGTAGACGGGGAGTGAGGGACCCAGGCGACGCGCCAGTTCCGAGTAGGCCAGCACGTTGCCGCCGCCGGGGTGGACAAGGAAGAAGGGCCGGTGGCCTGCCTCTCCGCGCTCCAGTGGGACGAGCGGCGTCCAGGCCTGGGAGTCATCGCGGAGCACCTGGGCGAGCTGCTCGACGGTGGGCTGCTGGAAGAGGACGGAGAGGGGAATCGTCTTTCCCAGGCGCTCTCGCACGGCGGCGACCATGCGCACGGCGAGAAGGGAGTGGCCGCCGAGTTCGAAGAAGCTGGAGCGGACGCCGACGGAGCGGACGCCGAGGACGTCCTCCCAGATGCGGGCGAGCTGCATTTCGAGCGCATCTCGGGGCGCGACGAAGTCCTTGGCCTCGATGGTGTGGGCATCGGGTTCAGGCAGGGCCTTGCGGTCCACCTTGCCGTTGGCGTTGAGCGGCAGGGCGTCCAGCACCATCAGCGCTGAGGGAACCATGTACTCAGGCAGTTGCTGCCGGAGGTGGGCCTTGAGCGACTCGGAGTCCAGCGAGTGGCCTTCGCGTGCTGTGACGTAGGCGACGAGGCGCTTGTCGGCGGCTTCGCCCTTGGCGACGACGACGGCGTCCTTGAGGCCGGGGATGCGACGGAGCGCTGCTTCGATTTCACCGAGTTCGATGCGGAAGCCACGCACCTTCACCTGGAAGTCGATGCGGCCGAGGTACTCCAGGCGCCCGTCGATGCGGTAACGGACGCGGTCGCCCGTGCGGTACATACGGCCGCCGGGCGGGCCGTAGGGCTCCGGGACGAAGCGCTCCGCGGTGAGCTCCGGGCGCAGCAGGTAGCCACGCGCTTGTCCTTCACCCGCGAGGTACAGCTCACCTGCGACGCCGACGGGCACTGGCTGCAACGAAGCGTCCAGCACGTAGGCACGCGTCGCGGGCAGTGGGCGGCCAATGAGGGGCACTTCGTCACGGCCGACGAGGGAGGCAGTGGAGTAGGTGGTGTCCTCGGATGGCCCGTAGAGGTTGAAGAGCTTCTGCACCGTGGGGACGGCGTAGACCTGCTTCGCCAGCGTCTCCGGCAAGGCTTCGCCCGCGAGGTTGATGACGCGCACGCCCGGAGGCACCGCATTCAGGCGCAGCAGCTGCGCCATGGCGGAGGGCACGGTGTTGACGAGGGTGACGTGAGAGGCGGTGGGCAGCTCCGCCAGGTGCAGGGCGTTGCGAGCCACCACCACCGCGCCACCGCTGCTCAACGGCGCGAAGAGTTCGAAGACGGAGAGGTCGAAGTTGAGGCTCGTCGCGGCGAGGGTGCCCTTCAGCTCCTCTGGAGAGAACGTGGCGAGCGCCCAGTGGAGGAAGGAGACAGCGTTGCCATGGGAGATGGCGACACCCTTGGGACGGCCGGTGCTGCCAGAGGTGTAGATGAGGTAGGCGAGGTGGCCCGGATGGATGTCCACGGCAGGCGCCGTGGTGGGCTGCTTCGCCAGCTCCGCATCCGAGTCGATGCACACCGGCGTTGCGGACGTTTCAGGCAGAGCGGAGAGCAGGTGCGAGTGGGCGACGAGGGCAGGGCCCTGGGCGTCCTCCAGCAGCCAGCCCAGACGCTCACGCGGGTAGCTGGGGTCCAGCGGCACGTAGGCACCACCGGCCTTGAGGATGCCGAGCGCGCCGATGAGGAGGTCCTCAGTGCGCTCGACGCACAGGCCGACTCGGACTTCGGGGCCGACGCCCAAGCCGCGCAGGCGGTGCGCGAGCTGATTGGCCTTCGCGTCCAGCTCCCGGTACGTCAGCTGCCGCTCGGGCGTGATGACAGCAATCGCATCCGGTGTGCGGTGCACCTGGGCTTCCACCATCGCAACAATGCTCGGCTCACGAATCGCCAGTGCCGCTTCCGGGTTCCAGTCGACGAGGAGCTGCTGGCGCTCGGAGTCGGTGAGCAGCGGCAGGTCACCGAGCCGCGTGTCCGGCTTCGCGGCAATGGCCTCCAGCAACACGCCGAAGTGCCCGGCCATGCGCTGAATGGTCGCCGCGTCGAAGAGGTCCGTCGCGTACTCCAGCGTGCCGGCCAGTCCTGCCTGAACCTCCTGCAGTGCGAGCGAGAGGTCGAACTTGGCGAAGTGGGCTTCCAGTGGCAGGGCCTGGAAGGACAAGCCGGGCAGACGCAGCGCCTCGGCGGGCGTGTTCTGCAGGACGAACATGGCCTGGAAGAGCGGACTGCGGCTCATGTCCCGAGTGGGCTGCACGGCTTCGACGAGCTTCTCGAAGGGCAGGTGCTGGTGCTCGAAGGCCGCGAACGTCGTGCCGCGCACCTTGGCGAGCAGCTCACGGAACGTCGAGCGCGGATTCAGCTGTGCGCGCAGGACGAGCGTGTTGACGAAGAAGCCGATGAGGCCTTCGGTCTCCGCCTGGGTGCGACCCGCGATGGGGGAACCCACGCTGATGTCGTCCTGCGCGGAGTATCGCGACAGGAGCACCTGGAAGGCGGCGAGCAGCACCATGAAGGGCGTAGCGCCCTCACGTCCCGCCAGCGTCTTGAGCGCGTGAGCGACCTCCGCGGGGATGCGCACCTCCACCGTGGCGCCCCGGTGCGACTGCACGGGAGGACGCGGGCGGTCCGTGGGCAGCTCCAGCGCGGCGGGGGCTCCGGAGAGCTGCTGCTTCCAGTAGTGGATTTGCGCATCCAGGACTTCGCCCTGGAGCCAGTCGCGCTGCCACGTCGCGAAGTCGGCGTACTGCACCGGCAGCTGCGCCAGGGGGGGCTCGCGGCCCGCGGAGAATGCGACGTAGCTCGCGGCCAACTCCTTCACGAGGACGCCCATGGACCAACCGTCGGAGACGATGTGGTGCATCGTCACCAGCAGCAGGTGCGAGTCCTCGCGCAGCCGCACCAGTGCACTGCGAAGCAGGGGGCCTGTGTCGAGATGGAAGAGACGGCGGGCTTCCTCGTCAGCCAGCTTCCGGGCTTCTTCCTCCCGCTGAGCATCGGGCAGGGCGGACAGGTCCGTGAGAGGCAGCGTCCATCCTGCCGGAGCCTGGATACGCTGCATGGGTTGACCCTGATGCTCGTGGAAGGTTGTGCGCAGGGCTTCGTGGCGCTGGACGAGCGCCTCGAAGGCACGGCGCAGGGCTTCTACGTCCAGGCGTCCGGAGAGCTGAAGCGCAGCCGGGAGGTTGTAGGAGGCGTCCTCCGGCTGGAGCTGATCCAGCAACCACAGTCGCTGCTGAGCGAAGGACAGCGGCAGCGGACCGTCATGCGCGACGCGGGTGAGCTGCGGGGCGTTGGTGCGAGTGAGCCCCGCCAGCTGTCCGGCCAGGGCTTCGACCGTGGGAGATTCGAAGAGAGCACGCAGTGGCAGTTCCACGTTGAAGTCCGCGCGCACGCGCGACACCACCTGCGTGGCCAGCAGCGAATGCCCACCCAACTCGAAGAAGGAGTCCTTCACGCCGACCTGGGGCAGACGCAGCACCTCCGCCCAGATGGACGCGAGCTTCGCCTCCACTTCCGTGCGAGGCGCTTCGTAGGTGTTGCCCGACTGGGGTGCCTCCGGCTCCGGCAGGGCCTTGCGATCCACCTTGCCGTTGGCGTTGAGGGGCAGGGCGTCCAGCACCACGAAGGTGGCGGGCACCATGTACTCGGGGAGCCCCTGACGCAGATGCGCCTTGAGGGCTTCCACTTCCAGTGAGGCATTGGCCTTGGGCGTGACGTAGGCGACGAGGCGCTTGTCGGCGGCTTCGCCCTTGGCGACGACGACGGCGTCTTTGAGGCCCGGTGCACGGCGGAGCGCTGCTTCGATTTCGCCCAGCTCGATGCGGAAGCCGCGCACCTTCACCTGGAAGTCGATGCGACCGAGGTACTCCAGGCGCCCGTCCATGCGGTAACGGACGCGGTCGCCCGTGCGGTACATGCGGCCACCGGGAGGCCCGTAGGGCTCCGGGACGAAGCGCTCCGCGGTGAGCTCCGGACGCAGCAGGTAGCCACGCGCCTGTCCTTCACCCGCGAGGTACAGCTCACCGGCGACACCCACGGGCACCGGCTGCAACGAAGCGTCGAGTACGTAGGCGCGCGTGGAGGGCAGTGGGCGGCCGATGAGGGGCACTTCGTCACGGCCGACGAGGGACGCAGTGGAGTAGGTGGTGTCCTCGGAGGGCCCGTAGAGGTTGAAGAGCTTCTGCACCGTGGGGACGGCGTAGACCTGCTTCGCCAGCGTCTCCGGCAGGGCTTCACCTGCGAGGTTGATGACGCGCACCGTGGGAGGCACCGCATTCAAGCGCAGCAGTTGCGCCATGGCGGAGGGCACGGTGTTGACGAGGGTGACGTGGGCAGCCGTCGGCAGCTCCGCGAGGTGCAGGGCATTGCGAGCCACCACCACCGCACCACCACTGGAGAGCGGTGCGAAGAGTTCGAAGACGGAGAGGTCGAAGTTGAGGCTCGTCGCGGCGAGGGTGCCCTTCAACTCCTCCGGAGAGAACGTCGCGAGGGCCCAATGGAGGAAGGAGACGGCGTTGCCATGGGAGATGGCGACGCCCTTGGGACGGCCCGTACTGCCGGAGGTGTAGATGAGGTAGGCGAGGTGGCCCGGATGGATGTCCATCTCGGGTGACGTGGTGGGCTGCTTCGCCAGCTCCGCATCCGAATCGAGGCACACCGGCGTGGCGGACGTTTCAGGCAGTGCGGAGAGCAGGTGCGAGTGGGCGACGAGGGCAGGGCCCTGGGCGTCCTCCAGCAACCAGCTCAGGCGCTCCCGCGGGTAGCTGGGGTCCAGCGGCACATAGGCACCACCGGCCTTGAGGATGCCGAGCGCGCCGATGAGGAGGTCCTCGGTGCGCTCGACACAGAGGCCGACGCGGACTTCGGGGCCAACGCCCAGGCCGCGCAGGCGGTGAGCCAGTTGGTTCGCCTTCGCGTCCAGCTGCCGGTACGTCAGCTGCCGCTCGGGCGTGATGACAGCAATCGCATCCGGCGTGCGGCGCACCTGGGCTTCCACCATCGCGACAATGCTCGGCTCACGAATCGCCAGTGACGCTTCCGGATTCCACTCGATGAGGATCTGCCGACGCTCGGAGTCCGTAAGCAGCGGCAGGTCACCGAGCCTCGTGTCCGGCTTCGCGGCAATGGCCTCCAGCAACACGCCGAAGTGCCCGGCCATGCGCTGGAGAGTCGACGCGTCGAACAGGTCCGTCGCGTACTCCAGCGTGCCGACGAATCCGTCCCGGCTCTCGCGCAGACCCAGGGAGAGGTCGAACTTGGCGAAGTGGGCCTCCAGCGGCAGGGCCTGGAATGACAGGCCGGGCAGACGCAGCGCCTCGGTGGGCGTGTTCTGCAGAACGAACATGGCCTGGAAGAGGGGGCTGCGGCTCAGGTCGCGCGTGGGCTGCACGGCTTCGACGAGCTTCTCGAAGGGCAGGTGCTGGTGGTCGTAGGCCGCGAGCGTCGTGCCGCGCACCTGGGCCAGCAACTCCCGGAACGTCGAGCGCGGGTTCAGCTGGGTCCGCAGGACCAACGTGTTGATGAAGAAGCCGATGAGGCCTTCGGTCTCCGCCTGCGTGCGGCCGGCGATGGGCGAACCCACGCTGATGTCGTCCTGGCCGGCGTATCGCGACAGCAGGAGCTGGAACGCCGCCAGCAGCGTCATGAAGGGCGTGGCGCCTTCCCGCTGGGCCAGGGAGTTGAGTGCCTCGGCGATGTGAGCGGGAATCCGCACGTCCACCGTGGCGCCACGATGCGACTGCACGGGCGGACGCGGATGGTCCGTGGGCAGCTCCAGCGCGGCAGTCGCTCCGGAGAGCTGCTGCTTCCAGTACTCGATCTGCGCATCCAGGACCTCACCCTGGAGCCAGTCGCGCTGCCACGTCGCGAAGTCCGCGTACTGCACGGGCAGCGGCGTGAGGGCGGGTGTGCCTCCCGTGGTGAAGGCCTCGTAGAAGGCCACCATCTCGCGGACGAGGATGCCCATGGACCAGCCGTCGGAGACGATGTGATGCATCGTCACGAACAACAGGTGTTCATCCTCGGCCAGGCGCACGAGCATGCTGCGCAGCAGTGGGCCCTTGTCGAGGCTGAAGGGGCGACGGGCCTCCTCATTGGCCAGCCGCTGGGACTCCTCCTCCCGCTGGGGCTCTGGCAGGGCGGAGAGGTCCACGACAGGCAGCGTCCAGTCCACCGGGACATGGATGTGTTGCGTGGGCTGGCCCTGGTGCTGGTGGAAGGTGGTGCGCAGGGCCTCGTGGCGGGCGACGAGTGCTTCGAAGGCGCGACGCAGGGACTCCACGTCCAGGTGCCCTGAAAGCCGGAGCGCGGTGGGAAGGTTGTAGGACGCGTCCCCCGGCTGGAGCTGATCCAACAGCCACAGCCGCTGCTGTGCGAAGGACAAGGGCTCCGAGGCGCCTCGCGTCGCTGAGCCACGAAGGGGGACCGACGGTGCGGTGAGTCCCTCGGCGTCGATGCGCCGGGCGAGGGCCTCCACGGTAGGCGCCTCGAAGAGCGCGCGAAGGGGCAGTTCCCTGCGGAAGGTGGCTCGCACCCGCGAGACAAGCTGGGTGGCCAGGAGGGAATGGCCACCCAGGGCGAAGAAGTCGTCGTGGATGCCCACGCGCTCCACGCGCAGCACCTGCGTGAAGAGGACCGACAGCTGCTCTTCGGTACCGGTCCGTGGGGCCACGAAGGTGGAGGCCCGAGACGCGTCCACGGGATCCGGCAGGGCCTTGCGGTCCACCTTCCCGTTGGCGTTGAGGGGCAGGTGCTCGAGGATGACGAGCGCGGAGGGGACCATGTACTCGGGCAGCCGCTGCTTGAGGCTCGCCTTGAGCACGTCGGAGTCCAGCGTCTGTCCTTGGTGCGCGGTGACGTAGCCGATGAGACGCTTGTCCGAGTCAGCGCCCCGAGCCACGACGACGGCCTCGTTGACGCCCGGGAAGGCGCGAAGACCCGACTCGATTTCACCCAGCTCGATGCGGAAGCCACGCACCTTCACCTGGAAGTCGACGCGGCCCAGGAAGTCGAGCGTGCCATCGGCCAGCCAGCGAGCCTTGTCGCCGGTGCGGTAGAGCCGCTCGCCGGGCGTGGCGGCGAAGGGATGGGGGACGAAGCGCTCCGCGGTCAGGTCGGGGCGGTGGAGGTATCCCCACGCGAGGCCCGGACCGCCGACGTACACCTCACCCGCGACGCCCACGGGCACCGGGTGCAGGTGCGCATCGAACACGTAGGCCGTGGCGTTCTGGATGGGACGGCCGATGGAGACAGGCCCCTCCACGCGTGTGTCGCGGTGCAACGGCAGCGTGGTGGAGAAGGTGGTGTTCTCCGTCGGGCCGTAGGCATGCACCAGCGTTGCACCTTCCGCGAGGCGAGCGAGGTGGTCTCGCAGGCGCATCCAGGGCATTACGTCTCCGCCTGTGGCGACCTGGCGCACCGCCGCCAGGACTTCGCCCTGGTGCAGGGCCATCTGCTCGAAGAGCGCGGTCGTGATGAAGAGCGCCGTCACACGGTGGCGACGCATTTGTTCCGCCAGCTCCTCCAACGACAAGGCGTGAGGCGGGGCAAGGACGAGCTTCCCGCCGTGCAGCAGTGCACCCCAGATTTCGAGCGTGGAGGCATCAAAGGCGATGGGGGCGATCTGCAGCCACACCTCCTCGGATCCGAAGCGCATGAAGGTGCTGCCGAGCACGAGGCGGGTGATGCCCCGGTGGGGCACGCTGACGCCCTTGGGACGGCCCGTGGAGCCGGAGGTGAACATGACGTAGGCCAGGGACTCCCCCTCCACGCGGACGTCGGGGGCGTGCGTAGGGAGCGCGGCGATGACGTCCTGCTGCGCATCCAGCCACACACGCGTGCCGGAAGCGGGCAGCTTCGAGGCGAAGGGCTGATGCGTGAGCACCACGCTGACGTCGGCGTCCTCCAGCAGCGTCGTGATGCGTTCCACCGGGGCATTGCGGTCCACGGGGACGAAGGCCGCGCCCGCCTTGAGGATGGCGAGCAGGGCCGTCACCATCTCGAAGGAACGCTCGACAGCGAGGCCCACGCGCGCGCCCGGCACGATGCCGAGGGCGCGCAGGTGGTGGGCCAGTTGGTTCGCGCGCGATTCCAGTTGGGCATACGTCAGCGTCGCGTCCCCCAGGGCCAGGGCCACCGCGCCGGGCGTGCGGCGGGCCTGCTGTGAGAAGTGGACGTGGACGGGGACGTCCATGGGGCTCGCGACCCCGGTGTCGTTCCAATCCACGAGGATGCGCTGGCGCTCGTCGTTGGAGAGGAGGGACAGCTCGGACAGGGCCTGTTCTGGCTTCGCGGCCACGGCCTCCAGCAGCGTGCGCAGATGGCCCGCCATCCGTTCGACGGTGCTCCGCTCGAAGAGGCTGGTGCTGTACTCCATCAAGCCGACGAAGCCCTGCGGTGAGTCCTGCAGCGACAGCGTGAGGTCGAACTTGGCGGAGTGACCTTCGGCGGTGACCTGCCGGAAGGTGAGGCCCGGAACGCGCAGCGCTTCTCCAGGGGCGTTCTGGAGGACGAACATCACCTGGAACAACGGACTGCGGCTCGCATCCCGGACCGGTTGGAGGGCTTCCACCAGCTTCTCGAAGGGCACGTGCTGGTGCTCATAGGCCGCGAGCGTCGTGCCGCGCACCTGGGAGAGCAGCTTCCGGAAGGAGGCCTCGGGGGCCACGCGCGAGCGGAGCACGAGCGTGTTGACGAAGAATCCGATGAGGCCTTCGGTCTCCGCCTGGGTGCGGCCCGCGATGGGCGAGCCCACGCTGATGTCGTCCTGCGCCGAGTAACGCGACAGGAGGAGCTGGAATCCCGCGAGCAGCACCATGAAGGGCGTGGCACCTTCGCGCTGGGCCAGGGCCTTGAGCGCTTCGGACGTCGCCTGGGGAATCTGGACGGAGTGGGTCGCGCCCGCGTTGGACTGGATGGCTGGACGCGGATGATCCGTGGGCAGTTCCAAGGGGGTCGGAGCACCTGCCAGCTGCTGCTTCCAGTAGCCCAGTTGTACATCCAGCGTTTCGCCCTGGAGCCAGTCGCGCTGCCACGCCGCGAAGTCCGTGTACTGCACGGGCAGCGGGGCAAGCGTGGGTGTCCGGCCCGTGCTGAAGGCCTCGTAGAAGGCGACCAACTCGCGGACGAGCACGCCCATGGACCAGCCGTCGGAGACGATGTGGTGCATCGTCACGAGCAACAGGTGCTCTTCAGCGGACAACCGCACGAGTGCGGTGCGCAGCAGCGGACCGTGCTGCAAGTCAAACGGCTGACGTGCCTCCGCTTCGACCTTCCGCTGGGCTTCGTCTTCGCGCTGCGCTTCGGGCAGCGCGCAAAGGTCGATGAGCGGCAACGCCCACGCGTCGGGCGAGTGGATGTGCTGGGTCGCCTGTCCCTGGTGCTCACGGAAGGTGGTGCGCAGGGAGTCGTGGCGGGCGACCAGTGATTCGAAGGCGCGGCGCAGCGCCTCCACGTCCACCTGTCCCGTCAGCCGGAGCGCCGTGGGCAGGTTGTAGGACGCGTCGCCCGGTGTGAGCTGATCCAGGAACCAGAGGCGCTGCTGCGCGAAGGACAACGGCAGAGGGCCGTCCGCATGAATGCGGGTGAGCGGAGGCAGTTGGGTGTTCGGCGTGAGCGACTGGAGCCGCTCGGCGAGTGCGGCGACCGTAGGGGCTTCGAAGAGGGCCCTGAGCGGCAGCTCCACGCGGAAGGCGGAGCGCACGCGCGAGACGAGCTGGGTGGCCAACAGCGAGTGGCCGCCGAGCGCGAAGAAGTCGTCGTGGACGCCCACGCGCTGCACGCGCAGCACCTGCATGAAGAGGGCGGCGAGCTGCTCCTCGGCGGGAGTGCTCGGCGCGACGTAGGTGGAGGCGAGCGCGGTGCCCTGGGGCGCAGGCAGGGCCTTGCGGTCCACCTTTCCGTTGGTGTTGAGCGGCAGGGCCTCCAGCACGAGGAGCGCGGAGGGCACCATGTACTCAGGCAGGTGCTGCTTGAGGAAGGTACGCAGCTCCGTGGCGTCGA
>NZ_RAWE01000275.1 GCF_003611695.1 Corallococcus carmarthensis | reverse complement strand
CTCCCCGCCCCCTCCGTCTCGCCCCGTGGACCCGTCCTGGAATCAACCCACGAAAAGCGTCAGCGAGGCTAGGCGGGAACGTACGTCAAGCGGATCACGTCCTCGTCCATTCGCTCGCTGGCTTCAAGGCGGAGTCGCGGCCGAGGGCCGGCGAAGAAGGGCTTGCCGGAACCCAGCACGACGGGGTGCAGGTAGATTCGGTACGCATCAATGAGACCGAGGTCCGTCAGGCTTCGCGCCAGGTCCGGACCTGTAACGTCAATCTCTCCCTCAAGCTCAGCCTTCAGCTTGCGGATGGTCGCCTCAAGGTCATTCGCGACAAGAGTGGCGTTGGGGCCAACGGACTTCAGCGTGCGTGACACGACCCACTTCGGTTGGCTCCGCCAGGCCGTCGCGAAGTCGCGTCTCGCCGCGTCCCACTCAGGATGATCCTCGTCCCAATAACGCATCACCTCGTACATGCGGCGACCGTACACACTGCCTGCCAGGCCGCGAACCTGCTCGATGTAGTGACGAAAGAGGGTGGGGCTTGGCCCAAACGCCATGTGGTCGACGTAGCCGTCCAACGACTGGTTCATTCCGAAGACGAGTTTCGCCATATCAAGCAATCTCCCTTCCTGGGGACTGTACGATGGGGCCAGACACCCGGTCCACGCCGGGCCCCACGGGCCAGCGCTTTGCCACTGCACAGCTCACGATGACTCGCCGCGCGCGTCGGTCGCCGCCATTCCTTGAACGGCCGCGAAGCCCTGATCGACCAGGGCGAAGAACACAGCGTTCGCCTTCTTCGCGGAGCCTCCGCGTTCGAACACGCCGACGGCTTCCTGGCGAGCCGTGCGTATCGTCAGCACGATCATGCCGGCTGCGAGCCGCGCGAGGCCATCCGGCTTCGGACCGGCGAACTCGATCGCGAGCCCTTCTGCCGCTTCGTCGTTGAGCTCACGGAGCCGCGCCTCGAGCGACGGGCTCGCCGCGATGAAGCGCCAGAAGTCAGCCGAACGGCGGTCGAAGTGGGCGAACGGATGCTTCTGCTCTCGCAGCCTTCCCATGAGTGCGCGGAGTTCGGCGATCGGAGATTGCCCCTGCGGCCTTGCGCGGATCGCCTCGCGAAAGAAGAGCAGCTTCAAGTCATCCTGGCGATCGAGCATGAGGTCCTCCTTGCGCGCGAAGTAGTTGAAGACCGTCATCTTGGAGACGCTCGCAGCGGCCGCGATCTCGTCGATCGTCACCGCGTCGAAGCCCCGCGCGAAGAAAAGCGCCGTCGCCACATCGGAGATCCGCTGCCGGGTCTCGCGCTTCTTGCTCTCGCGTCGCTCGCCCATGCGCCGGATTCTAGCGAAGCGCCGCCTGCATGGGCCACGAGTTTTCTATACCCGGTCAACGAATCCATTGCACAAAAATTGACCGGTCATAAAATCATGTCCCCGAGGGCTGCCGGAACGCGGCCATCGAACGGAGACGTCATGAGCGCGAATGGAAAGAAGGTCCTCATCTCCGGCGCGAGCTTCGCCGGGCTCTCGACCGCTTTTTGGATGAGCCGCCTCGGCTACGAGGTCACCCTCGTGGAGGTCGCGCGCGGGCTCCGGACGGGCGGCACGGCCGTGGACATCAAAGGCAACACCGTTGACATCGTCCGGCGCATGGGGCTCTTCGATCAGATCCGGTCGAACCGATTGAGCCTGCAGCGGTGGGAAATGAAGAACGAGCGCGATGTCACGGAGCGCTCGTTGGTGCTGAGAGGTGAAGGCGAAGCACCTTCGGACGACGAGTTCGAGGTCGAACGAACCGTTCTGCTGAACATGCTGTTTGAAGCCGTGAAGGACCACGTCGAGGTCGTCTTCGACGACAGCATCACCGCGCTGAGCGAGGCGGAAGACCGCATCGAGGCCACGTTCGCCAGGGGCGCAGGGCGCACGTTCGACCTGGTGTTCGGCTGCGACGGTGTCCACTCCGCGGTGCGGAGGCTCTGGTTCGGCGACGAAGCCCGGTACCTCCATTTTCTCGAGCAGTACTTCTCGATCACGATCGTGGACAAGCTGCTCATCGAGCGGAACACCGCGCAGATGTTCAACGTGCCGGGCAAGGCCGTGATGCTCAACGCCTACAAGAACAAGACGGACATCATCTTCGCGTTCGCCTCCGACCAGGAACTGCCTTACGACCGTCGCGATGAGGAGGCGCAACGACGGATCATCGCGGACCAGTTCGCTGGGGCGGGCTGGAGGACCGCGGAGCTGCTCGAAGAGATTCGGAGTTCGACGAGCTTCTACTTCGACAAACTGTGCCAGATACGAATGCCTTCCTGGACGAAAGGCCGGGTCGCCTTGGTGGGCGATGCGGGGTACTGCCCGTCACCCGCAGCCGGCATGGGGGGCTCGTTGGCCATCGATGGCGCGGCGGCCCTGGCGGATGCGATGCGCGAGCACGACTGCCACTTCGAGCTCGCGTTTCGCGCCTACAACGAGCGCTTCCGTCCGTTCATCGAGCAGGTCCAGGCGGAGGCCGTGAGGACCGGGCTCGAATCCCTCGTTCCGAGGACCGAAGAGGCCATCCGCGCCAGGAACGCACGGACCGACCCTTCCTTCTGAGGACTCCCGCGCACAGGGTCCGGCGCCGCGGCATCGACTGCCGGGAACCTGAAGGTCCCATGTGCTGATGGATCGCGGATGCAGCAGCACGCGTCCCAGGGGCCCCTGGGCCCACGTGCCTCTCAGGGTTTCGCCGTCATGGGACGCTGCTTCGCACGCAGGCTCAGCAGAACGCCCGCGAGCAGCGCGGTGCCCCCCAGCAGCAGCCGCTGGGTGAGGGGCTCTCCGAGCAGCAGCACCGCCCCCACCGCCGCGATGACCGGGACGCACAGCTGCACCACCGCCGCGCGCGCGCTGCTCAGGTGGGGCAGCGCCGCGTACCAGAGGCTGTAGCCCACGCCCGAGGCGAGCGCGCCTGACGTGACCGCGAGCAGGAGTCCCTTCGACGACGGGTGTGGGGCCGCGTCCAGAGCGCGGGCGAGCATCACGAGCGCCAGGGCCAGCGGCACACTGCGCACGAAGTTGCCGGCCGTCGCCGCGAGCGGGTCCGTGCTCCCACGCCCCCGCAGGCTGTAGATGCCCCACGCCACGCCCGCCGCGGCCATCAGCCCCGCGCCGAGCGCATCCGGCGCGCTCGCTCCAGGAAGCGTGAGCCCCGCGAACCCTGCGAGTGCCACCGCGAGCCCCACCCACTCGAGCGCGCGCGGCCGCTCACCGCGCGCGAGCCCTGCCGCGAGCATGGTGAGCTGCACGCAGCCGAAGAGCAGCAGCGCACCCACGCCCGCCCCGATGCGCACGTACGCGAAGCTGAAGCCAGCCGCGTACACGAAGAGCGCGAGCGCCGAGGCCCAGCTCCCGTGCCCCGTCGCCCCGCGGCCGCCCCGGCGGAGCCGCAGCAGCAGCGCGAGCACCAGCGCTCCCGACGCAAGCCGCACCAGCGTGAACGAACCCGCATCGATGCTGCGCGCCGCGCCACCCGAGAGGGCCGCGCGGCACAGCAGCGAGTTCGCGGCGAAGCCCAGGAGGGCCAGCAGGGTGAGGAGGGGGGTGCTCACGCAGCAGGGACATAGCGGGCCGCGTGACGCGCGTCACGTCCCCTGGGCATCACCTGCGTGAGCTGCTGGACTCCATCCGCCGGGCGTGGGCTCAGTTGCCGGCGTAGGCGGACATGTTGCTGCCCGGGTAGCCGCCAGTGCCGGACCAGGTGGCGGGCAGCGCCGTCAGGCCCGGCTGCACCTTGTAGGAGCCGGTGCCGCTGGTGTGGCGCCAGTAGATGTCGCCCCCGCCGGTGGGACTGAGGACCGCCAGCCAGTACGTCGTGCCCGACGTCACCGCCTGTGACGTGATGGTGCAGACGTTCCACGCGCCAGGCGTGACGGGCGTGACGGTGCAATTGCGCAGCTGGGCGCCGGGCGTCCCGCTCCCATTCGCATACAGGCCGAGCTGGAGCGTGGTGGCCGTCGTCTGTGCATCCACGTAGAGGCTCAGCCGCGTGACGTTGCCGGTGGCGCTCGCCGCGTAGCTGAACGCCGCCGCGACGCCGGCGTTCTCGAAGTCGGACGCCGTCAGCACGGTGCTGTTGCCGACGAGGGCGGTGGGCGCGGCGGGGGTCGTCGCGCTGGCGTTGGCCGTAGAGGCCGAGCTTCCCGCGGCGTTGGTCGCGCGGACCCGGTACCAATAGCGGGTGCTCGCGGCCCGGCCCGTGTCACTGAACGTCACCACGTTGGCGCCCGGCGTCCCGACCTGGGCGAAGGTGCCCGGGGCCCCGGAGACGTCCGGCGCCCGCTCCACCAGGAAGCCGCTCTCGTTGGTCGAGGCATCGGTCCACGCCAGGTTGATCTGCCCCGGCGACACCGCCGTCGCCGTCAGGCCCGTGGGCGCCGCGGGCACGCTGGTGGCGCTGCTCACGGTGATGGAGACCGTGGCGGAATTGGTGCTGGCGGCGGGACTGCCATTGTCCACGGCCACGGCGCGAACCGTGTGGCTTCCCTGGGAGGGATTGCTCCAGGTGCAGCCGTAGGGGCTGGTGGTGCTGGAGCAGATGAGCGACGTGCCGTCCGCGTAGAAGTCCACCCGCGCGATGCTCCGGCTGAAACCCGCGCTGGCGGTCGCGGCCAGCGGCACGGAGGCCGGCGCGGTGTACGTGGCATTGGCGACGGGGGACGTGAGGCTCACCGTCGGCGGGTTGGACAGCGTGAGGGGCACCGCGGCGGAGGTGGTGGCCTGGAGCGTGTCGTCGGTGGCCTTCGCCGTCACGCTGTGCGCGCCGTCCTGGAGCGAGCTGACGCCGCAGCTCACGGACGCCGTGCTGGGCGCGTTCACCGTGCAGAGCAGCGTGGTGCCGTTGTCGAAGAACTCCACCTTCGTGAGCGTGCGGCCCGGGCCCGCCGTGGCGGTGGCCTGGAGGTTCAGGTTGGCGGGCGCGGTGAAGTTCGCGTTGGCGGCCGGCTGGGTGATGGACACCGCCGGCGCGGTGGAGCTGCCCGCGGAGAGGCCATACATCGAAGCGCTGGACGCGCCCGTGTACACGGTGGAGGTGCCGAACGTGGGGCCCGGCAGCGCGGAGAGTCCCGTCGGCGAGTAGCGCATGGAGCCGGTGGGCAGGTCCATGTAGCGGAACACGCCGCCCCCGTTCGCGCCCAGCAGCGCCAGCCAGTAGACGGTGCCCGACGTGAGCGTCACCTGCGGCGCGGCGGTGCAGCCGTACCACTGCCCCGCCGCCAGCGGCAGCGGATCCACCACCGGGGTGGTGCAGGAGGAGAGCAAGGTGCCCGGAGCGCCCGAGGCATCGCTGTAGACGCCCATGGACAGCGCCGCATTGGCGTTGCCCGGCGCCGCGAAGACCTTGAGCGTCCCCAGCGTCCCTGTCGCGACGGCGGTGTACTGGAAGGCGTTCACCGAGCCGCCGTTGTCGAAGTCGTTCTGCGTCCCCACGGTGTCGACGCCCACGAGCCGCACGCCGCCCGCGGTGGGGCTCACCGTGAAGCTCACCGGCGCGGAGTGGGTGACGAGCGCCGGGCTGCCATTGTCCGTCGCGCGGGCAAAGACATTGGAGTACGTGCCGGCCGTCGCGTTCCACGAGCAGCCCGTGCCGGTCGTCGTGAAGCAGAGCGACGTGGTGCCCTGGAAGAACTCCACGCGCGTGAGGGTCCGCCCCGCGCCCGCGCTGGCCGAAGCGCTGAGGGTCGTGCTCCCCGTGGGCAGCGTGGCGCCGGAGGCGGGACTCAGGATGCTGACCGTGGGCGGGCCGGCGACCGTGATGGCCACCGACGCGGAGCCGCTCTCGCCCAGGCTGTCCACCGCCTCCGCGCTCACGGTGTGGCTGCCATTGCCCAGGCTGCTCGTGGCCGTGCAGGTGACGGGGTTGGAGACGGGGGCGTTCACGGTGCAGAGCACGGTGGCGCCCGCGCGGAACGTGACGCTGGCGAGCGTGCGGCCCGTGGTGGGCGTGGCGGTGGCACCCAGGCTGAGCGTCGCGGGCGCGGTGAAGTTCTGCCCGGCCGAGGGCGCGGTGATGGCGACGGCGGGGGCGGTGGGAGGCGCCCCGGAGATGACGATGACCCCGCTGGCCGAGTGGCGGATGCGGAGCGCGTTGTTGCCGGTGTCGAAGGTCCACCCGTCCGCGGCCAGGTCCGTGCGCTGCGACAGGGCGGTGCCGCCCGCCGTCACCGCCGAGGGGACGAAGGCGAGGCGTAGCACCTCCGTCGCGCTGGCGTCGTAGGTGGTGTAGCGGACCTCGTTGCCGGGCCCGTAGGTGACGCTCGTCACGACGGAGGTGGAGCGCAGCAGGTGGTTCTGTCCGGCGGGCGCCCAGTCCGGCTGCGCGCCCATGCCGATGACGAAGTGGCGGATGAAGTCACCCCAGCCGTCCGTGAACCAGACGTTGTTGGGATACGGCCCGTCGATGGTGAGCCCGCTGTTGCGCACCATGTACGTGGCCCAGTTGAACGCGCGGAAGGCCTTGTCCTTCGCCGTCGCGTCTCCGGTGAGCTCCGCGTAGCGCGCGTTCACGGCGGCGTAGCGCGCGGTGTGGCTGCCCATCTTGTAGTGGAAGGCGTACTGCTCCTTGATGGGACGCGCGCCGAACTCCAGCGTGTCTCCGAAGTTCGTCTCGATGAAGGCGATGATGTTCTGCACGTGCGCCTGCCAGCCCGGGTCCAGGCCGGGGTTGTCCATCAGGAACTTGGCCGTCTCCCCGGGGACAAGCTGGTTCAGGTTGTTGGTGGCGTCCGAGCCCACGTCCTCGAAGTACTGGGTCCAGTTCTGCGTCGCGATGGGGCCGTTGCCGCCCAGCAGCCACGCGAGGACGGTGGCCTGGGTGCTCTGCCATTGGGCCAGCTGCGTGCTGCTGTAGCCGGGCGCGCCGTTCAGCGTGCCCGCCTGTCCCAGCTTGATGAGCTCCTGGAACAGCTTGAGGGGCTCCACGACGTTGGACGCGTAATTGTCGACGATGTTGGCGCCGGTGCGCACGGCGTTGTCGGAGGCCCGCACGCGGTACGGCCACGGCGACACGGTGGAGGTCGGGGTGCGCAGGTGGCTGGTGAGCTGGTTCGCCGCGTTGATGGCCATGTCGCGGTAGGCCGTGTTGCCATTGAACTTGAAAGCCTGGACGGCGGCCCACGCGAGCGCGCCCACCTTCTCCGGCTGGAGGTAGCCCACGCCGTCGCCCACGCCCACCGATGAGCCCGCCTGCGTGCCGGCGTACGTCAGCGTACCGCTGGCGCCGCTCGCGTAGGGCACCTGCGACCAGTGGTCCCCCACGGCCGTCATGCCGTGCGCCAGGTGCCAGTCCAGCAGCGCCAGCGCGGCGTTCCGCAGGCGCGGGTCGTTCTTGTAGGGCGAGTACGCGAGGCCGGACTCGATGAGCATCGCGTTCAGGCCGGCGGGGTTGTGCGGCCAGCCCACCGGCTCACCGGCGGGAGAACACCCGGGCGCCGTGCCGCTGCACAGGTACGAGTGCGCGTAGTAGGCGGGTTTGGCCACCGACGGGTTCGTGAGGTTGGACAGGTTGGGGAGCGCGAGCAGGTAGTTCTGGTTCAGGTCCAGCACGTAGTCATACGCGGCGGAGCTGCCCGGGTTCGTGGGCGGCGCCCAGGACAGCAGCTTCCCCGTGCCGTCACACTGCGCGGCGTGCTGGTCGATGCTGCCCCCGCCGCTGCACGCGAGCGCCTGGCGCACGGTGGCGGGCGCGGGCGCTTCGGTGGGCTCGGGGGCGCCGGAGGGCGCGACACAGCGGGTCAGCAGGAGGAGCGTGAGCGCGCCGGTGAGGCCCGGGCGCGACGCGAGGAGGGAGCGGACGATCCGCTCCGGGAGGTGGGCAGGCATGAGGTGGGGTGTCCTTGGGGGGCGAGTACGAACAACAACGGCCCCGGAGATGACGCTCTCCAGGGCCGGCTGGAACTGTCTGGGTGGCTGCTACCGTCTCGGCTCATACCGCATCGCCACCGCCCCCGAGCCGAGCTCCAGCCGGCTCACGAGCTTCAGGTCGACATGCTTGTGCAGTCTTCGTCCGCGGGAATCTCACGATGATCGCAGCACCCGTCCAACGTGACGTTGATGGAATACCGGAGGGGACGCATGACGTCAGAATACCGCCGAAGGGGTGCCTGGCAACGATGCCCTCTCCCCCCGCCGACTGTGGAGGCAGCGGTTGCATCAAGAATTGCCCCGGCGGATTCTAGTCACCCGGCATCGAGGTTCTTGAAGCGCGGTGGATCGCCGCCAGCGGACCCCAGCGATTGATGTGAGCGCCGTGAGGGTGCGGTCCACTTCCCCAGGCCTCCATCTGATTGCTTCAAGAGCGCCCGGCAATGCGGACAAGGCCTCCGGGCGTCCCACTCGGGTCGGGCTTGAGTTTCACGCCGTGCTCGGGGTCCACTGCCGCGCATGCGAGCCTATGTCCTCACGAAGTATGGCGGTCCTCAGACGGCGGAGTCGCGCGACATCCCCATTCCCCAGCCGCGCCCCGGCGAGGTGCGCATCCGGGTGCGCGCCGCGGGGCTGAACCCGGTGGACTACAAGCTGCGCGAGGGGCAGCTGAAGGTCATCACGCGCTATCCCCTGCCGGTCGTCCTTGGCAATGAACTGGCGGGCACCGTGGACGCGCTGGGCGAGGGCGTGACGCGCTTCCAGGCCGGCGATGAGGTCTTCGCGCGCGTCGTCAAGGAGGACCTGGGCGCATTCGCGGAGTACGCCTGCGTCCGCGAGGACGTCGTGGCCCGGAAGCCCCGGACGCTCGACTTCACCCAGGCCGCCGCCGTTCCGCTGGCCGGATTGACGGCGCTCCAGGCCCTGCGCGACGAGCTGAAGGTCTCCCGTGGACAGCGCGTCTTCATCCCGGGAGGCGCGGGCGGCGTGGGCACCTTCGCACTCCAGCTTGCTCGGCACTTCGGCGCACAGGTCGCGACCACGGCGTCCGCGCGGGGGCGGGAGCTCGTCACCCGGCTCGGCGCGGACATCGTCGTTGACTACACGTCGAGCGACTTCACACGCGAGCTGAAGGATCAAGACAGCGCGCTCGACCTCGTCGGGGGCGACACGCTCACGCGCGCCTTCGACGTCGTCAAGCGCGGTGGGCGCGTCGTCTCCATCGCGGGCATGCCGGAGCCGAAGACGGCGACCCTGGACCTCGGGCGCGGGCCCGGGCTCGCGGCCCTCTTCTGGGTCGCGAGCGCCGGCATCCGCTTGCGCGCCGCCCGTCGTGGCGTGAGCTACCGCTACCTCTTCATGCACCCGAGCGGGGCCGACCTCGAGGAGCTGGCGAAGCTCATCGACGCGCGGGCCCTGGAGGTCGTCGTGGACCGGGTGTTCCCGTTCGAGGACATCGCGGGGGCCTTCGCCTACCTCGAGCAGGGCCGCGCGAAGGGCAAGGTCGTCGTCCAGATGGGATGACCGCGCCGCGCCGCTTCGAGGACGACCCGGGCGTGTCAGCCGCCACGGAACGACAGCGCTGCCCTGGATTTGCGCTTTCTGCACGGCTTTAATCACGACTCGTGCCAGTGGGCAGTCAGCCCTCCCGCACGAACAAACAGGTATCCAGTCCATCCAGGGAGAAACCCATGGCAACGCGGATTTTGACCTCTCTCGCTGTCGCGTCCGTCTTCCTGAGCGCCAGCCCGGTCAGCGCCAGCTACCGGGAAGCCGCTTACGTGACGACGCTCTACAGCGATGCCAGCCACACGACGGTGGTCGGGCACATCTATCCCGAGTGCGGTCTGAACTACATCCAATATCATCTCGTGGGTACGTACACCTACTTCGCAACCGACGAATTCGTCGGTTATTGCACCGAGAACGGCTGGGAGCCGCTCTGAGGATGTAATCAATGCAGGGGGCCCTACGGCCCCCTGCGCCCCGCCTACTGAATCGTGTACCCCAGCGCCGCCAACTGGGGCAGGGTGCCAATCACATAGTCCCGGGCCACGGTCCGCACCGAGCCCGCGAGGATGTTCGCGGAGGGCAGACGCTTCCACGCATGGAAGTTGATGTTGCCGCACGTCAGGTCGTTCGCGTTCGAGCAGTAGGTCGTTTCCTCCATGTTCAGGCTGACGCCGTCCGACAGGTCCGGAATGGCGATGCCCACGTCGACCCCCAGGATGTTCCAGACGAGCACCGCGTAGTCATACGGAACCGTGTTGCAGGCGGAGCCGTTGTTCTGGACGCAAGTGGCCTCGGGGATGGTGAAGCGGTTCACCGGACGGATGGGGCCATGCACCGTGCTTCCCTTGCGCAGGTAGATGCGCAGGTCCCCCATGGAGGCCACGTTCTTCTTCAAGTAGAGCGCCTGCTCCGCGCTCCATTGCGGCCACGACTGGTTCACCCGTGCCCGGAAGGAATAGGCATTCGTCCAGCGCACCACCGAGCCCGCCGCCGTGTTCACGAGTGCGCCCGTGATGTTCGATTGCCCGTCATCGAAGACATATCCCGTGCTGTAGCAAGGGCTGAAGGACGTGCCCGCTTCATGGAGATGGTCCGACACGAGCGGATTCCAATCCAGTGCGTTGATGGTACTGCCAGAGAAGGCATAGAGGTTCGTGTAACCCCACTGCCCCGCCGTGGAGTTGCCCGCTGCCTGGTTGAAGACGATGTTGCCCACGCCGCCGGGCCAGTCCTGGATGATGTAGCTGGTCTGCCAGCCCGCTCCCGCCGCGCTCCGGTCCTCCACCACGTTCACGTATTGGGTCGGATACTGGTTGTTGACCAGTTCCAGCTTCACGCCCACGCCGCCAATGCTGTCGCTCAGGCCCACCACCGACGTGACCTGGCTGGCAATGAGGCCCACATTCACCGTCGCGGGCGGCGCCCATTCAAAGGGCTGGAAACAGCTCAACTGGGTCTGCAAGGACTGGACCTTCGACGCCACGGTTTCCGGAGGTGCCTCGGCGGGCCCAGGACCACAAGCGGCGAGCGGGGATATGACTGACAGTGCGGCAAACAGGAAGGTGCGCATGTCTTCATTCTATCCCCAAGCTCAATTTCTTTTTGGAATACTCGCATGTCGGCAGGGAATCCCACCTCACTCGCGAATCAGATCATGGACTGGCTTCCCATCCGGCCCCACGCCATCCAGCCGCACGAAGTCGACTGAGAAGGGCCAGGACGTTTTCACGAAGACGTGCTCCAGCCGGCAGACGCTGTTGCCCAGCTTCGTCCACGCCTGGACCTGACATACGCCGCCGACCCGCGCGGTGGTGATGTCGATGGGGCGTGAGGGAAAGGCCCGCAGGCGCACCCGCACTCGCCAGCCATCCGCGGTGGCCTCGACCTGCTGCGGGTCCTCCAGTCCATACACGGGTTGCTCGACCTCCAGCAGCTCCTCCACCTCCGACGCCCCGCGCTCCAACATCCGCCAGTACACCTGCACGGGACGCGTCCCCACGGGGCGGCAGGCCTCGTCCAGGCGCAGGGCGTAGTGGACCTGGTTCCGGTTCTCGCTCCGGGACAGGAAGAAGGCGGACTGCGCTGGGAGGGGCGCCCCGGCCGCGGAGGCCAGGGTCGCGACGGTCGTCAGGGCGACGGCCGTGAGGTTGCTGAGCCCGAATTCACGGAACATAGGGGTCCCCTCTCATGGCGGAGTGACGGCGGTCGCCCGTGGGGCCATATCGGGATGACGAACACCCCTGGCCCCTGGAACTGTCACTCGCCCGGCACCCTATTTCACCGAACACGACGCAGGCTACTCCGAGTGCCGCGCTTCGCCCGGGACCTTGGCCCGGCGTCAGCCGCGGCCGACTGGGCTGCACGGACTCTCCACCGGCCTGGCGCATGGCTCGGCGGCCCCCCTCAGCGTCCCTCCCCCGCTCCTCTGCAC
>NZ_RAWE01000274.1 GCF_003611695.1 Corallococcus carmarthensis | reverse complement strand
CTGAAGTCCGCCGCCGTCTTCAACAGGTGCTGTTGCGCTGGATAGGCGTCTGCCCCCTCTGCCGCAGGCTCGTGGACGACTCGAACCTGCCGCGCGGCCCCTCCCGAATCTGATCAGGTGGTACTAGCCATCCCCCTGGACCAGCCGGTCCAGCGTCAACGTGCCCTCCACGGGAACGCCGGACACGGCGGGATAGCCCTCCGTCCCCGGACCGACGTGCGCGAACCACTCCCGGACCTGGGACGGGTCCTCGGCCACCAACGCCTGCTCCTGCCGCAGCAGCTTCACCGTCCGCGCGCCGGCCGTCACCGTGGGCTCGCCCGGCATCTGGATGTCCACCCCGAAGCCCGCGAGCTCGGGGGCGCCGTCCGGCGTGTAGGCCAGGCTGAGCTGCGTCCCCTGGGTCCCGTCGTAGTGGACGTACGCGGACATCACGGCGTTCGTGTCGATGGGCCACGCCACGCTCCGGGCGCCGTACGCGCCCCGGCATTCGCCTTCAGGTCTGGGCACGGAGTCACAGGCGGTGATGGACAGGGCGCACGCCAGCAGCGGCAGCGCGGTTCGGGAGAGGCGTCGGAGCATCCGGCCATCCTAACCAGGGGCCCCACCCCGTCCGTCAGTCCCGCCGCGTCATTCGTCGGAGGCCTCGATGACTTCGAAGGTGCACGTCAGCTCGCTCCCGTCCGAGTAGCGGTAGACGAAGCGGCCCTCCGCCGCGAACTCCGTCACCTCGTCCAGCGTCACCGAGCCCTCCACCGGCACGCCGGGCGAAGAGAGGTAGCCGGACGCCCCGCCGATGTTCCCCACCCACCGCGCCACCAGCGACGGCTCCGCGGGCACCAGCTGCCCCTGCCGGGAGAGGAGGTCCACGGTCCGGTCCGCCTCCACCCGGGCACCGTCCACCAGATGGATGTCCACGCCGAAGCCCTCCAGGGCCGGCTCCTCCTCCGGCGTGTAGTCCAGGTCGATGAAGGTGTCCGGCAGCTCGCCCTGCACGGAGCGATGCACCAGCGAGGACTCCTCCAGGAGGGGCCAATGCACACGCCGTCCCAGATGTGTTCCCGTGCATTCGCCCGAGGCCCTGGGGAGGTTGTCGAGCCAGAAGCAGGAGGAAACGCACAGGCCGCAGACCAGGAGTGGCAGCACGGTGCGTAGAGGAAGGGACATGACCTGCATCCTATCCGGAGGACCGTGGGCACGGCGGAGCCCGGGCTCCCTGCAATTCCTGCCATCCCCTACCCGAACAGGGGGTGAGGTGACGCGCCACGGGCGGGGATGCTATGAACCCGGCGCCGTCTGTCTTTGCCGCTCCGCCTGTCTTCCGTCAGGCATTGTCTCCCCGGCCGTTCCACACCTGCATCCATTCATTGACCGCCCGGGGGGAGGCGTGGGGCCGTGCGCCCTTCGTGGGCTTCCTCCGGGTCCGTACCTGGAGTCGTATGTCCTTCCTGTTGGGTTCCATCCGCGCATCGCGTCTGGCCGTGGCCACGCTGACCTCCCTGTCCCTGACGCTGGGTGGCTGCGCCACGCTGCCGCAGCGCGGGCAGGTCGTCATGCGCGATGTGTCCTTCCCCCTGCGTGACTTCCGCATGCCGTCCGGCCTGCGCGTGGTGGTGGAGCGCGACGCGCGCGCGCCCGTGGTGGCGGTGGTCGCGGTGGTGGGCGCGGGCGGCTCCAGCGACCCGGGCGGCAAGGAGGGGCTGGCGCACCTGGTGGAACACCTGGCCTTCCGCGCGCGTCCCGCCAACGGCCCTTCGGTGCGGGCGCGGCTCAACGCTTCGGGCGCGGGTCACTCCAACGCCTCCACCAGCCTGGACTACACCGCCTACGAGGAGCTCGCCCCCAAGGAGGCGCTGGCCTCGCTGGTGAAGCTGGAGGGTGAGCGGCTGTCATCGCCGCTCTCCAACGTCAGCCCGGAGGTCTTCGCGGTGGAGCGCGAGGTGGTGCGCAACGAACTGCGCCAGCGCAACGAGACGGGCTACGTGGGCCAGGTGTACAGCTGGTTGCACGCGGCGTCCTTCCCGGCGGGGGACCCGTACTCGCGGCCCGTGGTGGGTTCGCACGAGTCGCTGTCCGCCCTCACCCTGGCGGACGCGCACCGCTTCGCGCGCGCCCACTACCGTCCGGACAACGTCACCCTGGTCATCTCCGGGGACGTGGACCTGGCGGAGGTGGAGGCCACGCTCCAGCAGAACCTGCCGCCCGCGTGGGTGGGCACCGGCGCCCCGCTGGCCCAGGACGCGCGCATGTCCGCGCAGCGCCCGGAGCCCCCGGCCGCACCGGTCGCCAAGACGATGCCGGTGTACGCGGCGGCGGTGCCGTCGCCGGAGCTGTACCTGTCGTGGGTGCTGCCGCGCTCCTTCGACGAGGCCAGCGCCCTGCATGACTTCGTGGGCGTCAGCCTGGACAACAACCTCTGGGAGGCGGTGCGCAGCGATGGCGACATCGCGGGCATCTCCACGGGGCTGGTGACCGGCACGCGCGCGTCGCTGCTCATCGTGCGCGTGCACCTGTCGCGCGGGGACCACCCGGAGCGCTCGGCGGAGAAGGTGCTGGACCAGGTGCACAAGACCTGGAGCGGGGAGATTGAAGCCAGCGGCGTGCTGGGCCAGGAGTTCAATTTCCAGGCCCTGCGCCGCCAGGTGGTGACGAGCATGGTGCTGCAGTCGGAGCGGCTGCTGGCGCGCACGAAGAACCGCGCGCTGCTCACGCACTTCACCACGGACGTGCGCTCGTACACGCGCTCGCAGATGGCGCTGATGGGGCTGGGCGGCAGCAAGGTGACGGACTTCGCGTACCAGTGGCTCCAGCGCGACCGGGCGCACGCCATCCTCGTGCGGCCCGGGGAGAGCGGCCTTCCGACGTCGGTCCCCGTGCTGGCGAAGCTGCCCGGCGGGGAGCCCGCGGTGGAGGGCGGCGAGCGCGTCACGCCGTCCATGCTGACGGCCACGTCGGCGCCCGTGCAGGTGCTGAAGCTGGAGAACGGCATGGAGGTGCTGCTGGCGCCCCGTCCGGGCCTGCCGGTGGTGCGGGTGGGCGCGGCGATGGGCGGCGGGTTGGCGTACGGGGAGAAGCCGGGCGTGGCGGACCTGGCGAAGTGGGGCTCCTTCCGCGAGTCGTTCTTCGAGGGTCGCCCGAGCGACTGGGGCCTGCACGAGGGCTCCCGCGCGGAGCTGGACCACGTGCGCGTGGACATGGCCGGCACCGCGGGCAACGTGGGCAACATGCTGGCGATGCTCGGCGAGGAGCTGTCCTCCACCCGCACGTCCGAGGACGTGGTGCGCTACTGGCGCGAGCAGGTGCAGCCGTGGCGCGAGGCGGTGGACACGCGGCCGGAGGTGCTGGCGCACCGGAGCCTGATGCAGGCGCTCTACGGCACGCACCCCTACGCCCACGAGGCCACGGGCGCCCAGATGGGGAAGGTGTCCTGGTCGGAGGCGCAGTCGTGGCTGGAGGACGTCTACCGCCCTGGCAACACGGTGGTGGTGGTGGCGGGTGAGTTCGAGGTGAAGGACGTCGAGCCGCTGGTGCGCAAGTACCTGGGCGACTGGAGCCGGGGCAAGCCACAGCCGGTGGCCGTGCCGCCAGCGCCGCAGCTGCCCGCCGCGTCCGCGAACGTGAACACGCTCTTCACCGCGCGCCCCGGGGCCTCGCAGGGTCAGGTGCAGCTGGCCTGCCGGTTGCCCACGGCCACGCCGGAGCTGGAGGCGCGCTACGCGCTGATGGCGGAGCTGCTGGAGGTGGAGGCCTACGACAAGACGCGCTCCGGGACGGGGGCGTCGTACGGCTTCGGGGCCCAGCCCTGGATTGGCCGGGGTGGCGCGGCGCACCTGTCGATGGGAGGCAGCCTGGACGTGCAGCGGCTGCGCGAGGGCGTGGGGTCGCTGCGAGAGACCCTGGCGGCGTTCGCGAAGGAAGTGTCGCAGGAGGACCTGGCGCGCGCCCGGTCGCGGCTGCTGGCGCAGCAGGCGGTGTCGTTCATCTCCACGGATGCATGGGTGGAGGCGCTGCTCGAAGCGCGCGTGCGGGGCTTCCCGGTGGAGGCGGTGGCGCAGCGCCCCGCGCACCTCCAGGCGGTGACGGCGGACACGCTGAAGCAGGAGTTCGCGGGCTGCCTCCAGCGGCTCGTGGTGAGCGTCACGGGTGACGAGGCGCCCAGCCGCGCCGCGCTCCAGGCGCTGTCGGTGCCGTAGTGGAAGGGCCTCCGGTCCGCCTGTGAGCGGGACATGGAGGCCCCCTGCGACCGGCGGGCACGACCCGCCGGGCCGCGTGCCTCCGTATGAGGGAGCATGCGAGCCATGCCTCTCCGTCGGACGCGGTATCTGCTGGGCGCCCTGCTGTCGTGGGGCGCCTCCGCTTGCAGCGGGACGGACGGGGCTCCTTCGCCGTGCGAGGGTGCGGACTGCGCGGTGCCCGGGATCACCCGGGCATTCGAAAAGGGCACGCCGGAGTCACAAGTCCAGCCGCGCGCGGGCTTCGGTGGGCTCAAGGTGCGGCGGGCCTCCGGACGCACCTTCGTGCTGGAGACGACGCGGGATGCGGAAGGGCGGGACACCCGCCGGCTCACCGTGTCCGCGCAGGACGGCACGCGGCTGTGGCGGTTCGACGCCTCGGCCGGCGAACACCTGAGCGACTTCACCGTGCACCCCTCCGGGGAGACCACCCTGGGCGTCGAGCGCACGGGCGCGCCAGCGGAGACCTTCGACCTGGTGCGGTTGTCCACCGAAGGGCAGGTGCTGTCGCGGCAGCCGCTTCCCGCGCCCGCGACAGTGCCTGACTCCGACCTGGGAGGCACCCTGCCCTCCCCTGCGTTCCGCATGAAGTCGCCCTGGGTGCACGCCCTCACCGACGGCTGGCTGCGCACGGAGGCACGCGGCGAGGACGTGGCCGTGGCCTTCCTCTCGCTCGTGGCCGTCCCGGAAGGCGGGCCCACCACGCAGGAGCTGGCGTCGGGCCTGATGACGCTCCAGTGGACGGACGGGCACTACACCGAGCAGTGGACCCGCGTCGTGGACGGGCGCCATTCCACGCAGCCGGCCGCCTGGGCCTACGACGAGTTCCGCTGGCGCGAGGCCGCGCTCCGGCCGCTGCTCGCGGTGGACTCGGACGGACGGCTGGTGGTGGGCCGCACCTGGAACACCTCCCGCTGCATGGCCTCCAGCCGCACGTTCAATGACTTCACTCCCGTGCACTGCCGGTCCGGCGACGACGTCACCACGACGGTGGACACCGAGCGCCAGCCCTTCGCCGTGACGGCCTTCACCCCGGTGGGGACGCGCATCGGGACGCAGGTCTTCGTCCCCGCCCGGGCGGCGGAGTTCGTCGTCTTCGACATGGCGGTACGCGATGGGGAGGTAGCGCTCGCAGGCACGGTGGTGACGGAGGACGCGGATGGCACCCTTGCCTATTACCCGTCCTCACCGGGCGCGCAGGACCAGATGACGCCCTATGACGGATACCTGGGCGTGCTGTCGCTCGACTCGGGGGCCCTGCGCTTCGAGCACCGCGTGGACACGGGCCGCGCGGACCACTTCTCCGCGCTGCGCTGGACGGACGCGGGGCTGGTCGCGGTGGGCGCCTCCGGTTGGGACCGGTGGCACGGCGGGATGAGCATCTCGCGCGGCGCCGGGGCCCTGCTCGCGCTGGCGTCCACCGATGGCCAGACGGTGCGCACGCAGCGGCCCGGCCCCGAGGGACAAGGCCGCCACTTCCACCTGCTGGGCGTGGACGCGGACGAAGACTCGCTGGTGGCGGTGGGGCTCGCGGAGGCGCCGATGACGCACTCCGGAGACGGCGGTCACCTGGAGGCCATGACCTTCGGCGGGCTCACCGTGGAGCTGCGCTGAAGCATCCGGGCGCCCCTCCGGAGCAGGGCGCCCGGACGGGTTTCATTGGACCGGCGTGTCGTAGCAGTACGGCGCCGCGTAGGGGCAGTCCTGCGGGCAGCTGGACGGGGACTCCTGGCAGCAGACGCCGTCGCCGCACACGGTGGTGCAGTCCTGCGGGCAGCTGTACCGGTCCTCCGACGCAGGGTCGCAGACGTTGTCGCCGCAGACGGCGCACGTCAGCGAACCGGTGAAGCGGGGACGGGCCTCGGGCAGCGGCCGGGGCGGCGCGGCCTGGCCTTCCCGCGCGAACCCGATGGGCGTGTCGTAGCAGTAGGGCGCGGCGTAGGGACAATCCTGCGGGCAGCTGTCTGGCGTCTCGTTGCAACACGCGCCGTCGCCGCAGGTGGCCTGGCCACAGTCCTGCGGACAGGAATAGGCCTCCGTCGCCGGATCGCACAGGTTGTCGCCGCAATAGCCGCAGAGCGCCGACTCCTGCCGCGCCAGCTCCGGCGCCGCGTCCAGGCCGCCACCGCACGCCACCATCAGCAGGCCCGCCACCAGGGCGAGCCATCCCCTCATCGATGTCTTCACAGGCGGTCTCCGTTCCAAGGCAGTGCACGCGAAAGGCCTACGTGGCGTAGCAGTAGTCCGCCCAGATGGGGCAGTCCTGCGGGCAGACGGATGGGTTCTCATTGCAGCACACGCTGTCGCCGCACGTGTTGTAACCGCAGTCCTGCGGGCAGCTGTACGCCTCCGTGTTGGCGTCACAGACGTGGTCGCCGCACACGGGGCACGTCAGCCCGGCGACGAAGCGCGGACGGGGCTCGGGCAGCGGCTCGAGGGCGGCGGCGTCATCCCTTCCACCGGGGCCGGTCAGCGTCGCGTAGCAGTAGTCCGCCCAGATGGGGCAGTCCTGCGGACAGATGGACGGGTTCTCGTTGCAGCACACGCTGTCGCCACACGTGTTGGAGCCGCAGTCCTGCGGACAGCTGTACGCCTCCGAGTTGACGTCACAGAAGCGGTCGCCACAGGAGCTCCCACAGAGCGCGGCCTCCTGCGTGGCTGCTTCCGGCGCGGCCGGGGCCGCCTCCGTTCCACCGCCGCACGCCAGCCACAGGCCCGTCGTCAGGGCCAGCAGGCCCCTCATCCAACCCTTCATGTGCTGTCTCCTTGTTCCCGGCTTCCGCCCAAAGCGGGCCTGCGATTGTTAATACAGAAGGCGGGTGGCGCTCAAAGGCAGGGGGGCCCGCCCCCTCTTCCGGGAACGGGCCCCCTGACCGATTTCGGGTGGCGCTCCGCGCGCCGGTGGTTCTCAGTACGCCGGCGTCACGTAGCAGAAGTCAGACAGGAAGGGGCAGTCCTGCGGGCAGCTGGACGGCGTCTCTCCGTCGCAGCACACGCTGTCTCCGCAGACGGGCCCGCCGCCACAGTCCCGCGGACAGTTGAAGGAATTCTCCGTGCTGGGGTCGCAGACGGAATCGCCGCAGTAGCCGCCGGGGCTGCCGCAGTCCTGCGGGCAGTTGTAGGCATTCTCCGCGCTGGGGTCGCAGATGCTGTCACCGCAGACGGCGCACAGCCCGGCGGCGGACGCGGACGCGAAGCCCATCGGCGTCACGTAACAGAAGTCAGACAGGAAGGGGCAGTCCTGGGGGCAGCTGGACGGCGTCTCCCCGTCGCAGCACACGGAGTCCCCACAGGTGGGCCCGGTGCCGCAGTCCTGCGGACAGTTGAAGGCGTTCTCCGTGCTGGGGTCACAGATGGAGTCGCCGCAGGAACCGCACAGGGCCTTCTCCTGCCGAGCCAGTTCGGGCGCGGAGGTCTCCGCCTCCACGGTCCCGCCGCACGCCAGCAACAGGCCCGACACCAGGGCCAGGAGCCCCATCTTCATACTGTTCATGGTCTGGATCCTCGTATTCAGCGCTTCCGCCCTAAGCGGGCCTGCGCTTGTTAATACGAAAGGCGGATGGCGCTCAAAGCTCCGGGGAGCCCAGCGTAGACTGGCGGGCATGACGACCTCCGCCTCCGACGCCTCGCGGCTGCTGGACCTGCTGTGGGAGCGCTATGCCTCCGAAGTCCCCTTCGCGCGCACGTTCGTGTCGCTGTCCGGGGGGCGCTTCCGCAACGACCACGTCGCGTTCCGCACGCTCGCGCGGCCGGAGGGAGGCATCGCCCTCTTCTCCCGCGTGTTCGAGCGGTTCGGGTGGCGGCCGGCCGGCGCGTACACGTTCCCGGACGCGCACCTGTCCGCCATCTACCTGTCGCACCCGGAGGGACTGCCGCGCGTCTTCCTGTCCGAATTGAAGTCGGAGGAGCTGTCGCCGCGCGCCCGCGAGTTGCTCGCCGCGCTGCCGGTGGATCCGCCGCCGCCCGAGGACGTGGAAGCCCTGGCGGCGTGGTTCACGGCGCCGCAGCCTCCGGATGAAGCCGCGCTGCTGGAGCTGGAGAAGGAGACGCAGTACGGCGCGTGGCTGCTGGCCTTCGGCCGCAAGGTGAATCACTTCACCGGCGCGGTGGACGACGTGGAGGCCTGGCAGCGGCGCATGCGGGAAGCGGGCGTGCCCATGAAGACAGACATCGAGGGCGCGCCCGGCACGTCGCTACGACAGACGGCCACGCACGCGGCCCCGCTGCCCCTGACGCTCCGGGGCGGAGGCACGCGCGCATGGCCGTATGCGTACTTCGAGATCGCCCAGCGCTCGGGAGGATTCGATGGGTTCCTGGGGCCGCAGGCCCGCGCGCTGTTCGACATGACGAAACGAGGCTGAGGCTCGCGGCCCGGGGGACGGTCGGGGGAGGGGTTTGGGTGCGCCCCCGGACCGCGACGCCTCGTGATGCTAGTGGCGTCCGCCGCCGCGCTCGCAGCGGTCGGGCAGGCTCAGCTCCGCGCCATCGAGCGTGCCGTCACCGCACTCCGGACCGAAGGTGATGACATGGCTGGTGCCATCCGAGGTGGTGCGCGTGAGCGTGCCGCCCGTGGGCCAGGGGCACACGTCGCGCGACGGACGGACGATGCCCGCCAGCGTGACGGTGCCCTGGGTGCCGTCGAGCGCGGTCTCCGTATACGCGCCGTCGATGGTGCGCACCGGCGGCGTGTCGGTGGAGAACGCGACGGACAGCGAGCCCTCCAACCGCACCGACTGCACCACCGTGCCGGAGGCATCCGTGCGCGTGCGCGTCACGTCCGCCTGCGTGCTCTTGCGCTGGGGCGGAGCGCCGTCCACCAGCTCCGACGTGGAGGCGGTGGTGCCCTTCACGGTGGAGACCTCACCGTCGGAGTTCGTGCCGGAGACCTCGAAGGTGACGGTCTGGCTCTGGGTCACCGCGCCCGTGCAGTCCGCGGACGCTTCGTACGCGTTCACGATGTCCACCGTGCCGCTGGTGGGACCCCCAGGGCCCTTGCCGCCCGGCTTGCCGCCACCGTCCCCGCCGTCGAAGGACTGGCCGCGCACCTGCGAACCCGTGCCGTCCGGAGGAGGAGGAGGCTGGCCACCGCCACCGCCGGGAGGCTGGCCGCCACCGCCACCACCACCGCCGGGACCGCCCGGGCGCGTGGGAGGCGCGCAGTCCGTCCACTCCAGGTGCACGGTGGCGGGCAGCGTCTTGCCGCACACGTCCACGGTGGTGATGTCAGGGGTCGCGTCACAGTGGAAGCCTTCGATGGCCTGGGGGCGCAGCTTGTCCAGGCCGTGCAGGAGGCTGGACACCTCCACCGCGTCGCTCGAGTCCGACGTGGCCTCCACCGCCTGGGACACGTCCGACGTGGCGTCCGTGGTCGAGCTCTGCGACGAGCCGCCACAACCGGCCGTCATGGTGCCCACCACCAGCGCGACTGCTCCCAGCCACTGACTGCCCCTGTTCCAGTGCCTCATGAGTGCGTGCTCCCTTTTCATCCGGTGCCCGGCCGCTGTCCGTCTGCCCCCATGAGACGAAATGAATTTCCGCCGTGTTCCCGGCGGGAATTTCCCGCGGCTTTTTGAGCGGGCACCGGGGCCGGATAGAGTGCCGCCGACCGTGAACGACGAGCTGCGCGCACTCATCCTCGAAGCCCAGGACGGCAGCGTGCGTGCCTTTGAGTTGCTCGTGTCCTCGCACCTGCCGCGCGTGCGCCGCTTCGCTCGGGCCTTCGCCGCGTCGGACTCGGACGTGGATGACCTGGCGCAGGAAGCGCTGGTGAAGGTCTACAAGAACCTGCGCTCGTTCCGCTTCCAGTCCGCGTTCCAGACGTGGCTCTATTCGGTGGTGCGCAACGCGTTCTATGACGCCACCCGCAGCCGCGCCGGCCGCGAGCGCTCGCGCGAGGAACCCCTGGAGCAGGACCACGCGAAGGCGGCGTCGGACGCGGAGTCCGCGGACGAAGGGATGATGCGCGCGCAGGAGCGGGACCGGCTGTGGCGGGCGCTCCGGGCGCTGCCGCCGGAGTTCCGCACGGCGGTGGTGCTCTTCGACGTGGAAGGGCACAGCTATGAAGAGGTGGCGGACATCGAAGGGGTGCCCGTGGGCACCGTGAAGTCGCGCCTGTCGCGGGGCCGGGCACACCTGAAGGCCCTGCTGGCGGGGGGCCAGGGGCCTGGCGGCCCGGAAGATGACGCGCCGGTGGGAACATCCGGGCAGGACATCTCGTCGCATGCTGCAAGGAGCAGGAAATGAGTGAGCCCGAGGACAGGGAGGACCGCGCGCTGCGCGAGCGTCTGGCGGCGCTGCGGGACGACGCGCCCGGGCCCGACTTCCAGGCCCTGCTCCACCGGCGGCTGGTGGAGGCCGGCCCGCCCACACCTGCGTCGGGGTGGGATGCGGTGCGGGACTTCTGGCGGCGCCGAGCGCCGGTGCTCTGGCCGGCGGTGGGCGTCGCCCTGGGCGTGGTCACCTTCCTGGTGCTGGGCGCGGTGCGCGGCACGCCTGGCGCCCCGGAGACGGAAGCCTCGGGGATGACGGCGCTCGAGCGGCCCGGCACGCAGGTGCCGGTGAGCAAGGTGGCGGTCATCAAGCTGGACTTCACGGCGGACGTGGCCGTGGAGCAGGCGGACTTCCAGGTGAGCCTGCCGGAGGGGCTGTCCTTCTGGGCGGACGGAGAAGAATTGCCGCTGCGCTCCTACCAGTGGACGCAGCCGTTGAGCGCGGGCAGCAACGTGATTCCCATCGCGGTGCGAGGCCAGCGGCCGGGGCGCTATCTGGTGACGGCGCTGGCGCGCGCGGGCGACCAGCGCATCGAGCACGACGTGGTGCTGGAGGTCACGGGCGGATGAAGACCTGGCTCTCGACACCGGCCGCCGCGGTCCTCCTGTGGTTGGGAGGCGGGGCCGCGTACGCACAACAGACGCCGGCACCCGCGCCAACGGAGGCCGCGAGGCCACCCGAGGCCCCCGTGCCGCCCCCCCCGTCCGGCGCGCAGCAGGCGCACGTGCGCAGCTCGCACACGGTGGACGTCATCGCGCCGGGGGAGCAGGTGGACACCATCCTGGGCCGCCGGAACGCGGAGCGCCCTGCCCCGCCGCCCCGGGGCGACACGGTCCGTCCGCCTCCGGGTCCAGACTCCCGGGGCCCTTCGGGAGGCCCGGGACAGGATGGCCGTTCCAACGGGTCGCGCCCGCCAGGGGATGAGGGCCGCATGCGTTCGCCGTCCCCCAGGACCGACGGCGCGCCACCGCCGCCGAACCAGCAGCCTCCCGCGCAGCCCAATCAGCCGCCGCGACGCTGAAGGTCGGCGCGGGCCGAGAGGTCCGTGAATGACGGCCAGGAGCGCGGCACACCGACACCGCTGCCGCGCTCGGTGCCCCAACGATTCGGACCTCACGCCACGGTGACTGCTGGGGTGCACCGCCCCCCAAGCCCCCGGGCCCACCTCCCGACCGACGAGGTCCAAACCGGTCCGACAGTCGGACCGGTTCCCGAGGCGTCCAAACCTGTCGGACAGGAGGGTTGCGCGAAATAAGGAGTCCTGGGGGGAGGGTAGAGAGGAGATGAAGCCGGAAGAAGGACGCCCCTGCCCGCCAGCGAAGCCGCCGAGGCGGCGCATTCCGAAGGACCCAACGCCTCGCTT
>NZ_RAWE01000273.1 GCF_003611695.1 Corallococcus carmarthensis | reverse complement strand
TCCGTCAGCTCCGCGCCCCCCCTGCCCCAGACGCCTCCGGCCCCGGGGCCGGAGGCGTCTGGGGCAGGGGGGGCGCGGAGCTGACGGATGGCAAGGTGACAATCTCCACCTCGACCGCCTTCGGGCGCGTCCGGGCCATGCGTCCGGTGGACGACGGTGCCAGCCACAACAGCCCGAAAATCAGGACGTGCAGCGCCAGGGATATCAGTCCTGCCCATCCGAGACGTCGCAGCCGCCGCATGCTCGGACGCTTCCAGAAAGCCCCTCCTGTCTCAACCAAACCCGGTGTGTGCGTTCGAGAAACGACGTCCCACCCGCCGAGCAGGCAACCCTTCAACCCCTGGAACGTCCCCCGGGTGACTCGACGCAAGCCGTGACACCTGCTGTGCTGGCTCCCTTCCGCGTGCCTCCCATGCCCCTCGCCTGTCTGGACGAACCCACGTTCATGGACCTCCTGCTCGGGACGCTGCCTCCCGACAGGGCCTCGCGCGTCGACGAGCATCTGGACACGTGTCCCTCCTGCCGCCGCATGGTGTCCGAGGCGCTGAAGGTGCAGCCGCCCGCCACCACCCCGGAGCCTGTTCCGCCGGAGGAGGAGGTCCTCGACAGCCAGCTGGCGACGCTGGCCGTGGACCCGTGGCGCGGGAAGAAGCCGCGCCTGCGCCTGCCGACGCCGCCGCTCGCGCGGGGCACGGCGGTGGGCCGCTACCTCATCCTGGAGATGCTGGGCGTGGGCGGGATGAGCGTCGTGTACGCCGCCTATGACCCGGAGCTGGACCGCCGCGTCGCGCTCAAGCTCCTCCAGGTGGAGGCGCTGGGGCTGGGGGCGGAGGCCGGCCGCACGCAGGTGCTGCGCGAGGCGCAGGCCATGGCCCGCGTGTCCCACCCGCACGTCGTCTCCGTCTTCGACGTGGGCACCTTCGGCCGGCAGGTCTTCCTGGCCATGGAGCTGGTGGACGCGCACACGCTGCGCAAGTGGGAGCACGACGGGCCGCACCCGTGGCGCCAGGTGGTGGAGGTCTTCCTCGCGGTGGCCCGGGGGCTCGCCGCCGCGCACGCGGTGGGCGTCGTGCACGGCGACGTGAAGCCGGAGAACATCCTCGTGGGCCAGGACGGCCGCGTGCGCGTCACCGACTTCGGCCTGTCGCGGATCATGTCCGGCGCGGTGGCCCCGCCGGTGACGCCCGGAGGCGCCACCCATCCGCGCGCCATGGAGGGCGGAACGCCCGCGTACATGGCCCCGGAGCAGTTCCCTCCCGACGAGCGCACCGACGCGCGCAGCGACCAGTTCGGCTTCTGCGCCGCGCTCTACGAAGGCCTCTACGGCGAGCGGCCCTTCGCGGGCGCCACGGTGGAGGAGCTGTCCCAGGCGGTGCACGCGGGGCGCGTGAAGAGCGTGCCCCGGCACTCCGGCGTGCCGCAGTGGCTGCGTCGCGTGGTGGTGAAGGGCCTGTCGGTGAAGCCCGAGGACCGCCACGCCTCCATGGAGGCGCTCATCGCCGCGCTGGAGGCGGACCCCGCGGCGCGCCGGACGCGGAGGCTGCGCGTGGCCGGTGCGTCGCTGCTGCTCCTGTCGGCGGTGGGCCTCACGCACGCCCTCCACGGCCGCGACGCCACGGGCTGCGAGGGCGCCGCGCGCGCCATGGACGGCGTGTGGGACGCCTCGCGGCAGCAGGCGGTGGAGGCGGCCTTCGTCGGCACCCAGCGCCGCTTCGCGCACGACGCCTTCCGCCACGTGCGCCGGGGGCTGGACGCGTACACCGCCGCGTGGGTGACGACGCGCACGGCGGCCTGCGAGGCCACCCGCGTGCGGCACGAGCAGAGCGAAGCGGTGATGGCGCTGCGCATGCGCTGCCTGGACGCGCGGCTGGCGGACGTGGCCGCGCTCACGCAGTTGTTCACGCAGGCGGATCCGGACCTGGTGGAGCGGGCACCCCGCGCGGTGGAGGGGCTGGCGCCGGTGGCGGGATGCTCGGACGTGGAGGCGCTGACGTCGCGGGGCCACTCCTCGCCGGACGACGCCGCATCGAGGGACCGCACCGTCGCGCTGCTCCAGGCGCTCGTGGACGCGAGGGCCCTGCGCGCCGCCGGCCGCTATTCGCAGGGCGTGGCGCGCGTGGAGCCGGTGGCCCAGTCCGCGCGAGCCGCCGGAGACTGGTCCGGCGCCGCGGACGCGCTGCTGCTGCTCGCGGAGCTGAAGGACGGGGCCGGGGACTACCGGGGCGCGGAGGCCACGGTGCTCCAGGCCGCGTGGACCGCGGAGGCCGGCCGCAACGATGACGCCGCCGCCCGGGCGTGGACGCTGGCGGTGCGTGTGACGGGTGAACGGCTGGACCACTACGCGCAAGGGCAGCAGGCCGCGGAGCGCGCCAGCGCCGCGGTGGAACGGCTGGGCGGCAGCAGGGAACTGGCCGGCGCGCTCGCGATGAACCTGGGCCGGCTGTTGTCGCGACAGGGCCGCTACCCGGAGGCCCACGAGCAGCTCACCCGCGCGCTGTCCTTCCTGGAGAAGCGCTTCGGCCCGGAGGCCCTGGAGGTCGCGGACGTGCGCGTGGAGCTGGGCACCGTGCGCCGCTCGCAGGGGCGCGCGGAGGAGGCCCTGGGCCTGTACGAGCGCGCCCTGGGCACCGTGCGCGGAGCGCTGGGGCCCGAGCATCCGGACGTGGCGCGCATCCGCCTGGAGCAGGCCAGCGTGCGCTGGCAGCAGGGCGACTTCGTGCAGTCGGAGCGGCTGGCCCGGGGCGCGCTGGCGTTGCTGGAGCGCTCGCTGGGGATGGACCACCCGCAGGTGGCGGACGCGCTCAACAGCCTGGCGCTGGCGCTCCAGTACCAGGGCAAGCGCGAGGAGGCGCTGCCCTTGTACGAGCGCGCGCTGCGCATCGCGGAGACGACGGAGGGGCGTGACAGCTCCACGGTGGCCATCATCGTCAACAACATCGGCACGCTGCTGGTGCACATGGGCCGGCTGGAGGAGGCCACCCAGCGTTTCGCCACGGCGCTCGAACAGGTGGAGAAGAGTCTGGGCCCGGACCACCCGACGCTGGCGCTGGTGCTCCGGGGCATGGGCCAGACGCTCAGCTACCGCAATCAGCCGGATCAGGCCCTGCCGTACTTCCAGCGCGCCGCCGCGCTCCAGACGTCCCTGCCGGACGACGTGAACGGCGGCTGGACGGGAGCGCTGGTGGACCTGGGGCGCACGTACATGGTGCTCGGCCGGCCGCGTGAAGCGCTGGCCCCGTTGGAGAAGGCCGTCACGGGCTGGGAGCGTGCCCGGCCCCGTCCGGCGGAGCGCCCCGCCGCGCGCTACATGCTGGGCCGCGCGCTGTGGGACGCGAAGCAGGACCCGGTCCGCGCCGTGCGGCTCGTCGCCGAGGCCCGCCAGGAAGCCGCCGCGCTGCCCGACGACGAGTCCTCCGTGCCGGAGCTGCGCCAGGCGATGGACCGGTGGATCGCCAAGCTGCCCCCCGCCGCGCGCAAGGACATCAAGGCCGCCATGGCCACGCCGAAGCCCGCGGACCCGGCCCGGGATGCGCTCATCCGGTGAGCGTTTCAACCAGCGGTGAGAAGGCCCGGAGCCGCCAGCCAGAGTCCGTGGCCCCGGAGGGAGACGCGCCTCCGGCGAGGGCCTCGCATGAGGGCGAGAAGGCCCGGAGCCGCCAGCCGCCCCCTTCCTCGACAAGCCCCGCCGGGCGGGCGCGAGGGGCCCCCGTTATACGGAGGGTGGAATGACGCTCCTCTCGGACCCCCCTGTCGCCGCCCTCCCGCCCGAAGCGGGCGTGGACGCACTGGCCTCGCTGCTGCGCGGACGCCGCGTCGTGGTGCTCACGGGCGCCGGATGCAGCACCGAGTCCGGCATCCCCGACTATCGAGGCCCGGAGACGCGCCACAAGGTGCGCAACCCCATCCAGCACCGCGAGTTCCTGCGCCAGCCGGAGGTGCGCCAGCGCTACTGGGCGCGCAGCCTGCTGGGCTGGCCGCGCTTCACCTCCGCCCGTCCCAACGAGGCCCACTTCGCGCTGGCCGCGCTGGAGAAGGCGGGCGTGGTGCCCGGCCTCATCACCCAGAACGTGGACGGCCTGCACCACGCGGCCGGCAGTGAGCGCGTGCTGGAGCTGCACGGCGCGCTGTCGCGGGTGCGATGTCTGGCGTGCGGCGCGCAGGAGCCGCGCGCGTCGCTCCAGGCGCGGATGCTGGGCCTCAACCCGGACTTCGCGCACGCCGTCGTGGAGCTGCGCCCGGACGGTGACGCGGAGCTGCCGCTGGACGCGGTGGAGGGCTTCCACGTCCCCGCGTGCACGCGCTGCGGCGGGACGCTGAAGCCGGACGTGGTGTTCTTCGGGGACAACGTCGCGGCCCCGCTGGTGGAGGACGCATTCGCGCTCGTGGAGGAGGGGGACGCGCTGCTGGTGGTGGGCTCGTCGCTGACGGTCTACTCCGGCTACCGCTTCGTCACCCGCGCGGCGGACCGGCACATGCCCATCGGCATCCTCAACATCGGGGAGAGCCGGGGCGACCCCCTGGCGGATGTGCGCGTGGAGGCGCGGGCGGGCGACGTCCTGCCCCGGCTCACCCAGGCGCTCACGCGCACCTGACGTTCCTCCTCCTACACCGGGCGTGCGGCCGGGCCACCGGACAGCACCGAATGGGCACGCCGGGGGAGGGGTCAAGTGTGCCATCATCCCCGGCTTCGCGAGGCACGCGCGCCAGGCCGTGCCCGGGACGGAGACACCAGGCCGATGGACACCGGACGCCCCCTGGGCGGCAGGTACGCGCTGGAGCGCCGGATTGGCGGCGGTGGCATGGGCGCCATCTGGCGGGCCGTCGACCTGCAACTCCAGCGGCACGTGGCCCTCAAGCTCATCGCCTCGGACGTCGTGGCGCGCACGCCGGAGGCGCACCGCCACTTCGAACAGGAAGCGCAGGCCGTGGCCCGGCTGCGCCACCCGCACGTGGTGCAGGTGCACGACTCCGGCGTGGACGGCGGCGTGCCGTACATCGTCATGGAGCTCTTGGAGGGCGAGGACCTGGAGACGCGCCTCACCCAGCAGGGGCGCCTGTCTCCGGCCCGGGTGGCCGCGCTCGTCACGCCGGTGGCCCGGGCCCTGGCGGCGGCGCACGCGGCGGGGCTCGTCCACCGCGACCTGAAGCCCGCCAACCTCTTCCTCGCCCACGTGGACGGGGAGGAGGTGGTGAAGGTGCTCGACTTCGGGCTCGCGCGCTCGCTCCTCCCCACCGGCGCGCCCGCGCAGGCCGAAGGGCTCACCGGCACGCTGCGCTACATGAGCCCGGAGCAGCTGCGCGCGGATCCGGACCTGGACGCGAGGGCGGACCTCTGGTCGCTCGCGGTGGTGCTCTACCGCGCGCTCACCGGCCAGTTCCCCTACGGCCCCGAGTCCGTGGGCGCCCTCCTGCGAGGCACCTTCCATCCGCCCGCGGTGGCCGTCTCGCAGCTCGTGCCGGAGCTGGGCGCGGGCGGGGACGCCTTCTTCGAGCGCGCGCTGCACCCGAAGCTGGAGCAGCGCTTCACGTCCGCGCGGGAGCTGGCCGCCGCCTTCGTCGCGCTGGTGGAGGCAGGCCGCGCCGCGCAGGCCGCGACGGTGCTGGTGGTGGACGACGAGCCGGACGTGGAGGTGCTGATGCGTCAGCGCTTCCGCCGGCACGTGCGCGACGGCGTCTACCGCTTCGTCTTCGCGCGCGACGGCGAGGAGGCGCTGGAGGTGCTGCGCCAGCACCCGGACACGCACGCGGTGCTGTGCGACCTGAACATGCCGCGCATGGACGGGCTCACCTTCCTGTCGCGCGTGGGCGAGGTGGATCCGTTGGTGAAGGTGGTCATCGTCTCCGCGTACGGCGACATGCCCAACCTGCGCACGGCGATGAACCGGGGCGCGTTCGACTTCCTCGTGAAGCCGGTGGACCTGGACGACCTGGAGTCCACGCTGGCCAAGACGGTGCGCCACGTGGCGGAGCTGCGCCGCGCGGTGCGCTCCACGGAGGAGAACGCGCTGCTGCGCATGTTCGTGCACGGCGGCATCGTGGACCGGATGCTGCCGCTGGTGCGCGGCCCCGGCGGGCTCGCGGGCGAGCAGGTGGACGCCTCGGTGGCCTTCCTGGACGTGGCGGACTTCACCGCCGTCACCCGTCAGCATCCGCCGGAGTCCGCGCTGCGCCGGCTCAACGCCAACTTCGAGGTCATCCTCCCGGAGCTGGAGTCGCGCGGCGGCGTGGTGGACAAGTTCCTGGGCGACGCCGTGATGGCCGTCTTCCAGGGCGAAGGCCACGTGTCGCGCGCGTTGGACGCCTGCCTCGCGGTGAAGCAGCGGCTCCAGGCCCTGGCGTGGAGCGGCGGTGACGCGTCCCCGTATGCCCACGGCATCTGCATGGGCGTGGACACCGGGCCGGTGGTCTCCGGCAACGTGGGCGCGGCGGGGCGTGGACGCCTGGACCACACGGTGCTGGGAGACGTGGTGAACACGGCGGCCCGGCTCGCCACCGTGGCCGCGCGCGACCAGGTGCTGGTGAGCGAGACGCTGGCCGCCCGGCTCAGGGACGCCTTCGACTGCCGCCTCGCCGGGGAGCGGTACCTGCCGGGGCCCGGAGGCCAGCCGCTCGGGGTGCGCGAGGTGGTGGCGCGCCAGGGCAGCCAGTCCGCGTCCTCCGCGGACCGCACCTCCGCACAGGTGGCCCCCGCCGTCCTGGAAGCGCCCGCCTCTCCGCCCCGCGCGGAGGCCTTCACGGCCAAGGGGCCCACCTGAAGCCCGTCCTCTCCACGCGGTCTTGAGCGCATGCGCCTCGTCCTCAACCCAGGCCAGGTGGATGAACGGGTGGTGATGCTGCCGGAGGGCACCACCACCATCGGCCGCACCGAGGAGAATGGCATCCGCGTGCCGCACCCCAGCCTGTCGCGGCGCCATGCGCGGCTGGAGCGCGCGGGTGGGCGCGTGGTGCTGGTGGACCTGGACAGCAAGAACGGCAGCTTCGTGGGACCGCACCGCGTGTCACGACAGGAGCTGGGCCACGGCCAGTCCTTCCGCTGCGGCGAGGTGTGGTTCCGGCTGGTGTCCTCGGACACGCCGCTGCCGGATGGCTGGGGCCCGCTGCGCACGCAGCCGTTGGAGACGCGCTTCTCCGGCGGGCCCATGGAGGCGCTGCTCGACACGCGCTCGCCGGACCGCACCCGCGACAAGCTCCAGGTGCTCCTCAAGGTGGGCCAGATCCTGTCCTCCCCGGGCCCGGTGGATGGGCTGTTGGAGCGCGTGGTCCAGCTGGTGTTTCAAATCTGGGCGGTGGACCGGGCGGCGGTGCTGCTGGTGGACCGGGACACGGGGGCGCTGGAGCAGCGCGTGGCGCGTGGCGCGCGGGGTGGAGCGCTGCCGGAGCGCTTCTACAGCCAGCACATCGTGGACTACGTGCACTCGCGCGGCGTGGCGGCCCTCTTCACCGACGCGAAGGACGACGCGCGGCTGGTGGGCGCGGACTCCGTCTTCCGCCAGTCCATCCGCGCCTCCCTCTGCGTGCCCCTGCGCACGCGCGACGCGGTGCTGGGCGTGCTGTACCTGGACAGCCTCACGCAGGGCGGCCTCTTCACCGACGAGGACCTGGAGTTCCTCACCGCCTTCGCCAACCAGGCCGCCATCGCCCTGGACCACGCGCACCTGGCGCGGCGGCTGGAGGAGGAGGCGGTCCTGCGCAACGCCTACCAGCGCTTCTTCCCACCGGACGTCGTGCGCCAGCTGAAGGCACTGCGGGGCGTGCCGCTGGAGGTGCGCGAGGCGAACGTCACCATCCTCTTCTCCGACATCACCGGCTTCACCGCCATGTCCTCGCGCCTCAAGCCCCGGCAGGTGGTGGACATGCTCAACGCGTACTTCCCGGTGATGGCGGACATCGTCTTCCGCCACGAGGGCACGCTGGAGAAGTACATCGGCGACGCGCTGATGGCCGTGTGGGGCGCCCCCTTCGCCCGGCCGGACGACGCGGACCGGGCCGTGCGCGCGGCCGTGGAGATGCAACACGCCCTGGCGGCCCTCAACGCCCGCTGGCGGGAGGAGGGCACGCCGGAGATCCAAGTCCACATCGGGCTCAACTCCGGCCCGGTGGCCGCGGGCAACATCGGCTCGGAGCGCTACCTCCAGTACGCCACCGTGGGAGACGCCACCAACGTCGCGGCCCGGGTGTGCGGCGTCGCGGGCCCAGGCGAGGTCCTGATGACGGACGCCACGCGAGCCCTGCTGGACGCGGACGCCTTCGCGCTGGAGCCCCTGGCGCCGGTGCGGGTGAAGGGCCGCGAGGAGCCCCTGTCCCTCTTCCGCGTGGGCGGCTGACGGCTACTCCGCGTCCTGGCCCAGCCGCTCTGGCTGGATGAGGATGATCTGCCCGCCCTCGAAGCTGAGCATCCCCTCGCGCACGTAGTAGCGCAGCCACTTGTTGACGCTCTCGCGGGTGACGCCGCACAGGTTGGCCAGCTCTGACTGCGTGAGCTTCGGGGTGATGACCAGCCCTTCGGGGGACTGCTTCCCCTGCGTCTTCGCCAGCTCCAGCAGCACCCGCACCAGCCGGCTTCTCGCGTCCAGGAAGGCCGAGTCGTAAACGAGCTGCGTCGTGCGCCGCACCAGCCGGCTCATGTTCGCCAGCAGCGCCAGGCTCACCTGCGGCCGCGTCTCCAGGTAGCGCCGGAAGTCCTCGCGCTGGAGCGTGAGCAGGTGCGCCTCCTCGCGCGCCATCGCGTCGGTGGAGCGCATCTCTCCGTCCAGCAGCGACAGCTCCCCGAAGGCGTCCCCCCGGTCCAGCAGCGCCAGGGTGATTTCCCGCCCCTCGCTGGAGGACAACCGGATGGCCACCTGTCCCCGCCGGATGATGAAGAGGGCGGTGCCGACATCCCCCCGGTGGAAGATGACCTCCCCCCGTGCGAAGCGCCGGGGCTGGAGGAGCGACGACATGTTCTCCAGGTCCTCCCGGCCGAGGCTTTCAAACATGGGGATTTCGGCCAGCAGCTGCGCGTAGGACATGAGGGGAGCGCCATTGTGCCTGGATTCCCTGGATACAGGTAGGGAAGCCTCCCATCCAGGTCCGGCGGACAAGTCCGGCGGGTGTGAACGCCTTCACACCGGGCTTGTGGGCCGCTTCACAGATCGAAACAGAGGGTCCCGGTACTGTTCCTTCATCGCAGCACGGGAAGCAGGGGGGCCCGCGCAGCAGTGACACGGTGAGTCGGGGAGTCGGGGGACTTCTTAGCTCACCGCGACATGCGCGGGAAATGGGGGGGACCGCAGGGGCTGGCACATAGAAGGGGGAAGCGTCGAGTTTCTGAGGGGGAACTCGACGCGAATACGAGTGCCGGCTCCCGTTGGAGCCTGAAAAGCAATGGACCCGGGCCTGAAGGCCTGTCGCTCCGGGGGGAGTGACGGTCTTCAAGTCCGGGTTGTTTTATTTGGCCAGGGCCACCGCGGGCGTGAGCGTCAGCGTGGCCTCGCGGTGCTGCTCCACGGCCTGGCGCGTGTGGAGCATGGGGTGGAACTCCACCTTGCGGTTGAGCTCCATCAGGTCATCGCGGTGCTTGTGGAACAGGTGTTCCGTCTGCCCCGGCGCGTGGATGGACACGGAGCGGGACAGGTCCGCCATGTCGACAATCATCCGCAGCGCGGTGCCGTGGACGACCTTGAAGGGGTGGCTCCAGAGGAACGAGGCGCCGTCCACGGAGTAGTTGTCCCCGCGGGCCGGCACCGGGCGGCTGTTGAAGACGCGCCGGATGGGGCCGGGGATGGCGGGCCCGCCCAGCGTCTGGTGCGCGTAGGTGAGCTGGTGCACCTGGCCCCAGGCCCATGCTTCCGGCTTCGGGCCGTACGTCTTCACCAGCCACGCGGTGGCCACGCCCAGGGCCGCGCGGAGGATGTCGTCGCGCGTCTCCTTCTCCGGCGTCTTCGGGTCGTCCCACCAGTCGCTGTCCGGCTGGGACATCAGGCTGATGACGAAGGGCATGTGCAGGCTGCCGTGCCGTTCGTACTGGCCCTGCAGGTATTCCTTCACCAGCGACGGCTCCAGCTTGTGCTGGAGCAGCTTGCGCAGCACCTCGATGTACCAGGCCTGGAACACCGTGGCGCCCACGGCCTCCGGCTCGCAGCGCAGGTCCCACGCCTTCAGCGCGTCCACCGCCTGCCGCTGAAGGTCGTCCGCCGGGAGCGCCGCCGCCAGGAAGTAGGGGCGCAGCGCCTCCGCGGGCAGCGAGTACGTCTCCGCCTGGATGTCCCGCATGGTCCCCACGGTGTGCTGCGTGCCCGCCTCCAGCAGGTCGGTGATGCGCTTGGCGCGGTAGCCCGGGAACCAGTTGTGCGCGATGAGGTGCGGGTAGTCGTCGGACGTGATCTTGTTGTTCGCCGTGGCCGCGTAGCCCGCGGGCGGGTTGAAGGACGCGGGCAGCTCCTCGAAGGGGATGAAGCCCGTCCACTCCGCGTCGCCCGTCCAGCCCGGCATGGGGATGAGGCCCTGGTGGCCCTGGCGGATGGGAATCTTCCCCGTGGCCTGGAAGCCGATGTTGCCGGCCGTGTCCGCGTACACGAAGTTCTGGCCCGGCCCCTCCCAGCGCTTCATCGCATCGCGGAAGGACTCCCAGTCCGTCGCCAGGTTGAGCTTCAGCACGGCGTTGATGAGCGGCTGGCATTCCGTGTGCGCCCACTTGAGGGCCAGCGGCTCGCTGCCCTTCAGCTCGTCCGCCATCACGACGTTCATCAGCGGGCCGTGCCGGGTGCTCCGCACCTCCATCACCACCGGGGCGCCGCCCTTCACCGGAATCTCTTCGCGGCGCACGTGCAGGTCGTGCCAGGTGCCCTGGTAGAGGTACTGCTTGGGCGCCTTCGGGTCGTCCAGCTTCTCGATGTAGAAGTCCTGGGTGTCCGGCCCCAGGTTGGACATGCCCCAGGCCACCTTCCCGTTGTGGCCGACGATGAGCATGGGCACGCCGGGCAGGGAGAAGCCCACGTGCTGGAAGCGGCCGCCGTGCAGGCCGTTCTCGTACCAGGTGGACGGCATGCCCAGCGGGATGTGCACGTCATTGGCGAGCAGCGGCTGGCCGCTCTTCGTGCGCTGGCCGTGCACCACCCAGTTGTTGCTGCCGGAGACGATGTTCGGGTCGCCCATCACCGCGTCCACGCTGTCCAGTCCGGACATCGTCTTCACGGACTTGAGGCCCGGCAGGCGCGCCTCCTTCGGGACGATGAGCGGCGTCTCCGGCGCGTTCTGCGGCAGCAGCGCGTTGGCCACCTCCTCGCCCACCGCCGCCACCAGCCGCGCGCGGAAGAGCTCGATGCGGTGGTTGCCGCCCAGCATCATCGCCAGCAGGTTGCCGCGCGCGAGCGAGTCCACGGGCGTCCAGGGCGTGGGCGCCGCGTTCATCACGGTGAACTCGTAGGGCAGCGGCTCCGCGGCGATGCGCGCGTTGATGCCCGCGCTGTAGGCCTCCAGGATGGCCCGTGCCTCTGGATCCACCTGCGCCCAGGCCTGCTCGGCCATGTGGCGCAGGCCCATGGTGCGCAGGAATTGATCCGCGGACACCCCCATGGGACCCAGCAGGGTCGCGAGCCGGCCGTCCACCAGCCGGCGGCCCATCTCCAGCTGCCACAGCCGGTCCTGCCCGTGCACGTAGCCCTGGGCGAAGAACAGGTCGTGCTCGTCACTGGCGAAGATGTGAGGCACGCCCCACGTGTCGCGCAGCACCTCCACCTTGCCGTGCAGGCCGGGCAGCGTGAGGGTGCCTTCCTCGCGCGTCCAGCGGCGGCGGGCAAGCCACGGGCCCACGCCGGGGGCGGCCACGGCCATGGCGGACGGCAACATGCGCAGCATGCGCAGGACCTGGGAGATGGCACTCATGACGCGGAGG
>NZ_RAWE01000272.1 GCF_003611695.1 Corallococcus carmarthensis | reverse complement strand
GCTCAAATGAGGGCAAGGCCAACGGCCCCCGTTATATAGGGCGCCCTCATGTCCCTCGACCTCAAGCGCGTGGCCTCCGAGCCCCTCACCTCCTCCGCCCCCCTGGTGGAAGAGCTTCGCAAGGCGGAGAAGCCCCGGACCCAGCATCGGCTGGGGCTGGAGCACGAGAAGTTCATCTATCCCGTGGGGTCCGCCCAACCCGTGCCCTACGAGGGACCGAACGGGGTGGGGGCCCTGCTGGAGCGCATCGCCCCGGGCGGCTACGAGCCCTTCCGGGAGACGCCCCAGTCGCCGGTCATCGCGCTGCAGCGCGGGATGGCGGCCATCTCCCTGGAGCCGGGCGGGCAGTTCGAACTGTCTGGCAGCCCGTTCCACACGGCCCGGGAGGCGCACCAGGAGAACCTCCAGCACCTGAAGGAGACGAAGGCGGCGGCGTCCGCGCTGGGCCTGCGGCTGGTGGCGCTGGGGTACCGGCCGGTGGGCACGCCAGGGGCGGGTGGGGTGGAGATGCCCTGGATGCCCAAGACGCGCTACCAGGTGATGCGCCGCACGCTGCCGGAGCGCGGCCGGCTGGCGCTGAACATGATGCTGATGACGTCCACCGGGCAGGTGTCCCTGGACTGGGCGGACGAAGCGGACTGCGTGCGCAAGACGGTGGCGGTGGCGCGCCTGTCGCCGCTGCTGGTGGCGCTGTACGCCAACAGCCCGCTCGTGGAGGGCAAGCCGTCCGGCTACATGTCCTTCCGCAGCCGCGTCTGGGAAGAGGTGGACCCCACGCGGTGCGGCTACCTGCCGTCCTGGTTCGACGGCTCGTTCTCCTACCAGGCCTATGTGGACTGGGCGCTGGACGCGCCGCTGCTGTTCCTGCGCCGCGAGGGCGAATACCGCCACCCGAAGCTCACCTTCCGTCAGCTGATGAAGGAGGGCTACGAGGGCAAGCCGCCGGACATGGGGGACTGGACGGACCACCTGTCCACGCTCTTCCCGGAGGTGCGGCTCAAGAAGGTGCTGGAGGTGCGCGGCGCGGACTGTGCCAGCGCGGAGATGACGGGGGCCCTGGGGGCACTCTGGCGCGGCATCCTCTATGACGCGAAGGCGCTGGAGGAGGCGGAGCTGCTCCTGCCCCGGCTGACCTTCACCGAGCACCTGGCCTTCCACGACACCGCGCGCCGCGAGGGCCTGGCCGGGAAGCTGGGGCCGCGCGAGCTGCACCGGCTGGCCGGGGAGATGGTGGCCATCGCGAAGCGGGGACTGCAGCGGTTGGACGCGGAGGACGCGCCGCTGCTCGCGCCGCTGGAGGCGGTGGCCGCGTCGGGCAGGTCGCCGGCGCAGGCGGTGCTGGACGCGTGGAAGGAAGATCCGCGTCCGGAAGTGTTGATGACGCGCTTCGAGCTGTGAAGCGCGGCCCTTCGCGGACGCGGACCTGGGGGCGGCGGGCTAGAAGCGGCCGCCCACGGTGATGTTGCCGTTGAAGAGGCTGCCCTTCGCGTCGTCGTTGGTGCCGGGGACCTCGACCAGCTCCTCGCCACCGACGAGGCGGTAGGTGGCGCGCACGCCGGCGGACAGGTGGCCCATGCGGTATTCGATGCCCGCGGCCAGGGGCAGCTCCGTCTGCCAGTCGTTGTTGTAGACGTCCTGGGAGCCCGAGGACGCGTGCAGGTAGCTCAGGCCCAGGCCCACGCCCACGAAGGGGTGCCACTTCTTGTCGACGATGGGGCCCAGCTTGCCCAGCAGCGTGCCGTTGTTGCGCCAGATGTGGTTGCCGCCGAGCACGCGGGCGTCATCGATGGGGATGTTCTGGCCTTCGTAGCCCACCTCCACGCCGATGTACTGATAGGGCTGGGCGTTGGCGGTGATGTTGAACAGGCCGCCCACGCCCGTCTCGTCGCCCAGGTCGCCGGTGAAGCCGCCCAGGCCAATGCCCACGTCCAGGCCGCCCTGGACGCCCTCCTCGTTGTAGCTGAGCTTGCGTGACACTTGCGTCGCGTCCACCGCGAACGCCGGGCCGGCCACGCTGACACCGGCCGCCACCAGTCCAGCCATCATTGAAGTCTTTCTCATGTCCAGGCTCCTCCTGCTTGAAGTGTGGGACCTGGAATGGAAGCTGGGACGGAGGGGACGGACAGCGCACCCGCCCGGAGGACGGAGCCAGGGGGCCGAGGGCCTCAGCGGCGGCCGAAGAGCTTCTTCAAACCGGATAGCAGGCCGCCTGGCCGGGCTTCCGGTTCGGTGTGGAAGGGCGAGCGGGCGAGGAGGACGTCGCGGGCGGAGTCGTCCAGGTCCTCCGTCGCGAGCGTCACGGGCTGCCGCTTCGCGCCGGGCAGGGTGGCGCTGAAGGCCAGGGTGCCGTCGGTGGACAGCTCCAGGTGCACCTCCACCTCACCGGGGCGCTCCACGGTGAGGCTGAGGGCGCCGAGCCATTCGTTCTCCGCGACGGTGGGGGCGGTGCCCTGGAAGAAGGCGAGCACCAGCGGGCCGGGGACGGTGAGGGGGATGACGAGCGTCTTGGACGTGGGCAGGCGGGTGTTGCGCTCCAGCACGCGGCGGAAGGTGCCGGCGTCCTCGGCGACGCCGATGGGCGCGGTGAGGACCTCCGAGACGCTGGCGGCGGGCTTGCCGGTCTCCGACAGCAGGAGCGCGTGGCCGAGCAGCGCGGCGCCGCGCACCACCGCGGTGCGGGCGTCCACGCCGTCGTCGCGCACGGGGACGCCCAGGCTCTCCTCCAGGCGGCGGCGCACGAGCGGCGCGCGGGACTGGCCGCCCACGAGGAGCACGGCGTCCAGGCCTTGAGGGGAGAGGGCGTTGGACTCCAGCACCTCGCGGGTGACGGAGACGACGCGCTGGGCGAGGTCGGCGGTGAGGGCCTCCACGCGCTCGCGGTCGAGCGTGGGGCCGGGGCCCGTGGGCAGGACGACGTCCACGCTGTCCTTCGTGGAGAGGGCCTCCTTGGTGGACTCGGCGAGGGTGCGCAGGGGACCCCAGTCGAGCGGATGTTCGGGGCGGGGGTGGCCCTGTTCGGAGAGGTCGCTGACGAGTGCCTCGGCGATGCGGCCGTCGAAGTCCATGCCGCCCAGCGTGGGGTCTCCGCCGGTGGTGACGACCTCCAGGTCATCGCCGGTGACCTGCACGACGCAGACCTCCAGGCCGCCGCCGCCCAGGTCCACGACGAGGACGCGCTTGCGAGCGAGGCCCCGGCCGTGCGCGTACGCGAGCGCCGCGGCGGCGCTGTTGGTGAGCACGCGGGGCACTTCCAGGCCGGCCATGGTGGCGGCTTCGCGCAGGGCGGCGCGCTGGCGTTCGGTGAAGTGCGAGGGCGCGCAGAGGACGGCGCGCGTCACCTTGCGGTTGAGGAACGTGGTGGCCGCCTGGCGCAGCTCGCGCAGCAGCATCGCGGTGAGGAGGGTGGGCGCGATGACGCGGCCGCCAAGCTCCACGCTCGCGTCGCCGTGGAGGTCGGTGGCGATGGGGAAGGGGAGCTGCGGGGAGAGCCAGCGGAGGTTCGGGGAGCGGGCGCGCACGCCGAGCAGACGCTTGAGGCCGACGGCGGCGCGGCGGGGCGCGCGGGCGGCTTCGACGAGGGCGGCGGCACCGACCTGGATTTCGCCGGAGCTGCTCACCGCGATGACGGAGGGAAGGCCCGAGCCGTCGATGCCGGGGATGGGGATGGGCGTGGCGACGCCGTCGATGAACGCGGCGACGCGGGCCTGAGAGGTGCCCACGTCGATGCCGAGCACGATCTCCGCCGCCGCGGGCGCGCTGACGGGCACGGCGGGGGCCAGGTCGAAGAGTGTGCGGCGGCGGCTGCGCGCGGCGGCGGTGCTGGTCTGTGCGTCAGCGGAAGGCGGCGGCGCGATGATGCTGACGGGGGGCGCGGCGTCGTCGGCACGGGGAGACGGCGTCGCGGCGGATGCTTGCGAAGACGGCTGTGCCGAAGCCGTGCTGTCCGGAGCTGTGGCTTCGTGAGCGCGTGGAGCCTGTGCTGCCGCGGGCTGCGCGGCTTCGTCCGAGCGGCGTGTTACGGCCGGGGCTTCCTCAACGGTCGGCTTCGTGTCGACCGCGAGCGCAGCCGAGGAGTCTGGGACTGCTGGAGCGGTCGGCTTCGCGTCGGACGCGAGCGCAGCCGAGGAGTCCGGGGTCGCTGAAGCGGTCGGCTTCGTGTCGGACGCACGTGCAGCCGAGGCGTCCGGGGCCGCTGGAGCGGTCGGCTTCGTGTCGGACGCGAGCGCAGCCGAGGCGTCCGGGGTCGCTGAAGCGGACGGCTTCGTGTCGGACGCGAGCGCAACCGAGGCGTCGGGAGCCGTTGGAACGGACGGCTTCGCGTCGGGTGCGAGCGCAGCCGAGGCGTCCGGGGGCGCTAGAGCGGTCGGCTTCGCGTCGGACGCGAGTGCAGCCGAGGCGTCTGGGGCCGCTAGAGCGGTCGGCTTCGTGTCGGACGCACGTGCAGCCGAGGCGTCCGGGGCCGCCGGACCGGACGGCTTCGTGTCGGGCGCGAGCGCAGTCGAGGAGTCCGGAGCCGCTGGAGCGGTTGGCTTCGTGTCGGGCGCGAGCGCAGTCGAGGAGTCCGGAGCCGCTGGAGCGGACGGCTTCGTATCGGACGCAAGTGCAGCCGAGGAGTCCGGAGCCGCCGGAACGGACGGCTTCGTGTCGGACGCGAGTGCAGTTGATGCGTCCGGGGCCGCCGGACCGGACGGCTTCGTGTCGGACGCGAGCGCAGCCGAGGTGTCCGGAGCCGCTGGCGCGGACGGCTTCGTGTCGGAAGCGAGCGCAGTCGATGCGTCGGGGGCCGCTGGAACGGACGGCTTCGCGTCGGACGCGAGTGCAGTTGATGTGTCCGGGGCTGCTGGAACGGACAGCTTGGGGTCGGAAGCGAGCGCAGCCGAGGAGTCCGGAGCCGCTGGAGCGGACGGCTTCGTGTCAGATGCGAGCGCAGTCGCGGCATCCGGGGCCGCTGGGGTGGAGACCGGTGGGGACGAAGCCTCCTCACTGGTCCCTGGGGGCGGTGCTTCCGGAGCTGCGTACGGTGTCTCTTCGCGCGACGCCACGAACGACGAAGCCGTGGCGTTCGTGGAGAGCGCTTCCGACTCGTCCGCGGTCGTGGAGGGGGTAGGGGGCTCCGCGGTCAGAACCGCTTCGTGCTCTGTTTCTTGGACCGACGCAGGTTCGTATTCGAGCGGAGCGTCGCCCGCGAACGCTGCATCCGCCGCGAAGGGCTTCTCCGCTTCGGCGGCGGTCGAGTCGTTGGCTGGAGGCGGTGCGGCGGAGCCGACGAGCGCCGTCCATGCATCCTCGGTCGGCAGTTCGGCCATGACGACCGTCGATGAGTCTTCCTCTTCCTGCGGAGGTGCGGAGTCGGGGCCAGTCGCATGGCTCCAATCCACCGCGTGCTCATCGAACGACGTCGTGACGACTGGCTCGTCGAGCACGGGTTCCGTGTTCGACTCTTGTCCCGGTTCATCGGCGGGTGACGTGGGGGCGGCTTCGCCCACCGTCGACGCGGTTGCTTCGACAGCCTGTTCAAGCGCCGCGCTGAACGGATCCACGTCCTCCGAGGCGGCGCTGAATTGGCGCGGAAGGGAATCCGGGTCGATGCCCCATGCGCGAAGACGCTCGGCCTCCCGTTGGCTCGGCGTCACCCCTGGCTCCGGAGCCGGGAGCGGTTCTTCCGGGGCGCCTGCCTCGACGTCGGAAGCAGACGTGTCGGGGAGGGAGTCTCCTACCGCTTCGGAGTCCGGAGCTGCCGAGAAGGTCTCTGGGGAAGGGAGTGCCTCCTCGGGAGCGCCTTCCATTGCGACGGCGTCCGGCGCGGCCGGGAAATGCTCCGCCGGATGGAACGGTGCCTCGGTGCCGACTCGCTCTTCCGAGTCCTCCACTGCCCGGGAACTGCTCTCTTCCGGAGGGAGCGCCGGAGCCGTGGCGCTTCCCGAAGCGTCGAACTCCGGTGCGGACGAGGAGTCGGACGCTGCCGAAGCGGGTTCCGCCTCGGGCTCCATGCTGAGGTCGACGTCGAAGTCGAACGACTGGTCGGTATCCGCCCGCGCCTCATCCGCGACGGCCGTCGCTTCGACGCGCGCGGGTTCCGTTTCGCCGGAAGCGCCCGCGGAGGCCAGGCCACCGGTCTCCTCCGTCCCGGATGCGGAGACCCACTCGGAATGCTCGGGAGCGGGTGGGGCTCCGAGCACGGCGTTCGGATCAAACGCCTCCACTGACGCGGGAGTGAAGCTGACGGGCGTGGATGCATCGCCACCGTCGCTACCAGCAGCCGGATCCGCTGAGACATTCTCCGCATCGCCGACGGTCCCGGCACGGCCTTCATCGGGCGCCGAGTGCGTCCCGGCTTCACCCGCGCTCTCGGAGGACGCAACCGCCGCCGCTGGCCGGACCGTGAACATCTCCTGGGTCGACCGTTGCAGCTCCGCGTCGGCCGGACGCCTCCGCGCCCTCTGCGAAAAGCCCACCTCCGGAAGTGGCGCGAGTTCCTCCTCCTCTTCGGCAGCGTGCTCCGGAAAGAGCGACACCGGCTCATCCGGCTCAGCCAGGTCCGGCGGAGCGACGGCGACGACGGGCAGCTGCACGGCCGGCAACGTCATGGACGCTTTCGGCGGCGGAGCCGGGCTGACCGGCGCAGGCACTGCCTCCGTAACGGCGCGTGCGACAGGCCGTGACGGATTCACGGCCGGGATCCGCCGCACCAGCCCTGGCGGCAGCGGCGCGGCCTCCGTCCTGGGCGCGGCAGGCGAAGCCACCACCGCCTCCGTCCCGCCCCGCCGCGTGACGATGCGATCGATGAGCGCCTTGCTCGCCGCATCCAGCTTGGTGAAGCGCACCGTCATGCCCGTGCGGGCACTCCCCGCGTCCGGCTGCGCCTTGAGCACCACGCCTTCACCGCGCAACAGCCGCGTGCCGTCCGCGAGGACGAACTCGAACGCCAGCCCCGTGCCCTCCGGCTTGAGCGCGCGCGTGGCCACGAACACTCCACCGCGCCCCACGTTCGAGCCATACCGCTCGATGAACTCCTCCTCCGCCGTGTACGGCAGTCGGATGCGCAGGGGGAGGAGCTTGGGGGCCGGCCCGGTCATCGCAAGGGGATCCGCACGTCCCCGCCGGAGCCCCGCACCACGAGCGCCAGCCCATCGTCTTGCACGGCGTCCGGTGGCACCTCGAACAGCAGCACCAGCTCCGTGCGCTGCGCGGGCGCCCACGTGGTGGGCAGGGGCTTCGTGCCGGCCACCGCCTGCGCGTCACGCGCCAGCGGATACGTCTGCCCCTTCGCGTCCGTCACCTTCGCGCCGTCCAGCGTCAGCGGCGCGGGCATCCCGCCCACGTTCTGGGTGATGAGCTCCACGCGCAGGAACAGCTCCTCCGTCGTGAGCCCCAGCCCCACCTTGCCGGAGCCGCCCTTCACCGAGTGCGACGCCTCCAGCCCCGTCACCTTCATCGCCACCGTGTCCACGTGCACGGTGTCGTTGCGCTCGGGCAGGCGCAGCTTGCGCGGCCCGTTGTCGCCCATGCCCGCGGCCAGGCCCGCCAGCTTCGACTCCTCCGGCTCCCGCTGAGCAGGCTGTGGACGCGTGGCCGCGGTGCCGCCCTGCTTCACCCGGTCCGCCTCCGCGCGCAGCTTCTGGAGCGTGCGCGCTTCGGCTTCCTGGCCCTCTTCGGGCGTGGAGGCTTCCTTCGAGCAGCCCCCCAGAAGGAGGGCCGCCGTCAGGAACAGCTGGGTGCGGGATGAAGCGCGGGGACTCACGCCGGGCTCGCGCCCTTCACCAGCTCGTAGAGCTTCTCGAGCGCCACGGGCAGCTTGTCCGCGTCCGGGCCACCGGCCTGAGCCATGTCCGGCTTGCCGCCGCCCTTGCCGCCCACTTCCTTGGCCATCTCGCGCACCAGGTTGCCCGCGCTGATGCCCTTGGCGACGACGTCCTTGGTGAGCGCCACCAGGATGACGGCGCGGCCGTCCTTCTCACCGCCAATGGCAATCACGCCGGAACCGATGCGGTCGCGCAGCTGATCCGCCATGCCGCGGAACACCTTGTCGTCCGCGGGGTCCACACGCGTGGCCAGCACCTTCATGCCGTTGACCTCGCGCGCCTGGTCCATGAGGTCCTTCTGCGAGGCCGACTGGGCCTTCACCGAGACCTCCTCCACCTTGCGCTCCAGCTCCTTCACGCGCTTCTGGGTGGCCTCCACGCGGAGGGCGACCTCCTTGGGGTTCGTGCGCAACAGCGCCGCGACCTTCTTGAGTTCGTGCTCCTGCTCGCGCACGAACTGGAGCGCGCCCACGCCCGTGACGGCCACGATGCGACGCACGCCGGAAGCGACGCCGCTCTCGCTGGTGACCTTGAACAGGCCGATGTCACCGCTGCGCTTCACGTGGGTGCCGCCGCAGAGCTCGGTGGACTCCGGGTGCACGGTGACGACGCGCACGGTGTCGCCGTACTTCTCACCGAACATGGCCACGGCGCCGGACTTCTTCGCCTCGTCCAGCTTCATGACGCGCGTCTGGGCATCCGCGTTGTCGCGCACCCAGGTGTTGACCAGGTCCTCCACCTGCTCCAACTGCTCCTGGGTGGCGGGGGAGAAGTGGGAGAAGTCGAAGCGCAGGAAGTCCGGCGCGACGACGGAGCCCGCCTGCTTCACGTGCTCGCCGAGCACGCGCTTGAGCGCCTTGTGGAGCAGGTGCGTGGCGGAGTGGTTCGCGCGGATGGACTTGCGGCGCTCCACGTCCACGGACGTCTGCACCATGTCCCCGACCTTCAGCGTGCCTTCCTTCACCTCCACGCTGTGGACGATGAGCCCCTGCACCGGGCGCTGCGCGTCCTTCACCTGCACCACGGTCTTGCCGCCGTGCGCGACGATGCGGCCGGTGTCGCCCTGCTGGCCGCCGGACTCGCCGTAGAACGGAGTGCGGTCCAGCACCACGTCCACCGTGGCGCCCGCGGAGACCTGGGGCACCTCCACGCCGTCCTGCATGAGCGCGAGCACGCTGCCTTCGCCCTCGTGGCCCTCGCCGTCGTAGCCCAGGAACTGGGTGGGCGCGGTGCGGGAGAGGACGGTCTGGAAGATCTCCGTGGTGGACTTCTTCTCGCCGTGGAAGTCCTGCTCGGAGGCTTCCTTCTCCTTGAGCTTGTTGAAGCCCTCCAGGTCCACGTCGTAGCCGCGCTCGCGCGCGATGATCTGCGTGAGGTCCCACGGGAAGCCGTAGGTGCCGTGCAGCAGGAAGACGACGTCGCCGGAGAGCAGCTTGCCGCCGGAGGCCTGGAGCTTGGCCAACTCCTCGTCCATCAGCTTGAGGCCGCGGTCGAGCGTGCGGCGGAAGCCCTCTTCCTCGTGCTTGGCGACTTCGAGGATGAAGGTGCGGCCGTCGCGCAGCTCGGGGAACGCGTCGCCCATGAGCTCGATGACGCGGTCAACGACCTTGAAGAAGAAGGGCTCCTTGATGCCCAGCTGCGTGTCGCCGTGGCGGATGGCCCGGCGCATGATGCGGCGCAGGACGTAGCCGCGGGCCACGTTGGAGGGCTGGACGCCATCGGCCACGAGGAATGCGGTGGCGCGGGCATGGTCGGCGACCACGCGCTGCGAGGCGCCGGTCTCCTGGGAGTAGGGCTTGCCGCACAGCTCGCTGACGGTGGCGAGGATGCCCTGGAAGAGGTCGGTGTCGTAGTTGGAGCGCTTGCCCTGGACGACGGACGCGATGCGCTCCAGGCCGGCGCCGGTGTCGATGGACGGCTTGGGCAGCGGGATGAGGGGCGCGTCCTTCTCCTTGCGTTCGAACTGCATGAACACGAGGTTCCAGATTTCGAGCCACCGGTCGCAATCACACGCGACGCCCTGGCACTTGCGGCCCGCGGCCTCTTCGACACAGGGGATGTCGTCGCCCTGGTGGTAGTGGATTTCGGAGCAGGGGCCGCACGGGCCGGTGTCGCCCATGGCCCAGAAGTTGTCCTTGTAGCCGAGCTTCAGGATGCGGTCGCGAGACACGCCCTCCTTGGCCCACAGCTCGAAGGCCTCTTCGTCCCAGGGGATGTTGTTCTCGCCGTTGAACACGGTGACGGCGAGCCGGTCGATGGCCAGGCCCAGGCGCTTCGTCACGAACTCCCAGGCGAACGAGATGGCGTCGGCCTTGAAGTAGTCGCCGAAGGAGAAGTTGCCGAGCATCTCGAAGAACGTGTGGTGGCGTGCGGTGTAGCCCACGTTGTCGAGGTCGTTGTGCTTGCCGCCGGCGCGCACGCACTTCTGGGACGTGGTGGCGCGGCGGTAGTCCCGCTGCTCGCGGCCGGTGAAGACGTCCTTGAACTGGACCATGCCGGCGTTGGTGAACAGCAGGGTCTGGTCGCCAACGGGCACCAGCGAGGACGAGGCCACGCGGCGGTGGGCGCGCTCCTCGAAGAACTGGAGGAACGCCTCGCGAATCTGGGAGGCGGTGAGGGCGGAAGGCATGGTGTGGGTATATGCCACAAGAGGGCCGGGCGCAGCAGTTCCTGGACGGGTCATCCCCAGTGGGACGGAGCATGTAGGCAGGGCTGACGACCGAGGGGCAGGGGAGCGGCCAGGGCCCTTGTGGGCGCCCTGTTCAGCACGCTCGCCGAACCCCGTCCTGGATCACCGCCGTCCGCCGTCTCTACGCGCCTTCTGAGTAGGGACACGCAACTCCTGGCGCCATTTACCGACAATGTAGGCAAGCCTCCCCGCTGCTCAACTCGGCTCCCCCTCCCGAGGTCCCCCCATGGTCCAGGTCACGCGCCCTTCCAGCCTCACGCCGTCCACCCAGACGCGGGTCGCGCCGGAGGCCCCTGCCCGGGCCAATTCCGTGAAGGGCTTCAACGCCGTGGTGAAGGGCGACAGCTTCAGCTCGGGCGCTCCGGCGGGTTCGCAGCAGGTCAATGCCCTGCGCCTTCCCATCCCCTGGCCTGGCAAGGGCGAGGCGGACAAGATCGGCTGGATCCAGAAGGCGTATCCGCCCGCGAAGGACTCCACCGCGGAGTTCATGAAGCTCAACCAGGCGGTGCGCGCGGGCCAGAACGTGATGCCCCCCGAGGCCAAGGACTGCGTGTTCCTGGCCGTGGGCGGACTGCTCTCCGAGGCGGCGCCCAAGCAGATCTACTTCGACAAGAACCTGGACGCGCTGGAGGCCCAGGGCCTTCAGGTGGGCCGGGTGCCCGTGGACACGGACATGGGCGTGGAGCACAACGCCGCCATTGTCCGTGAGGCGGTGCTCGAGGCCTCCAAGAACGGCAAGCAGGTGGTGCTCATCGGCCACAGCAAGGGCGGCCTGGACTCGGCGGCGGCCCTGTCGATGTACCCGGAACTCAAGGAGCACGTGCGCGCGCTGGTCACCATCCAGTCGCCGTACGGCGGCTCGCCCATGGCGCAGGACCTGCTGGACAACCCGCTGGTGCGCTACGGCGTGGGCGGCGCCATCGAGGCGCTCGGCGGCAGCATCCAGGCCGGTGAGGACCTGACGTACGACTCGCGCAAGGAGTTCCTCGCGAAGCACCCGATGCCCGAGGGCATCCCCACCGTCTCCATGGCCTCCACCACCGCGAACCCGACGTCGCCGCTGTTCGCCATGCAGGAGTACATGCACCAGCGCTACGGCGTGAAGTCCGACGGCCTGGTGCTGCCGCAGGACGCGTTCATCCCCGGCTCCAAGTCCGTGACCCTGTCTGGACTGGATCACCTGGATTCGACCGGGACGACGCTGAACCCGTTCAAGCCCTACCAGCCCGAGGACCTGACCCTCTCGCTGGTCGCGATGGCGCTGAAGATGCCCAAGGGGTAAGCGTTCACGGGGTGGTGCTCGCCTGAGGGGGCGGTGAGGCAGCGAACGGTGGGCCTCACCACGCTCGACGTGGGCCGGGGGCGGATTAGAAATAATGGGGCGTGGCCACGCCCGACCCAAGA
>NZ_RAWE01000271.1 GCF_003611695.1 Corallococcus carmarthensis | reverse complement strand
ACGCATGCCCCCGTCCCCCACCCCTTCCCGGGAAGCCGAGCTGGCGCGCGCCGAAGCCGACATGGCCCGGTTGGAAGCGCAGCTCGCTGAACAGGTGGCCCGCGCCACCGCCGACGCCGCCGCGTTGACCGAACGGCTGACCCGCGTGCGGCAGGCCCTGGCCCGGCCGGAGCATGCCGGGGACTCGCGCCTGTCCCAGTGGGCCATGCGGCTGGAGGACACCGAGTCCCCCGAGCCGTCCCCGGAGATGGCACGCCTGCGGGAGAAGGCCCTGGACGCTCGCGAGGCCGCGCTGGACACGCGCCGGCAGGCCGGGTTGGACCTCCAATCCGCACTGCGCGTGCAGCAGGAGGATGCCGCCCGGGTGGACAAGGCGCTGTCGTCCGCCGAGTCCGACCTGAAGCGCGTGGAGGCCGCCGCCAAGGCCCGCGCGGAAGCCGAGGAGAAGGCCCGGCGCGCGGCGGAGGCGGCGACCCAGAAGGTCGTCCCGCCCCCGGCCCTGCGGCCGTCCGGGGCGAAGGCGTCCGAGGAGACGCCGACGCGCGCGGAGCGGCTCCCGGCGCGCGCGCCCGTGGCCGCCACCCCGGCGAAGAGCGATGGGCGCAAGGCGGGCCGGGTGCGGCTGCACACGACCATCGACACGCGCAGCGATTCCAACTTCTTCACCGGCTTCTCGATGGACATCAGCGAGGGCGGCATCTTCATCGCCACGGTGGAGGCGGTGCCGCGAGGCACGGCGGTGGAGCTGGACTTCACGCTGCCCGGGGGCCGGCCGCTGACGGTGAACGGCGTGGTGCGCTGGGCACGCGACGGCAACGACCGCACGCCGGACCTGATGCCGGGCGTGGGCGTGCAGTTCACCACGCTGCCGCCGGAGGTGGCGCACGCCATCTCGTCGTTCGTGGCCACGCGTGACCCGATGTTCTACCCGGACTGAGCGCCGCGCTCAGGTGCCCCAGGGGCGCAGGGGCCGGAGCAGCCCCGCGTCCTGGAGGCGCGCATGGACGTCCGCGGCCAGGGCGACGTGGGCCGGATTGGAGACGGTGAACTTCTCCGGCGTGAGGGTGATGAGCGTGCCCCGGTCCGGGAGGTGTTCCACCTGGACGGGCGCGGGCAGTGGGGGCACGGGGCCTCGGAAGTCGGCGAAGTACATGACCCAGCCGACGAAGGTCCCGGGCGATGAAAACTGATCGACCTTGAGCTGTTCCAGATGCGCATGGGAGGTGGCGATGCCGACCTCTGGCTCCCATGCCAGGGCCATGGCCCGCATCACTCCGGTGAGAACCGGAGCGGTCAGCAAACGCTCTCCGACACTGCCTCGGCTGCCGGTGGTGACGACGCAGACGGAGGGGCTGTGTGGAGAGGCACTTCCGCAGAAGCCGTGGGTACCCGAGGTCTCCTCTTCGTTGTCACCCGCCCAGAGCCAGAAACTGGAGCGGTCCATGAATCGATGGGCCTTGCTCTTCATGAGCTTCGCGAGCGTTGCTTCGTCCGGCTGAATTTGACGCTTCCGAGCCTTCTCGAAGTTGGCCGCCGCTTGATGCCAGCGGTTCCACGTGGGCTCCAATGGGCCCAACTGCTGGATGAAAGATGCCAGACGCTGAGCACAGGCCTCGACCGGCTCCAGTCGCGCCAGCCAATAGCAACCTGCGTAGTACGTCTCGGACATGGTTCCAGAACTCCTCATTGAATCGGAGCGATGCAGACGACTTCGATGCTGCGCCCTATCTCTAGAAATGCCTTCTTGAGAAGGGTGGCAAAACGCTCCTCCGCGACGATCCAGCGAATGCGCCTTCCCTGGGCCATGGCCTCCTGCCGTTCCGCCTGCTCAAGTACCTTTCCAAACCCCTTGTAGAACTCCTTCAGCGACATGTCGTCCTTGATGAACTTCGCGTAGCCCGGGCCCTTGGCTTCCAGCAGGAAATCGTCCACCAGGTCGTAGCCGTCGTAGTCCACCACCGTGTCCCCATCCTGCAACCGGTACGCGGAACCCTTCGGTGCTCCCGTCACCTGAGCCTGATAATCGCGGGCACGGTCGGACATCGACTCATTCACCTGCACCCACTTGCCCGGGCCTCCTGAGCTGCTCGAAGGAGGCGGCCCCATCACGGCCATGGACACCGCCGTGGACGCGAGCGTCACCTCCACCACTCCACCCACCACCGCCACCGCGCTCACGTCCCATACGACCGCTGGGTTGAAGCCCACCTGCGCCGAGCCCAACCGCACCGCGTCCGGAAAGCCCGGCATCAATGTGAGCGCCGACGACATCCCCACTGTCACGCCGTGACTCACCAGCACCGTCACCGCGAGCACGAAGACGCGCGCCACCTCCGGCCCCAATGCCCGAGCGAACACGTCCGCCGCCTCCTCCAACTCCTGGAACGTCTTCGCCCGGTCCGTCGCGTCCTTCAGCGCGCCGCACGCCCGCACCACCGTGAGGAACGACTGCACGCCCACGTACGCCAGGAACACGGCGGCAATCACCGCGGCGGCCTTGGTGAACACGGGCTCCGGAGCCGCGGCCAGCACCACCCAGGACGCAATCGCCCCCGACACCACGGACACGAAGAACGCCGGGTTCAAAGTGTCCTGCAGCGCCTCACCAATGCTCGCGCGCAAGGGCTCCAGCGACATGCCCACCGCGAGCGTCAGCCGATCCATCTCGCTGAAACCCGCCCCATCCTCCAGCAGGGACAGGCAATCCCCCGGAGCCTCGTGCGCACGGCACCACCGTCCGTACCGGTCCCGCAGCATGAACCCGAGCCCCTGGTCCAGCTGCGCCCCCTTCCTCGCGACCGTGCGCACCACCCTTGGTGAGCGCACCATCAGCGGCACCTCCAGCACCAGGCGCGTCAGCGCGTCCTCGAAATCACGAGCGCTGACCGGCACCCGCCGGTCCCAGGTGTCCGGAGCGTATGTCCGCGTCCCCTGCTCCGTGCGCAGCCGCACCGTGGGCCCACTGGCGCAGCCCGTGATCAACACGACCCACAACCCCCACACCCCGGCCGTGCGCGCGTTCATCCGGCCCTGCTCCTGTGACGCTCGCGACACTCCTCAACAGGAGTCTTTGCCGACCCGATCACCAATGCTATGCGCCTCCAGGCAATCCATTTTTAACACGAACACCTAGACTTCACCGGGAGTCCCATCTTGAAGCCCTTTTCCCTCATCGCGTCCCTGGCCCTGACGGGCATGCTGTCCGCCTGTGGTCCTGGCGAGACGCTGGATCCGCAGCCGGCGCCCGCGCAGGACGTGGGCAGCACCACGGCGGCGTTGGACTGCGCCGCGCTCAGCAAGCCCGTGTATCACCGCGTCCGTCCGTCCTCGGGCGACAGCCTGCTCACCCTCAACGCGACGGAGGCCGCCAACGCGGCCACGACCTACGCCTATACCGACGACCGGGGCACGCCCTTCAAGGCCGCCAGCTCCTCCGGCACTGGCCTGTCCCCCGTCTACCGGCTCTACAGCCCCAGCCGGGGTGAACACATCGTCACCATCGACGCCACCGAGCGCTCGAACCTCATCGCCTCCGGCTTCACCACCGACGAGGGCATTGGCTTTTATGCCTCCAAGACGGCGGACGCGTGCCTCGTCCCCGTCTACCGCTTCGACAACCCGGGCCTGAAGAAGCACCGCCACGCCGTCACCCAGGCGGAGCGCGACGCGCTCACCACCGCGGGCTGGACCAACGAAGGCATCAAGTTCTACGCCGCCCCCACCACGCCCGCGCCGGTGGACACGAAGTTCACCTTCGTCGTCATCCCCGACACGCAGCAGGAGACCGTCTACGCCCCCACCCGGCTCACCCAGCGCATGCAGTGGATCGCCGACAACAAGACGGCCCAGGACATCCGCTTCGTGATGCACACCGGAGACCTGATGGACTGGGACACGCCCGACCACCTCCACTACCAGCGCGCCAGTGATTCATACCAGGTGCTCGACACCGCCCAGATTCCCTACGCCATCGCCCTGGGCAATCACGACACGGCGGCCGTGTGCCAGGGCGGCAGCGCGTGCCCCGGCAACGTCAACGCCAACCTGCGCAACACCACCACCTTCAACACCTACTTCCCGCTGTCCCGCTTCAAGGCCCTGGGCGGCGTGTTCGAGTCCGGCAAGTGCGACAACGCCTACCACACGTTCAGCGCGGGCGGGCTGAACTGGCTGGTGTTGAACCTGGAGCTGTGGGCCCGCACCAACGCCGTGGACTGGGCGAAGACCGTGCTGGCCCAGTACCCCCAGCACAACGTCATCATCATCACCCACTCGCACCTCAACGGCAGCGGCGGCATCGAGCAGTCCAACGGCGGCTACGGCAACAACAGCCCCCAGTACGTGTTCGACAACCTCATCAAGCAGTACGCCAACGTGCGCTTCGTCTTCTCCGGCCACGTGGGCAACGCCGCCTACCGCACCGACACCGGCGTGAACGGCAACACCATCTACCAGATGCTCAACACGTTCCACGACGGCACCACGAACCCGACGCGGCTCGTGGAGGTCGACACCGCGGCCAACACCATCAGCACGCGCGTCTACGCGCCGCTCACGAACACGGAACGCGCGGACGGCGTGAAGGCGTACAGCAACGTGAACTGGGTGCGCTGACGGTCCTCAAGGAATCCGGACGGGGCGGGTGAAGAACGGGGCGGTCCCGTCCCCCACCTCTCCCTTGTAGTTCGCGCCCCAGCCACTCACGGTCCCGTCCGTGCGCAACGCCAGGGAATGGTACTCCCCCGCGGCAAGCAGGGCAGTGCCCATGAGTCCCGTGACCTTGCCGGGAGAATGGCTGACCAGATAGGTGCCATCTCCCAGTTGGCCGCCGTTGTTGAGACCCCATGCCCAGAGCGTTCCATCCGAGCGAAGCGCCAAGGCATGGTGTGCTCCCGCCACCAGGGTCACCACTTGAGTCAGGCCAGGCACTCGGGTGGGAAAGAACTGGATGACGGAACTCGCTCCTGGAAAGTAGCCGATGACGTCACCCCACGCCTGGACCGTCCCATCCAGCCCCAGTGCCAGGGAATGAAGACCGTCGGCGCTCACGGCCATCACATCCGTCAGGCCTTCAATCCGCGCGGGGATGAGGCGGGCGGAATGACTGTCATCTCCCAGTTGGCCTGCATAGTTGTACCCCCACCCCCAGACGGTCCCATCCGACCGGAGCGCCAGCGCGTGATAACCCGCCGCCGCCACGGCCACGACGTCCGTCACCCCCAGGACCTGGACGGGTGAGGAACGAGACATCGTGGTGCCGTCCCCCAACTGCCCGCACCAGTTATCGCCCCAGGCCCAGACCGTGCCGTCGGAGCGCAGCGCCACCGAGAAGTTTCCGCCTCCGTCCAGGGCCACCACGTCCGAGAGCCCCAGCACCTGGACGGGGTAGTGACGGCGCGTCGTGGTGCCGTCCCCCAATTGTCCATACCCATTCTCACCCCAGGCCCAGGCTGAACCGTCAGCGCCCAGCGCCAGCGAGTGGGTGGAGCCTGTCCCCAACGACACAATGTCCTGGAGGCCTGGCACCCGTGTCGGGACGGCGCTGAAGCTCGCGGAGCTGCCCACGGGCCCGTGTCCATCCTGGCCCCAACCCCAGACGGTTCCATCCGAGCGCAGCGCCACCGAAGACAAGTATCCCCCGGCCAGGGAGACGACGTCCGTGAGCCCCACCACGGGAACCGGGGAGAATTTCCAGATGGTGATGCCCAGACCCAGCTCGCCGCTGCCGCTCCCTCCCCAGGCCCACAGCAAGCCATCGGTCCTCAATGCCAGTGAATAGCGGGAGCCCGCCGAGAGCACCATCCCGTTCGCCAGCCCCGACACCTGGACTGGCGTGAGCCGCTGCGACTCGGTGCCGTCCCCCAATTGCCCCTCCGCGTTGTCGCCCCACGCCCAGACCGCGCCATCGGAGCGCAGCGCCAGGGAGTGGAGGGCGCCGACGGCCAGCGCCGTCACGCCCGTCAGGCCAGCGACCTGGACTGGCGACAGCCGCTGGGTCTGGGTTCCATCCCCCACCTGCCCGTAGGCGTTCCATCCCCAGGCCCAGACCGTCCCATCGGTGCGCAGCGCCAGGGAATGGTTCTGGCCCGCGGCCAGCGCCGTCACGTCCGTCAGGCCAGCAACCTTGACCGGCACCTCGCGCAAGGTCGTGGAACCGTCTCCAAGCTGCCCAAAGCCGTTGTCACCCCACGCCCAGACCGTCCCATCCCAACGCCTCGCCAGGGAGTGCCGGTTGCCCGCGGTCAGCGCCCTCATCATCGTCAGCCCAGACACCTTCACGGGAGAGAGCCGCGAGGTCCGGGTCCCATCCCCCAGTTGCCCGGCGGTGTTGTCCCCCCAGCTCCAGATCGCCCCGTTGTCCATCAGCGCCAGCGAATGGCTGGAGCTCGCCGCGATGGCCACGGCGCGCGGGAGGCCTGGCACCTGGACGGGCGCAAGGCGCCGCGTCTGTGTGCCGTCACCGAGCTGGCCATACGCATTGTCCCCCCAGGCCCAGACCGTTCCATCGGCACGCAACACCAGCGAATGGCTCCCTCCCGCGGCCACGGCGATGACGCCAGACATTCCAGGCACCCGGGTGGGCCGATAGATGCCGTTGGTGAGGGTGCCCAGACCCAACTGGCCTGCGCTGTTGTACCCCCAGGTCCACAGCGAGCCATCCCGGGCAACCGCCAGCGAATGCAGCGCTCCCGACGACAGGTGTGTGAAGGGCGGCGTCACGGGTGCGCCCAGCGCGGACCCACCTGTGAGGACCACCGACAGACTCAGTGCAACGACCCACCAGGACGCCTTGAGGAGTTTTCGCATGGAGCCAGCATAACCATACGGACTCCATGTGCGTCAGGAATGTCAGACGGGCATGTCAGGGTATTCCGCGTTGGTGGACATCCCGCCAACGCAGTGATGGAGACATGCCGCGATGATGCAATACCAGACGCGAATCCCCTCCCTCAGCAATGTCACCGCCACCCACTACACCCCCGGTGCGGACCACCTGTACTACACGGATGTCGGCACGGGCGAAGTGTGGTGGATGCCCGTCAACCCCGCCACCCAGCTCGTGTCCCGGAGCCAGGTGGTGGCCAAGGGCCAGCAGCTCAACTTCAACGTCTTCGCCACCACGGACATCCAGTGGGACACCGCGGGTGCCAACCTGCTGGCCAAGAACTTCGCCCGCATCCTGCCGCTGAGCGGCGTCAATTCCCTGGCGGAAATCACCCCCGCGAGCCTGGAGGCCGCCAACTGGGCGTCGGTCCCCAACAACAACTCCCTGCCGGAGAACGGCACGTCCACCACCGGGCGCTTCTACGCCGTCCGCATCAACTACGCCTCCGAGTACCACTACGCCAAGCTGCGCATCTACAAGCTGGGCACCCAGACATGGATGGACTGGGTGACCTACACCCTCAGCCCCAATCCCTACCGTGTCGGGGCGGGCCTCACCGACGTGCGGGACCTGGTCGTCTCCGAGTATGAGACGGCCCTGTACGTCACCGCTCAAGACATGAGCAGCGGGCTCTACAGCGTCCTCTCCGCGCCCCGGACGAGCAGCGCGCTCAGCCCCTATCCCGAGTTCAGCATCCAGCCGCAGCCCATCACCTACGAGCCCCTGGACGAGCCGCAGCAGCTGGTGCTGGACGGAGAGTTCATCTACGTGGTGGATGCCCACAAGCTCTGGCGCATCTCCCTCACCACGCAGGAGACGTGGCCCGTGGTGACGGGCTTCTCCAACGGCAAGGGCCTGTTGCTGTCCAGCAGCGGCCCCTCGCTGATGGCCTACATCGCGGAGTCCACGGGCAAGATCTTCGCCGTGGACATCTCCGACTTCGTCGGAGGGAGCGCGCCCATCCAGGTGCCCCTGCAGACCTACCAGCTCACCACCACGCAGCTGGGCTTCCTCGCCTGGGCCAACCCAGAGCGCAGCGCCTTCTACGTCCCGCTGACCGACACGCGGGAGGTGGCGCGCATCGACCTGCTCACCGGGGGCATCACCACGGAAGGCACCACGCCGTCCACGGCCCCTGGCCCCTCCAGCATCGAGGTCGTCTCCGACAGCACGCTGTACGTGGCGTGCACGACGGAGCTGGGCCGCTTCAGCCGCTCCATCACCGTGTCCAACGTGCTGATGCTGGGCATTGGCCTGATTCCGTTCGGCTACATCAACAACTCCGAACAGAACCCCTCCTCGCCGGGGCCGGACGACGGCAAGGCCAACACCAGCACCGCACCCGGCTACTACTTCAGCGGCTACCCCAACCTGCCCTTCGGCGGCGACCTGAGCCTGATGATCAACCACCCGCTGGCCTGGAACAGCGGGGTCCGGTTCTACAGCGTGAAGCTCAAGAACCTGGCGTCCGGGCTCACGCGCTCCATCACGGACACGTTCTACGACTTCAAGTGGGACGCGACCGCCGCGCCGCCGCGCTTCAACAACCAGCCCACCAACGCCACCGGGGGCCTGTTCCCCATCCGTGACCCGGCGGACCTCTGGTACAACGCCTACCTGGGCGGGCTGCTGAGGACCTCCACCGCGGACAACGGCCACAACGTCCTGACGGTGGACTTCTTCGACGCCAACAAGCAGGCCATCCCGAGCGGCTCGTTCTCGCGGCTGCTGTTCATCGACAACACGCGCTGCGGCGTGCGCCTGGAATTGCCGCGGGTGGGCTCCAGCACCACGCCCCCCGCGGCCGGCGTGTACCCCACCCTGGAGTGCGGCTGCCTGGCGTACGTGACCAAGAACGACCTGGTGGAGCTGGACTTCACCGCCTGGCAACCCCAGGGCTCCGGCTCCTACAGCCTGCGCGTGTCCGGCGGCAGCGGGAACATTCCCCTGCTAGCGCAGGATGGAGTCGTCACCCCCGCGCCGTCGCTGGTCACCAAGACGCAGACGTCCGCCAGCAAGCCCATCCGCGTGGGCCACATCCTGGGCAACTGCGACGTGGCGAACGTGTCCATCGCGCTGAGCGTGCCCTCGCGGGTCATCGACGGGTTCGGCTGGGTGAACCTGGGCGCCAACACCTCGCGGTACTTCACCCTCATCAAGGGCCCCATCAGCCACACGCCCTGGACGGAGCCTTAGCCTCCTGAAGCCCGGGGCCGTGCCTTCCCTGAGGAAGGCACGGCCTCGCCGGCTCACGGCTGGTTGGGATCACCGATGTTCTGGAAGGGATTGAACGTGTACGTCGTGGAGAACTGCGACGACGGGCTGAAGTAGTACGCGGCCAGCTTCGCGGGGTCCTTGGCGATTTCACCGCGCAGGATGGGGCCGTCGTTCTGGTCGTCCCAGCCCCAGGGCGCGTTCGCGGAGTTGGTGCCGCAGTTGCCCGCCGCCAGTCCGCAGCCACCGCCGGTGTCACCCCGGAACGTGCCGTCGGAGGCGAAGAGCGTGGTGAGGTCGCGGCGCGTCCAGAGGCCGTCGGTGGGGCTGTAGATGTCGAGCAGCTTGTAGCGCACGTCCGCGTCCGTGGCGGACGACGGCTGCTCCGCCAGCGTGAGCGACGGGTAGTACTTCACGCCGTCCCCGACGATGTCGTAGTACGGCCACGCCTTGAGGCCGTGCCCCTTGGCCTCCTGCGCGGTGATGGGGTGGAGCTGGCCCTCGAAGGAGGCCATGGACAGCGTACCGTCAATGGACTCCGAGCCCGACGCCAGTGGGCTGCCGGACGGCACGAACGAGAAGAAGTCCTTGTGGGCCACCGTCACCGAGCCCACGAGCGAGCCGTACTCGCTGCCGTCGCGCTTCACGATGAGCAGCACGCCCTCGCCGTCGTTCTCGTGCTCGGTGTCGAAGATGGAGTCGGACCAGTCGCGCGGGTGGAAGAACGTGTAGAGCAGGTACCAGTGCGTGGAGGTCTCCACCACCGACTGGTAGGCGTGCGCGGTGAGGGCTCGCGAGCCGGTGTTGTCCCAGTTGTTCGTCCCGCTCCAGTCCCCGTCGAAGTCCACGCGGGTGAGGAAGTCCGACTTGCCGCTGAGCGAGTGCGAGCCCGTGACGTCCACGTCCTGGTAGTGGATGGGCGCCCACCGCTTCGTGAGCGCCGCCCGCGCCGCGGCCGAGCCCACGCCGTTCACCAGCGCCTGACGGCCCTGTGCGAACAGCTCCTCTTCTTCCAGCACGCCCTCACCGCAGGCGGAGAGCCACGTCAGGGCCGTGGTGACGGCCGCGAACTTCAGGACAGGGGGAAGACGGCGCAGCGATGACCGCATGGGGGAACCGGCCTTTCCTTGGGGGGAAGGCCGTCATTAGACGGCACCGTGGAATATTTGTGAAAGAAGCTTTACTTGAATTTCTGGTCAAAGCCGGATGACCTTCAGGTGACCGCTTCGTCCGTGGGGTTGGCGCAGTCGCGGTCCAGTGATGTCGATGCCACGTCCTACCTGTCGTCCCGGCCGGAGTATCCGGCGTGGTTGGAGCTGCGCTCGAACCTGAAGGAGAACTTCGACGACATCCGTGGGGACACGTTCTGCGAGGGTGAGTACAGCAACCGCACGAAGGGCGCACCGTCTCGCAGCGGAAACGCACGGTCCCATTCCGTACGCCGCGCGAGAGGGTGAAGCTTCGGTCCAGAGGGAACAACATTGGGACATGGCGGGCCCGGATGATGCAGAGGCGGCCCGCCATGATTCCTGACCTCGCCCGACTCGCCGCCAGGGGAGAATCCGTCACGCTCGAGCTGAAGCGCTCGACAGGTGAATTGCGCGAGGCGATGCACACGCTCTGCGCCTTCGCGAATGGCCAGGGAGGCCGGGTGCTCCTGGGCGTGAAACCAGGCGGAGAGCTCATTGGCCAGCAGGTGAGCGAGCAGACCCTGCATGACATCGCGACCGCGCGCGAGCGCTTCGAGCCCCCGCTCGACCTCCACATCCAGAGCGTGGAGATCGCTTCCGGACGGAGCGTCCTCGTGCTCACCGTGGGCGGCATCAGTGATTCCGTGCCGTACACGTTCGACGGCCGCGCCTACGAGCGGGTGGGCAACACGACCCGCAAGATGGCGCAGGAGCGCTATGAGTTGCTGTTGCTGGAGCGTGCGCACAGCCGCCGCCGGTGGGAGAACCAGGAGGCCGACGAGGTTCCACTCCAGGAGCTCGACCGCGAGGAGGTGCTGCGCATCGTCGAAGCGGCGCGCTCGGCGGGGCGCCTCGTGGGACCGGTGGGGCGCGGCCTGCCCGAGCTGCTCGACCGTCTTGGCGTACGCCACAAGGGCAGGCTCCTGCGCGCGGCGGTCGTGCTCTTTGGCAAGACGTTCCTTCCCCACCATCCCCAGTGCGAGCTGCGCATGGCCCGGTTCCGAGGCACCGACAAGACCGAGTTCCTCGATCAACGCAACTTGCGCGGACCCGCCTTCCGGCTGCTCGAGGAGGCCGAGCTGTTCTGTCAGCGGCATTTCCCGTTGGCCGGCCGCATCGAACCGGGGCGCCTGCAGCGCGTCGACCGTCCGCTCATCCCGCCGGATGCGATGCGCGAACTGCTGGTCAACGCCTTCATCCACCGTGACTACAGCATCGCGGGTGGCGCGGTAGCTCTCGCCATCTTCGACGACCGCGTGGAGATCTGGAGCGCGGGGCGATACCCGATGGGCATCACGCCTGAGTCGCTGACACGTCCGCATCTCTCCGTGCAGCGCAATCCCATCATCGCGGAGGTCTTCTATCGTGCCGGCCTCATCGAGAAGTGGGGCCGGGGCACGAACCGCGTCGCCGAGATGTGCCGCGCCGCCGGGCTCTCCTGCCCGGAGTTCGCCGAGGTCACGGGCGCTGTGGTCGTCACGCTGAGGGTGAGTGTGGGACAGACCCTGGCCGCGGATCGGGGGGAGCTCCCCCATACGGATTTGGGGGAGCTTGAGGCGGATTGGGGGGAGTTCCCATCCGATCGGGGGGAGCTCGCGCCCGAACCGGGGGGAGCTGATGGG
>NZ_RAWE01000270.1 GCF_003611695.1 Corallococcus carmarthensis | reverse complement strand
CGCCCCCGCCGCTCCCGCGAAGTCGAAGGTCTCCGCGGCCCCGGCCCCGGCCGCTGGCGAGGTCCACGCGCGGCCCGCCTCGCTGTGGCGCCGGCTGCTGTCCTTCACCGTCGACACCGCGGCCATCAGCGCCGTGGCGGCGGCCTACATCACCCTGGCCTCGTCGGTCGCGGGCGTGAAGGGTCCGCAGCCGGGCCTGACCGGGCTGGACGCGTTCGTCGCCTGGCTGCGCGCGCTGCACACCGTGCTGCTGCCGGGCGTGGTGCTGGTGCTGGTGCTGGCCACCGTGTACTGCGCGGTCGCGGCCTTCCTGTGGAATGGTCGCACCCTGGGACGGTTGCTCCTGGGCCTGCGGTTGGTGGACACCCATGGCATGGCGCCCACCCCGGGCCGGGCCATCTTCCGGGCGCTGCTCGCCGGGCTTTCCTTCGTTCTCTTCCTGGGCGGCTTCTGGATGGCGCTGTTCGACCGCCGCGGACAGACGCTCCATGACAAGCTGACGTCCACCTTCGTCGTCCAACCGAGCTGAAACAGGCTCATTGTGCCTTGCGGCCGCGGCCGTAAGATGCCGCGGCCTTCATGCCTTCGCGTCTTGCCCAGCACCTCGTCTCGCGCGCCCTCCTGTCCCAGGAGCAGGCCGGGGAGTTGTTGCGTCTGCACCAGGCCCAGGGAGGCCACGTGGACACCGTGCTCCTGGAGCGCGGCCTGTCCGAAGCGGACGTCCTCGCGATGCTGGGCGAGGTCTCCGGCTTCCGGCCCGTGAACCTGGTGGACTTCGAGCCCAACCTCGAGGTCGCCAGCTTCATCCCTCCCAAAATCGCCGAGCGCCTGAGCGTCGTCCCCCTGTCCCTGGACGGCAACACGCTGCACGTGGCGTGCGCCTACCCGGTGCCCAAGAAGGAGCTGGACGAAGTCGGCTTCCTCCTGGGCAAGCCGCTGGAGCTGTGGGTCGCCATCGAGCTGCGGGTGCGCGAGTGGATCTCCATCATCTACCGCCAGCCGCTGCCGCCCCGCTTCGTCCAGCTGGCCGAGGGAGTCGCCCGGCAGGCCGGAGCGCTCACGCCGCCTCCGCCTCCGCCGCCGGATGACGAGTCGATGACGGTGGACATGGTGGAGCAGCTGGCGCGCAACGTGGCCCAGGAGCCCGTGCCCGCGGAAGCCCGTCCCGCCGCCTCGCGTGAGCCCGCGCCCGAGGACATCCCACCGCCTGCGTACGTGCGAGAGCCGCTGCGCCTCAACACCTCCGCGGGCCCGGTGACGACGGCCCGCGCGGTCCAGCGCCCCACCCCGCCTCCGGCACCCACCGACATCCCGCCCCCCGCGTACACGCGCGAGCCCCTGCGGCTGAACATGCCGGGCACGCCCGCGCGCGCCACGCCTCCCGCGCCGCAGGCACCGAACCGGGCCCCACCGGGTGCCGCCGCGCCGCCGACGCTCTACCCGCCGGGAGAGCGTCCCCTGCCGCCGCCGCAGACCGTGCCCGTGCTGTTGCCCGTGGCTCCGGCCGGTGCGACCCCCGCCGTGGCCCAGGGCGCCACCCAGGGCGGCCGACCCACCGCGCCCGGTGCGTACCCCACCCCGCCGCAGGCGAGCCGTCCCGGAACCACCGTCCAGGGCCCGGGCACACCGGGTCCCGCGACGCAGGGCTTCGGCGGACCGGGCCCCACCGCGCAGGGCATCTCCGCGACGCAGGGCTTCGGCGGTCAGGGTCCCGCGACGACGGGACAGGGCCCGCGACCGGGCACCACCGTGCAGGGCTCATCCGCGACGGGGGCCCAGGGCGCCACCGCCGCCACCGCACAGACGTCCGCACAGGGAGCCGGTCGCCCGGGCACCGCCGCGCCAGGTGCTCCGACCCCGCAGGGCGCATCCGCCACGGCCCCTCAACCCGCGAACCGGCCCGGCGCCCCCGCCCAGCCCCCGGGAGCGCGTCCCGCCGTGTGGCCGCCCGCGCCCGAACAGCAGGCCCGCGCGGCCCAGGCCGGCATTCCGACCCAGCCGCCCGTTCCTCCGGCGCCGCCCCGGGGCGAGCCGTCGTTCATCATCTTCAGCAACCCCGCGTCCACCCCGGGCGCGAACCGTCCTCGCGCGCCGGAGCCCGCCCCCGTCCCGGGTGCCTCCCGCGCGCCGGATGCCGCCGTGCCGGAGTGGACGCTGCCCCAGGCCCGCTCCGCGCTGCGTGAGGCGACGCGGGACCTGGACCGCCTGCTGGACGTGGCGCTGCGCTTCGGCCGCCGCACGTTCGACTACGTGGCCGCCTTCGCCGTCGTACGCGGCACCGCTGGCGGTTGGGACGCGCGCGGCGAGGGCCTGGACGCGAACGCCCTGTCCCTCGTCTCCATCCCCCTGGATGCGAGCAGCGTCTTCCGCACCGTCGCCGTCACTCGCGGCAGCTACGCGGGCCCGCTGCCCCCGGACTCGCTCACGCGGCACTACCTGGAGCTCTTCGGCCGCCAGGCCCCGCGCACCGTCTTCCTGTACCCGGTGGAGGTGAAGGGCCGCCTCGTGGCCATCCTCTACGGCGACTGCGGCCAGAAGCCGATGAGCCAGCGCCGGCTGAGCGACTACATCCTGTTCTGCCAGGACCTCCCGGCCGCATTCCAGGAGCTCATCCTCTTCCGCAAGCAGCGCGTGTCCGAACTGCGCGCGCCGGAAGAGGAGATCAGCATCGACGTGGACGTGCCCGGCTTCCCGGCACCGGCCCCGGTCCTGCCCGCTCCCGCGCCCGCCGTGGTCGCGGGCCTCGGCTGGAACCCCGTCTTCGGCCGGGGTGGCGTGGCCAACCTGGGCCGTGCCGCCGCGCTGCCTCCGCGCGTGTTGTCCCCGGAAGAGCGCCCGCCCCCGGACTTCACGCCCCTGCTGCGCCGGCTCACCGGCCCGGACGCATCCCAGCGCTCCAGCGCCATCGCGGAGCTGGCCCGCTCGCCGGAAGCCAGTGCCCGCGTGCTCGCGCAGAACTTCCCCGGCCCCACCGCCTGGAGCCGCCTGCCCGTCGTGGAGCTGCCGGAGGCGGACGAGCTGGGCCCCATCCCCGCCGCCCTGTCGCGCCTGGGCCGTCCCGCGGCCGTCGCGCTGGCGCCGCTGCTGGATTCGAACGACGCGGACACGCGCTACCTGGCGCTGCTCACCGCGGGCAACCTGCCCTACGCGGAGCTGGTGGACGGCGTGCTGCGCGGCCTGTTCGACATGGAGCCGGACATCTCCAGCGCCGCGCGCGTGGCCGCCGCCGCGCTGAAGCACCTGCCGCGCCTGGACGCGTCCCTGCGCGACCTGCGTCAGGAGATGACCAGCCGGGATGCCCTGCGCCGCTCGCTGGCGGCCCGCGCCCTGGGCACGCTGCACGACCGCGACGCCATCGAAGGCCTCATCAACCTCACCGGCAGCGACGACGCGATGTGCGCGCAGGCCGCGTCGGAAGCGCTGCGCGAAGTCACGCGCGCCACGCTGGGCCTCCAGCCGCGTCAGTGGTCGGCATGGTGGGCGGAGAACCGCAGCCGCCGCCGCGCGGACTGGCTGGTGGCCGCGCTGCGCCACCGCGAGCTGGACGTGCGGCTCGCCGCCATCGAAGAGCTCAGCCGCGCCCTGCACGACACGCTGGGCTACTACGCGGACGCACCCGACGCGGAGCGCGAGGCCGCGGTGCGGCGCTGGGAGTCCGCGGCGGTCGACCCCGCCAACGCCCGCCGGCTGGGCATGCTCTGAGCCACGGAGGCGCGCGATGACGGGCGCCATGTGGGTCAGCCTGCTGGCGTGCGCGGGGCAGCTCGCCCTCGCCGGCATCGCGCTGGCCCGCGTGGGAAAGAGTCCCCTCGCGCTGCCGCTGTCGCTGCTGTCCATCGCGCTGTCCTCCTGGAACTTCTCCGCCTTCGGGATGGCGCGCTCAGGAGATTCCGGCTGGCGGTTGATGGGCTTCGCCGCGGCGCTGATGACGCTGCCGTGCGCGGTGCACTTCATCCTCGCGTTCGTGGGCCGCCGCCGCCGCTCCGCCTGGGCCATGTACGGCACCTACGCGGTGATGAGCGCGCTCGCGCTGACGATGCTCATCGCCATGGGCATGCCCGCGCTGGAAGAGCGCATCAACACCTTCGCCTTCGGGCTCGCGGTCTCCGGGGTCGTCATCCCCATCCTCACCACGGGCTTCGTGCTGCTCACGCGCCACCTGCGCCGCGCGGGCTCCGCGGACGAACGGGCGCGTGCGGGACTGGTGCTGCTGGGCCTGGGCCTGCTCGTCGCGCTGCTGCTCACGGACCTGGCGGGGGACATGGCCCTGCCCGTTCCGAAGCTGGGCAACGTGGGCACGCTGCTGGGCCTGCCGGTGATGGCCACCGCGTCCTTGCGCTTCCAGCTCTTCGGCAAGGACGCGCGCGCCACGAGCGCGGCGGTGCACGCCGTGGTGCTCGCGCTGGTGGGCGTGCTCGCGTACCTCGCGCTCTTCCGCGTCTTCGCCGCCGAATCCGGGGCGCTCGTCGTGGGCACCACCGCCATCACCTTCGCGCTGCTCGCGGCGGCGCGGCGGGTCGTCACGGCCTTCGTCACCGAACGCGAGCGCCTGGAGCAACTGGCCACGCTGGGGCGCTTCTCCGCGCAGATGGCGCACGACCTGAAGAACCCCATCGCCGCGATGAAGGGCGCCGCCCAGTACCTCAAGGAGGAGCACGCGCGCGGCCACTCCTGGGATGCGCACGGGGACTTCCTGGACCTGCTGCTGGAACAGGTGGAGCGCCTGGACCGCGTCGCGGGCACGTACCAGCGCCTCGCGCGCGTCGAACCGCTGCGCCGGCCGCTGGACCTGAACCGGCTGGTGGAAGGCGTGCTGTCGCTCCAGGCCTTCGCGACACCGGGAGCGGTGGTGCTCCAGAAGGAGCTCGCGCCCGGCCTGTCCGAATGCGCGGGCGACGAGGACCTGCTCGCCAACGCGCTGGAGAACCTGGTGCGCAACGCCTTCGAGGCCATGCCCTCTGGCGGCACCGTCACCGTGCGCACGCAGCAGGACGGCGAAGCGGTGGTGGTGGAGGTGCAGGACACCGGCAGCGGAATGGACGCGCGCACGCGCGAGCGGGCCTTCGATGACTTCTTCACCACCAAGGCCACGGGCAGCGGCCTGGGACTGGCCTTCGTGCGGCGCGTGGCGGAGGCGCACGGCGGCACCGCGTCCCTGACGAGCGGCGAGGGCCATGGCACCATCCTCCGCCTGCGCCTGCCGGCCGCGCCCGTCCCAACGGCCCCGGCATCCAAAGGAGTAGCCGCGTGAGCGACGCACTGAAGGGCCACGTCCTGGTGGTCGACGATGATCCGGCGCTGCTCAAGGTGCTGGGCGCGCTGCTCACGCAGGCGGGCCTCACCCCGCATCCGGCCTCGAACGCGAAGGACGCCCTGGCCCTGCTCGCGCGCCGGCCCATCGACGTGGTGCTGAGCGACGTGCGCATGCCGGGCATGAGCGGCATGGAGCTGCTCACGGAGGTGGGACGCGGCTGGCCGGACGTGCCCGTGCTGCTGATGACCGCGCACGGCACGGTGCCGCTGGCCGTGGAGGCGATGAAGGCGGGCGCGGCGGACTTCGTGCTCAAGCCCTTCGACCGCGAGGAGCTGCTCTTCACGCTGAAGAAGGCGCTGCTCCACGCGAGCGGGGACCCAGAGCCCACGCGCGGCACCGGCAAGGCGCCGGACGGCCTGGACAGCCTGCTGATGGGCGCGAGCCGCGCGATGACGGAGGTGAAGTCCCTGCTGGTGAAGGCCGCCCAGGGCACCGCCACGGTGCTGCTCCGCGGCGAGTCCGGCACGGGCAAGGAGCTGGCCGCGCGGGCCCTGCACGAAAACAGTCCCCGGCGCGCGGGGCCGTTCGTGAAGCTGCACTGCGCGGCGCTGCCGGACACGCTGCTGGAGAGCGAGCTGTTCGGCTACGAGAAGGGCGCCTTCACCGGCGCGGCGACGCGCAAGCCCGGCCGCGTGGAGCTGGCGCACGGCGGCACGCTGTTCCTCGACGAGATTGGCGACGTGTCCCCCTCCGTGCAGGTGAAGCTGCTGCGCGTGCTCCAGGAGCGCGAGTTCGAACGGCTGGGCGGAACCCAGACGGTGAAGGTGGACATCCGCTTCGTGGCGGCCACGCACCAGCCGCTGGAGGACGGCGTGCGCCGGGGCACCTTCCGTGAGGACCTCTTCTACCGGCTCAACGTGGTGCCTCTCTGGCTGCCCACGCTGCGCGAGCGGCCGGAGGACATCGCGCTCCTCGCCCGCCACTTCCTGGACGTGCACGCGAAGACCAACGGCCGTCCGCCCTTCACGCTGAGCGAGGACGGACTGCGCGCGCTCCAGGCCCAGCCGTGGCCCGGCAACGTGCGTCAGCTGCAGAACTTCCTGGAGCGGCTGGTGGTGCTCTCCGACGGGCCCGTGCTCACCGGCGCGGATGTGGCGAGGGAGCTCTCACGCCAGCCGGGACTCGCGCCGCCGCCCGTCGCCGCGCCGCTGCCTCCGTCCCCTTCTTCCGACTCCGTCACGTTGGAGTCACGGCGCAAGGACGTGGAGAAGGAAGCGCTGGTGGATGCGCTGAAACGGGCGGGTGACAACCGCACGCTGGCGGCGCGGCTGCTCGGCGTGAGCCGGCGCACGCTCTACAACAAGCTGGAGGAGCACGGCCTGCTGTAGGGGTGGCGGGGGTGCGACCCTCTGGAGCCCGGGATGTGTTGTCACGAAGCGCTTCCGTGTACGCACCGGACTTCCAGGTTTATGCTGCTTCGCGCTCGTACTCCCTCGACGTGGCAACGCACTTCACCCGAGTCCCCCTCCCGGCCCGCAAGGGTCGGCTGACACGAAGGAGCAACGCCCCATGCCCCAGACCCTCGCCAGCCGCGTGAGCGGCCCCGTCTACACCCCCAACGACGCGGGCTACGCGCCGGAGTGCGCCGGCTTCAACGTCCTGGTCACCCACACGCCGCAGTACGTGGTGGCGGTGAAGTCCACGCAGGACGTGGCGGAGGCCCTCCGCTTCGCCCGGGAGCACCAGCTGCCCGTCTCGGTGCAGGCCACGGGGCACGGGACGGACCTGCCCATCACCTCCGGCGTGCTCATCTCCACGAAGGCGCTGAACCAGGTGAGCATCGACACGGCGACGCGCACGGCCACCATCGGCGCGGGCGCGCGCTGGGAGCCGGTCGTCGAGGAGGCCGCGAAGCACGGCCTGGCGCCCATCGCCGGCTCGTCCACGAACGTGGGCGTGGTGGGCTACCTGCTGGGCGGCGGCCTGGGGCCCCTGGTCCGCAGCCATGGCGTCAGCTCCGACTACGTCGTGGGCTACACGCTCGTCACCAGTGACGGAGAGACGGTCGAAGCGAGCGCCCAGCACCACCCGGACCTGTTCTGGGCCCTGCGCGGCGGCAAGGGCGGCTTCGGCATCGTGACGGAGGTGAAGCTCAAGCTGGTGGAGCTGCGCTCGCTCTACGCGGGCGGCCTCTTCTTCGCGGAGGAGCACATCGAGGCCGTGCTGCGCGGCTGGGTGAAGTGGACGGCGGAGGCGGACGCGCGCGTGTCCACGAGCATCGCCGTGATGCGCTTCCCGCCGTTCGACTTCATCCCGCCCCCGCTGCGCGGCCGCACGGTGCTCAACCTGCGCTTCGCCTTCCCGGGCTCCACCGAGGAGGGCGCGAAGCTGGCGGCGCCCCTGCGCGCGCTGGCCCCCCTCTACCTGGACATGCTGGGCGAGCTGCCCGCATCCCAGATCGCGCGCATCCACAATGATCCGGACAAGCCCAGCCCCGCGTGGACCAACGGCATGATGCTGACGCACGTGGATCAGGACTTCGCGACCACGGTGCTGCGCCACGTGGGCACGGGCGTGCAGACGCCGTTCTTCATGCTGGAGGTGCGGCACCTGGGCGGCGCCAGCTGGAGGGACGTGGACGGCGGCTCGGCGGTGGGTGGCCGCACCGGCAACTTCGTCGTCGGCCTGGTGGGCATGCACCCGCCGCTCTTCGACACGGTGCTGCCCGGCGCGACGGAGGGCCTGCGCGCGGAGCTGAAGCCGTGGCTGTCGCCGGACATGACCATCAACTTCATGGGCAAGATCCGCTCCGCGGAGCACTTCGACAGCGCGTGGCCGGACGCCATCCGCGCGAAGCTCAAGGAAGTGCGCGGCAAGTACGACCCGCACAAGCTCTTCGCGAAGTAGCCGTCGAAGGAGCCCTCAGGGGACCACCGTCTCCAGCGCGCCCAGCTCGTCCTGGAACGCGGCGACGAGGGCCCCCGGGTCGGGCACGCGCGACGCATCGGAGGCCACGCCCACGGTGACCTGTCCCGCGTAGCTGAAGAGGCTGACCCCCAGGCCCACGTGGCCGGCCTGGGGGACCCAGAACGTGAGTCCCTCCAGCCGGGTGCCCGCGAGCGACACCGGCTGGCGGGGACCGGGCACGTTGGTGGCGACGAGCGAGGCCTTGGTGCCCATCACGTCCACGACGACGCGCTCCAGCGCGGCGGGCGTGCGCCCCAGCAGCTCCAGCAGACCGGACGTCACCACGGCCTCCGGCGAGCGCTTGAGGTGCTCCATCCGCTTCGCCACCTCCCGAAGCCGGCGGCGGGGCTCCGCCAGGTGCACGGGAAGCCGCAGGAACACCACGCCGAAGCGATTGCCCAGCTCGCGAGGCACCGGCGCATCCAGCGGCCGCAGGTTCACCGGCACCAGCGCGTGCACGTCCTCCAGCGGAGCGTCCCGCGTGTCCAGGTAGCGCCGCAGCGCGCCCGTCACCACCGTGAGCAGCACATCGTTCACCGTGCCGCCCAGGTTCCGGCCCACGGCCTTCACCCGCTCCAGCGCGATGGGCTCCGACCACGCGGCGAGCTTCCGGGAACCCAGCGGCCCACGAAGCGGCGAGCGGGGGTCCGCAGGCAGCACGAGCAACTTCCCCAGCGCCGCCGCGCCCTTCGCGCCCTCGCGCATGAGGTCGCCCGCGAGGATGGGCTCCCGCACCAGCTCCGCGCCCTTGTGCAGCGCCGCGCGGGCGCCGCGAGCCAGCCGCATCCAGCCCCGCGCCCGAGGAGGCTGCGCGTCCTCGGACGGAACACTCCAGGTCTCCGGGCCCACCGTGCGCTCGGGTGTCCCCGCCGCGTCCACCGGCTCCGTGAGCGACAGGAGCACCCGCGCGAGCGCGATGCCGTCCGCCATGCAGTGGTGCAGCCGCGCGAGCAGCACGTCCCCGCCCGGCGCGCCCCGCACCCGGTGGAAGTGCCACAGCGGACGGGAGCGCTCCAACGGCACGCCCATCCAGTCCCCGACGAGCGCCTCCAGCCCCGCGCGTCCCGCCGACTCCGGCACGCGCAGCGTGGACAGGTGTTCGTCCAGGTTGAAGTCCGGCGCGTCCTCCCAGTGCGGTGCGCCCAGCGGCCCGGGCACCACCCGCTGCCGGAAGCGCGGGTAGCGCTCCACCAGCCGCTCCTGCAGCACCGCGCGCAGACGCTCGCGGTCCACGGCGCCGTCGAACCACAGCACCGCGGTGATCATCATCAGGTTCGCGGGCTCCTCCATCTGGAGCCACGCCGCGTCCATGCTCGCCATCCGCTCGCGGCCTGCCATGGCGTTCTTCTCACCCGTGCACCCCCATGGGGGCAAGGTCCTCCTACGGCTTGGGTTGCGGTTCCGGCGCCTCCTGCTTCTCGCGTTCGAACTGGAACGTCTGCCGTGTGGCGCCCGGCACCGTGAGGACGAGCGAGTCCTTCTCCTCGATGGCGTAGGTGAACTCCCCGCCCTTGAATTTGCCCTTGGACAGGGGCACCACGCGCTCCTTGCCGCACACCGGACCCACGGCCTGCCCGTCCTGCGTGCGCAGCGCCAGGTGCTTCTTGTCCTTCACCTCCAGCCGGCCCCACGCGCGCACATCCAACGTGCTGCCGCGCCCCAGCGTCGCGTCATCCAGCTTCGTCCTCAGCACGAAGCACCCGTTGGGCGTCACCTGCAGCGCCCGCGCGTAGTCGGACCGGGGCTGCACGTCGATGCGCTCCTCCTGTCCCTGGTCCACGTCCGGGATGCTCGCCGCGGACAGCACCCACGTGCCCACCAGCTCCCGTGGGACCGCCGTGCCCTTTGGCGCCTTGTCGCCCTCGCATGGATGGGCCGCCAGCTTCTCCGGGCTCTTGGGCGCGGGCTCGAAGGACTTCTCACAGGTGAGGCCGCACGACTTCGCCGCGCACGCCGAGTCGTCGGGCGCGCAGGCCGCCTTGCTCGTGCAGGACTTCAGCCGCTTGAGCGCGTCCTCGCACCCCTCGCGCATGCACTTGTCGACACACTCCGCGTCGATGCACTCCGACACACAGACCCAGTTGGTGCTGCCACAGACACCCGCCACGGTGCGCGGGGCCTGGGCCGCGGCGGGCAGCGCGGCAACGGAGACGAGAAGCAGGACGAGGAGCCGGAACGGTCGCATGTGGAGTGCAAGCTAGGCAGTGCGCCCACCTCCGGCGACACCCGGAGGCAGGAAGCCTGTCCACCGGGCATCACTCCGGACTCCGGCACTGCCGTCAGGTGAACTGCCACCGCCAGGTGCGCGGGTCGGACGGGTTGGGCAGCTCCAGCTCGAAGTCCAGCGTGTCGTAGCGGCTGAACTCGCGGGGCTCCACGCGCAGGAGCGTCATCGCCGTGGTGTTGCGCTCGCGCATCGGAGACACGTCGAAGGCCAGCTCCGCGTCGAAGGCGACCTTGTAGAACAGGCAGAAGCCATCCACCCGCCCGTCCTCCTCCACCGGCCGCCGGAGGCGCACGCGTGAAGGCAGTCCGTCCGCGCGCATCGTCTCCAGGTCGAACCCGAACGCGGGCTCCGGTTCGCACAGCAGGTGGCTCACTTCATAGGGCCGCACCATGCGCGTGAAGTACGACGGGCTCATCGCCTCGCGCAGCGACTGGAGGCAGCGGAAGTCCACGTGGGGCAGGTGCTGCGTCCAGATGAACGGGACGCACGCCTCGTCGCGAAGCTGCACGGGCTCCACGAAGACCTCGAAGCGGTTGGGGAGGATGCGGCCCCCGGGCTTGAGCAGCCGCGAGCGCAGGTCCAGCATCCTGGGCACGAGCCCCGCGTCGAGCAGCGCATCTCCCAGCAGGTCGTGCAGCAGCACGTCCGCCTTCTCTGGAGGCTGGAAGTGCCAGGTGGGCTCGCGCACGAAGTCGATGCGGTCCAGGCCGTTGCGGCGGGCCACCCACTGCGTGGTGTCCAGCAGGCGCGAGTCATCCACCGCGTACAGCTTGCGCGGGTGCTGGTGCGCGGCCAGGAAGGTGCGCAGGCCGGTGCCCGCCTTCACGTCCACCACCACCTGGTTGGGGCGCACGTAGCGCTCCACCGCGCGGCGCCACATCTCCACGCGCTGCGGATCCGCCAGCACCGAGTCCTGCGGCGCGGGGCTGGACAGCGCCAGGCTGTTGGGTGCGTGCCGGCGGTGCAGATGGGACACGAGCGGCAGGTGGCTGAGGCGCGAACGCAGGTCCATCAACGCCTGACGCGGCAGGTCGAGCAGGTTCGACATGATGGCTTCCCCCCGGAAGGCCGTGACGGTCCCGGCAAGAGCGCGGCCAACCACCCCGCCCCCCCGGAACCAGGACTCCGAACGATGCGGGAAATCCGGGGTCCGACCCAATCCGTCCCAGGGGCCACCCACTGTCCCCGAGTGAACGCCCGCCCCCGCCTCCAGGCCCGCACCACGCGTACCGCCTCGCGACAATCCTTCAAAGCAGGAGCAACCAGGAGTGTCCGGGCATGACAGTTCGAACATCCCTTCGGGCGGTCAAGAAAACGGGGGGAAGGCGTTTTTCCGGCAAAGCCTCGACTCCGTGCGCGCCGCTCGCGGACGCGAGGCCGGATGCCAGTCATGCCCGTGGACGGACCCTGATCTTGGATGAGGGGGGACTGATGATGCGAGCCATGGAGTCGCGGACGCAGGGCGGGCGGGAGCCGG
>NZ_RAWE01000026.1 GCF_003611695.1 Corallococcus carmarthensis | reverse complement strand
GTCCCCACCCGTGGCGCACTCGCGCTGCTGGTGCTGGGCCTCCTCACCAGTGCGCTCGCCGTCTACCAATGGATGGAGCTGCTCACGCTGCGCGCCGGTGGCGCCACCAGCTGCGGCATCAACGAGCACGTCAACTGCGAGACCGTCTGGAACTCGGACTTCGCCAGCGCCGTGCATGACTCGCTGGGCATCCCCATCGCGGGCCTGGGGCTCGTGTGGGGCCTCACCGCCGTGGGCCTCGCCGCGCTGTACCTGGCGTGGGCGAAGGCGGGGCGCTCCGTGCGTCCGGCCGCCAGCGGCCTGCGGCTTCTGGCGCTCGCGGGCGTCGTGTCCGTCGTCGTCTTCGCTTCCGTCAGCGCCCGCGTGGGCGTGGTGTGCCCCACGTGTCTGGGCACCTACGTGCTGGTGCTCGCGTTCGCGGGCGTGGCGTGGCGCGGCCTGCCCGGGCCCTTCCTGCCCCAGGCGGGCGAGTGGGGCGACACGCTCAAGTGGACGGTGGGCCTCTCCGCCGTCGCCTTCGTGGCCATGCTGATGCCCGGCCGGGCCACGCCGCACGCGCCCAAGTCAGGCGCCTTCCTGCCGCCGGTGGCCTCCGCCCAGACGCAGGACACCTCCAGCCCCAACGTGCCGCCTCCGCCCCCGCCGCCGGCCACGCTGGACGCGTTCCTCGCCAGCCTGCCGCCGGATCAGCTCCAGTTCGTGTCGGATGCGCTCGCCATGTACCGGGCGGCGCAGCCGAAGATCGCGGCCTACCCGCCGCGCACCCTCTTCGGCCCGGCGGACGCGCCGGTGAAGGTGCTGGAGTGGACCGACAGCAAGTGCCCCCACTGCAAGGCCCTGGTGGAGGAGCTGGCCCTGATCAAACAGCACGCGCCCAAGGGCATGCTGTCCGTGGAGGCGCGGCAGTTCCCGCTGGATGGCCAGTGCAACCCGGCCATCCCCAACCGCGGGCCGGACGCGCTCAGCGTGCGCTGCGCCGCGGCCCGGGCCACGGTGTGCCTGGAGGGCGCGAAGGACTTCTGGACGCTGCGCGAGAAGCTCTTCGCCGCGCAGGCCTTCCTGGACACCGACAAGGTGATGGAGATCGCCACCTCCGGCTCCGTGTCGCGCCCGCAGCTGGAGGCGTGCATGACGGCGCCGGAGACCATCGGGAAGCTGCGCCAGGACGTCGAGTACGCCATGCGCTACAACATCCAGGGCACGCCGCTGGTGCTGGTGAACGGCCGTGAAGTGCCTCCGTCCGCGGCGCTCATCTACGCGCTGGTGCTGGCGAGCGGCAACCCCGACGCGCCCGCCTTCAGCACCCTGCCGCCCGCGCGCGCGCGCGGCGCCGCCGGCGGCCACGAGGGCCACGCCCACCCGTAAGGGGCACCGGAGCGAAGAGACGCCATGGGCAAGCGCGACAAGAAGGAAGAGGCCCCGCCGCCGGGGCCCTTCAACAACCCCTTCGCCGCCCTGTCCGCGCAGCGGGAAGCGCTGCCCGTGGGGCCGCCCCCGCCCGCGCCCCGGCAGAAGCCGGAGCCCAAGGGCCCCGCGCGCGCCGTGGTGCGCATGGAGCGCAAGGGCCGGGGTGGCAAGGAGGTGACGGTGGTGGAGCAGCTGGGGCTGCCCGCGGCCCAGCTCGACACCTGGCTCAAGGCGCTCAAGGGCGGCCTGGGCTGCGGCGGCGTGGTGGAGGAGGACGCGCTGGTGTTGCAGGGTGACCAGCGCGAACGGCTTCCCGCGCTCCTGGAAGCGCGGGGCGTCCGCAAGGTCGTCGTCGGCTGAAGCACCGCCGGGGGGAGGCCTCCTCCCCCCGTGAAGCCCACGACTACAGCGCGGCGATGATGGCGTCGGTGAACTCGCGCGTGGTGGCGCTGCCGCCCAGGTCGCCGGTGCGCACCTTCGCCTCGCCGCCGTAGACCTTCTGGATGGCGTTGGCCATGCGCTGGGACGCTTCCCGCATGTCCAGCCACTCCAGCATCATCACCGCGGACATCATCAGCGCGGTGGGGTTCGCGATGCCCTTGCCCGCGATGTCCGGGGCGGTGCCGTGCACGGCCTCGAAGACGGCGGTGCGCTCGCCGATGTTGGCGCCCGGCACCATGCCCAGGCCGCCCACCAGGCCCGCGCACAGGTCGCTGACGATGTCGCCGTACAGGTTCTCCAGCACCATCACGTCGAAGCGGGTCGGGTCCTTCACCAGCTGCATGCAGAGGTTGTCGACGATGACCTCGTCGTAGGCGATCTCCGGGAACTCGCGGCTCACCTTGCGGCAGCAGTCCAGGAAGAGGCCGTCCGACAGCTTCATGATGTTCGCCTTGTGGATGGCGGACACCTTCTTGCGGCTGTTCTTCTTCGCGTACTCGAAGGCGAAGCGCGCGATGCGCGTGGAGGCCTTCTCCGTGATGACCTTGATGGCCTCCACGACGCCCGGCACCACGATGTGCTCCAGGCCCGCGTAGAGGTCCTCGGTGTTCTCACGCACCACCACGAGGTCCACGTTCTCGTAGCGCGTCTTGACGTTGGGGACGCTCTTCACCGGGCGCAGGGACGAGTACAGGTCCAGCCGCTTGCGCAGGCCCACGTTCGCGGAGGGCAGGCCGCCGCCCACGACGGTGCCGGTGGGGCCCTTGAGCGCCACGCCGCTGCGGAGCACCGCCTCCACCGTCTCGTGGGGCAGGTTGGTGCCGAACTTGGCCACCACTTCCGTGCCCGCGTCCTTGAACTCGAACTCCAGGGGGACCTTGAGGGCTTCCAGGACGCGGATGGTGGCCGCGGAGACCTCCGGACCGATGCCGTCGCCGTTGATGACCGTCACAGTGCGCGTGTTCGCCATGGGGGTGGTTCACACCACAAATCCGGGGGGCCCGGAAGGACGAAAGCGGCCGGACTTCACCCCGGGACATGGCCCCCATCAGCGCGCGTGGCCCGTCCGGACGCCCGGCGGGGAACCGGGGGGCCTGGTCCCTCCCATCCCAGACATCCATCGCGCGGGGCGCGGAGTGTCTGTCGTTGCCTCCCGGGCAACGGCGGTTCTTGCCGTTTGTGGTCTGCGCGTCCTCACCCGCGTGGGCGCTCCCTCTGGCGCGTGGGGCGCAAGGGCCCGGCACGCATCGTGCTCAAGGCGGCGGCGTCCGGGCCCTGCTGGCCCGTGCGCACCCCGATGAGGCTTTTCATGAGCTTGCGCAGAACCCCCTTCCGGCTGCCGCGCCCCGTGCGCTGGGCCATGCTGTCCACCCTGTCGCTGGCGGCGCCCCAGGCGCTGGCGGCCCCCTGCACCCAACCCACGCTGACCGAGTGCTCCAACGTGGACTACCGCGCGTCCGCGTGCGGCCAGGAGAACGACTCGTATTGCCAGGGCCTGATGGAGTCCGAGTGGAAGGCCCGCTACACGACCGCGCCCAAGCGCACCGCGCTGCTGCCCGACACCATGGGCGGCGGCGTGGAGTCCGTGGCCGTGCAGCCCAACGCCGTCCTCGACACGCTCTTCTCCGGTTCGGATGAGTCCATCGTGGGCCAGGTGCAGCGCGGCCAGGTGCTGGCGCGCAAGGACTACAAGAACCTCACCAAGGTGGAGGCGGCGTACAACAAGCAGCGCGGTGAGTGGGACGCCAACGGCGTGCTGGAGCGTTCGTGCCAGGAGTACGTGCACGAGAAGCACTACGACTACAGCCGCTTCGAGCAGGACGTGGGCCGGTTCGGCGACGACTTCCGCGCGCTGTTCACCGCGGCCTACGGCTCCAGGGGCATCGCGGAGCGCACGCTGTACAGCAAGGACGGGGAGAAGCTGGCCCCCCTCTGGGACGGCAAGACGCGCGTGGAGAAGAACGCGTACTTCCGCTTCGTGCCGGGGCCGTACCCCAAGGGCGCCAAGGCCTACGAGTTCACCTCCGAGGCGGCGCTGAAGGCGAACAACGCCGAGGCCCGTCAGGCGGTGCTGCCCTCGGACGCGTGGCACCAGGCCATGAGCAAGTCGCTGAGCAAGGTCGCCGACGACGTGCTCAACGATTCGCAGCAGCGCCAGGAGGACTTCTCCGCCCTGCTGGAGCGGCGCAACGCCGCCTATGCCAGCTGGCAGCGCGAGTCGGAGATGCTGCGCAGCCGCGACTTCAGCACGGTGGAACTGGACGAGAAGACCGCCGAGCAGCTGTACGGCCTGGACAAGGCGCTGGAGGCGTCGCTGGAGAAGGCGGACGCCGAGGGCTGCCTCGTCACGGACAAGGCCACGGCGTGTGACTGGAGCCCCCGCCGCTACAAGGCGATGGTGGACGCGGTCATGGTGCCCCGCCGCGAGGCGGACCTGCGCCAGTGCCTCACCGTCACCGGCAATGACTTCGGCGCGGAGAGCTTCATCCGCAACGCGGACCGGCTGAAGATCAAGGAGCTGACCCAGAAGGACTACACGCTCAATCCGACGCTGGTGAGCGCGTACACCCGGATTCTGGCGGAGTACCTGGCGCAGCAGGCGGCGAATCAGCAGCCGCCCGTGAACCCGGTCACCATGACCAAGCGCCGGGGGCAGGACTTCTCCGCGGGAGGCTACGCGGGCGACAACAACTTCGGCGGTGGCTATTCGCTGCGCGCCGGCTGGGAGATCAGCACGCCGGGCTCCGCGTTCAACGGCAACTGGTGCGACACCAACGCCAGCATCTTCAGCGAACTGGGGCTCTACGCGAACGTGTTCAGCCCGACGCGCAAGGAGGTCGCCTACCTGACGGGCCGCGCGTCCACGCAGCCCTCCGCCATCCGGGCGGAGCTGAGCGCGCGCGTGCTGGGCAACCCCGTCTTCACGTTCGACCAGTCCTACCCGGCGCGCTTCACCTTCGTGGAGCGCAAGCCCTTCGTGGACAAGGACGCGGCCAAGGGGAGCGCCACCTTCATGGTGTGGTTCATCCCCGTGACGGTGAGCGGCGGCCTGTCCGTGGAGGTGGGGATTGTCGCCTCGCTGGGCGGCGCCATGGGCCGTGACTGCACGCGCAACCTCATCACGCTGGACCTGCTGGGCAACATCGGGCCCTACGCGTCCGCCAACGGCTTCGTGTCGCTGGCCATCGGCATCCCGGGCCTCCAGATTGGTGTCCGCGGCACGCTGACCATCGTGCGCTTCGAGCTGCCGCTCCAGGGCCGCATCGGCGTGGCGCTGAGCTCGCCGACGCATCCGACCAACCCCAACACGCTGTTCCTGGGGCTGGGCACCAGCCTGAACTTCACGCTGCGCTCGCTGGACGGCCGGCTCTCCCTGTTCGCGGAGCTGGGCTTCCTGAAGGTGGAGTTCCCCATCGTGTCGTGGCCGGGCATCGGCACCAGCGCGCAGCTCTTCAACGACCAGCATTACCTGCCGCTCGCGCAGCTCTACTAGCCGCGCTCGCATGACCCCGGGGCCGCCTTCAACGGCCCCGGGGAGTGGTTCCCTACCTTCTTCGACTTTTCCTTGCGGGAGTGTTTCATGCGTCGCTCGACCCTCGTTCGTGGCGTGGCCGGCCTGGGTGCCCTGGTGTGCCTGGGAGCGTTGCCCTTCTGGCTGTCCGAGTCGTCTCCGTCCGCCGCGACGGTGGAGGCCTCCGCGTCCGTCCACCGGCTGCCGCTGTTCCGCTGGCGCGTGGGCGAGGCGCACACCTTCCACCTCGTCTGGGATGACCTGACGCGCGTGGCGCTGCCCATGCCGGCGCAGGACGCGAAGGCCCAGGAGCTGGAGGGCGTGCTGCACCTGGATGGCGAGCTGATGCTCCAGGCGCTGGAGACGCGCGCGACGGGCACCCGGCTGCGCCTGACGCTGCGCCGGCTGGCGCGGCACGAAGCCACCCTCTCCGGACAGGCGCTGCTGCCCGACGCGGCGGCGCTTCAGGCCCACCTGCCGGACACCGCCAGCGCGTGGCTGGAGTTGGATGCGCGCGGCGCGCTCCAGGCGGTGCGCTTCTCCGAGGCGGAGCCCCCGCTGTTCCGCCAGTTCGCGCAGACGCTGGCGGCGGAGTTGTTCCCCTCCGAGCTGCGCGACGCGGCATCCTGGACCACCACGGAGTCCACGCAGACGGGCGACGCGGAGTCGGCGTTCGCCTTCGAGCCCGGGGACACCTCGCGGCTGACGCGCCGCAGGACGCGCTACCAGAGCCTGCGCGCGGCGGGAGCGGCGACGGTGGCGAAGCAGGAGCTGGGCTCGCTCACGACCTTCGACCGCGACGCGGAAGGACGCCTCGTCGCCATCACCCAGGACGAGGTGCTGGACGCGCTAGGCACGGACGGGCGCGTGCTCCTGTCCAAGCGGCTACGCCTGCGGTTGACCTACCAGTCGCGGGAGATGCAGCCCCTGCCGGCGTCGGGCGAGCAGAAGCTGGTGATTCGCACGCCGTCGCAGATTGCCTTCGAGATGGATCCGGAGATGGCGGCGCTGCGCGGCCAGGCGGACGGGATGACGGTGGACGAGCTGCTGGAGACGCTGGAGGACGCCAGCAGCCCGGACGCCATCGCGGGGCTGGACGTGTTCGCGCGGCGGGCCATCGCGGCGCTGACGCTGGAGCCGAAGCGCTGCCAGGAGCTGGCGCGCCTGTTCCTGAAGCCCGGCACGAAGCCCGGCATGCGCGAGCTGATGCTGGACCTGCTGGTGGGCGCGGGGCACGCGCAGGCGCAGGCCACGCTGCGCACGCTCCTCCAGTCGCCAGAGGCCCGGGAGCACGCGGGCGCGTACGTGATGATGGTGCAGCGCGCGGGGTTCCTGACGAAGCCGGAGCCGGAGACGGGCGTGATGATCAACGGCCTGCTGGAGCGCGCCCGCACGGAGCACGACGTCCCGGTGGAGCGGGCCACGTCGTACGCGCTGGGGGTCTGGTCGTCGCACCTGAACCCAGACTCCGTGGAGGCGCGCGCCGCGGTGCGGACGCTGGAGAACGCCGTGGCCCAGGCCCCTGGGGACGAGGCGCGGGCGCACGCGCTGCGCGCGATGGGCGGCACGCGGGCGGAGCGGCTGATGGACGTGGCGTCGCCGCACCTGCGCGCGGAGTCCCCGGACGTGCGGGCCGCGGCGGCGGATGCGCTGCGCGCCGCCCCGCAGGAGCTTGCCACGCGGCTCTTGCTGGACGCGCTGGAGACGGAGAAGGACCGGGGCGTGCAGCGGGCGCTGCTGGAGGCGCTGAACACGCGCACCCTGGACGCTGGCGCCCTGGAGCACCTGCGGGCCTGGGTGGTGTCCGGGGGGCTGGCGTCAGGCGAGGAGCCCGCGCTGCTGGCGGTCGCGGCCCAGCACCTGGAAGGGGGCACGCCCGTGTTCCAGATGCTCCAGGCGCTCGCGGTGCGGCCGGACCTCCAGGCCCCCACGCGCGCCCGGGTGATGGCGCTGATGGCGCAGGTGGGCGCGCAGCTCGGCGGGTGATCAGTGGTCGAACGGGGCCGGCGGGCGCGGCGGGCCAGGCCGGGCGCTCGGGGTGCGCGGGCGCTTGCGGCGCTGGATGGCGTAGGGCCGGTAGAACGCCTCCCACAGCGCTGCCCGGCGCCCGCGCGGACGGGTGCGCAGCTCACCCAGCGGCGCCCGGATGAAGAAGGACGCGGTGAAGAGGTACGCCGCCGCCACGGTGAGGAACAGGAGCCCTGCCATCACCACCGGCCCGGGGAGCCAGGCCACGTGCGCCCGCTGCACGAAGTCCGCGAAGTCTCGAGGCGGACGCGGGTGGCTGTAGACCTTGAAGAACCAGGTCACCAACAGGACGATGAGGATGGGGCCGTACGCCCGGTTGAGCCGCGTCGCGATGGCGGACAACAGCGACAGCTGGATCTGCGGCCGGGACATCTCCACCGCCAGCTCGCGCAGCGCGTCCGGATCCACCGGCTCGCGCCGCAGCATGGGCGCCCACCAGCCGTCCTCCAGCAAGCGCACCCGGCGGTTCCACAAATCGTAATAGCGGTAGCGCCGCGCCTCGATGAGCAGGAAGGACACCACCATCCAGATGCCCACCAGGAACGTGACGTGCGAGCTCGCCGGTGTCGCGAAGCCGAAGGAGATGACCGCCGCCGTCGTGGTGAGCGCCCAGTTCGTCGTCGTGTCCAGGCGCGTGCGCCACGTGTCCGAACGGCTGAGCTCGCCACGGAAGAGCTGCGCCATCGCCTGCTGCGAGAGCACCGGCTGTTCCAGATCGTTCTGTCTGCGCTCCTTGACGCTCATCCGTGCCGGAGAAGTTGGGGACGGCCGCGCGCCGGGGCCAGGGCGGCCGGGCAGGCGGGCGCTCGTGGCCCCTGACGGAGGGCGCCCTGTGGACAGCCAGACACTGCCGCGCCGCGCGGGCAGGGGGGGCGGGTGGCTGGACGCCTGGGGCGTGCGCATCGTGCGCCCTTGAGCGTGCCTTCTTCCGATTCCGCCATCTCCGCGTTGTCAGGCCTGCTCTCCGACGAGGGCGAGCGCATCACGCGCCTGTGGTCCAAGCGCCTGCGCGCGGAGACGTACGAAGTGGAGGTCCCCGGCCGGGACCTGCGCGCGCCGCTGCGTCACCTGCTGGATGAGCTTGCCCGGCTGCTCGAGGACCGGGGCGAGGACGCGGTGCGGCTGTGGCCGGAGGTGGTGCGCTCGCACGGAGCCTTCCGGTACGACCAGAACTTCGAACCCGAAGACCTGACGCGCGAGTTCAAGTCGCTCCAGGAGGTGCTGCTCTACGTCTACGCGCGCCGCAACAAGGGCGTCATCGACGCGAACGTGGCGGAGCTGGTGTCGGAGCTGGTGTGGGAGGCGGACGCGTCCGCCCAGGCTTCGTATGCGCGCGTGCTCAAGACGGAGGAGGTCCGCTTCCGCGAGGCGGCGGTGATGGAGTCGGTGCTCAACCACGTGGAGGTGGGCATCCTCCTGGCGGAGACGGACGGCATGGTGTCCTTCGCGTCGCCGCCGGTGAGCCGCCTGATGGGCGTGCCCATGCGCGCGGTGGTGGGCGCGCGCGCCGCGGGCTCCCTGGGCCCGGTGCTCACGCAGGTCAACGCCCGGCATCCCACGGGCGAGCCCTTCAAGGTGCAGGACATGCCCTTCCTGCGCGCGCTGCGCGAGAAGGCGCCGGTGCGCGGCGTGATGATGCAGGTGGAGCGCCCCGGCGGTGGGGACGCCACGCTGGAGATGAGCGCCACGCCGGTGTGGGAGGAGGACCACGTCCTGGCGGGCGTCATCCAGACCTTCAGCGACCGCACCGAGGCGGCCGTGAAGACCAAGGCGCTGGAGAACGCGCACGGCGAGGTGCGCCGGCTCCAGGGACAGCTCTTGCGGCGCACCCGGCAGCAGGCGCTGGGGCAGCTGGCGAGCGGCGCCGCGCACGCGCTCAACAACTTCCTCAACGTGCTGCGGCTGCGCATCACGCTCTTGCAACGCGAATACAAGCCGGAGCACGTGGAGGCGCTGGACAAGACGGTGCGCCAGATTGGCGAGCTGGTCGCGCGGCTGCAGGAGTTCAACGTGCAGCGCACCGAGGAGCACCTGGGCAACGTGCCGGTGGACCAGACCGTGCGCGAGGCGCTGGAGCTGGCCCGGGGCGAGCTGGAGCAGCGCGAGCACCCCGTGCACACGGAGCTGGACCTGGGCTTCCCGTGGGGCGTGAAGGCGGACGCGGGCTTCTTCCGCGAGCTCATCGTCAACCTGCTCCTGTCCGCGCGCGACCGCATGGAGGGGGGCGGCACGCTGACGGTCCGCTCCCGCCCGGCGGGGGAGGACTGGCTGGACCTGCGCATCGAGGACGGCGGGCGGCCCTACGCGCAGGATGAACTGGCGGGCCTGTTCGACCCGCTGCGCCGCGACCCCGGTGCGCCGCAGTTCTCGCTGTTCCTGGCGGTGGCGCGCACGCAGGTGCAGCGCTGGGGCGGAGAGCTGACGGTGGAGAACCGGCGCGACGGTTCAGGCGCGAGCTTCCTCGTGAGGCTGCCGCGCTTCCGCGACGCTTCGGCCGGCGAGGCTCCGCCCCCGCCGCCGCGGATGGCTCCGGGAGGCATTCCGCGACTGCCGGGCCGCGCGCGCCGCGTGCTGGTGGTGGACGACGACCTGGACAACGCGCGGATGATGGCCGAGGTGCTGGGCGAGGAAGGCTATGACGTGCAGGTGGCGCACAGCCCGGATGTGGCCCTGCACATGTGGGAGAAGAATCCCTACGACGCCGCGCTGCTGGACGCGGTGATGCCGGAGATGACGGGCTGGGAGCTGGCGCGCGAAGTGCGGCAGCGCTCGCCCCAGGCGCTGCTGGCCATCGTCACCGGCATGGACGTGCGCGGACAGAACCGCGCGAGCCTCGCGCAGGTGGATGCCGTGTTCCGCAAGCCCATCGACGTGGGCGCCCTGGACGACTTCCTCTCCCAGAGCCGGGCCGAAGAGGAACCCACCGGGCAGGTGGATCCGCACGACGCAACGCATTGAGGGGCGGGCGCCAACTCAGTCGTCAGGAAAGTCATCCCCGAAAGCGGACGTGAGGGATGTCACAGAGCCCGTCCTATTCGCGTGCTCCAGCCAGGCATCCAGCTTCACGATGCGCTGGTGGAATTCCTCCATCTGCTGATGGGTCATTCGCTTCAGCACGTCATCGAAGGGCGCATTCGGAAACTGTAGCGAGAGGCGGGGAATGCTCCTATTGGTATCCGAGTCCCAGACCTGGCTGAAGTTACGTCGGATGTCTTTGACCAGGTTGAGCGTCGCCGCGAGGTCGCTTTCCTCCGTTCCCATCCAGGTGGAGCCCTGGCTGGGCCGAAACCACTTGTAGGCAGCGACTGTCAGGCTGAGGCCCGTGGGCGCTGCCCGGCCTTCCAAGGAGAAGTGATGATCCTTCCACCTTTTCAGGTAGCGGATGACCCGGCGGAACTGGGCTGCCTCCTCGCCAGAGAAACGGTTTTCCACTGCTTCGATGAAGCCCTGCCGATCGTCAGGTTGCCACTTGCGTTGGCTGTCGGCGGAGTGCTCCTTGCCAATCGCGAGATGGAAGCCCCGCGAATTGGGAGTGCGAGCCATGACCGCCAAGTCGACGTGATACACCGCCTCGCCTGCTTGTTGATAATAGACGGTGATGCAGGACCTCCGCCACTCTACCCGGCTGGTGTGTGACGCGACCGCGCTGTAGACCCAGCGCTTGACCTCGACGGGGTCAAAAGCGTGAGGGTTGAGCTCGAAGACAATGGCGACGTCGATATCGTAGTCGCCATCCAGGGGCTTGATGCCGGTGCCCATGGCATAGCTGCCTTGGTTGAAGAATTCGAAGGACCGTGGCGCGTTTTCACGCAGCCGCCTCAGCACGCGGTCCCGCTTCTCGACGAGCCCTGCGTTCTCGTTGTAGCGCTTCAGTTGGATGGCTTCGTGGAAACGCCGGAATCGTGACTGCATCGTCATGGTGACTCCTGGGGGATGAGGTCCTTCAGCGGACCGTCTGTTCAAAGGCCGAGCGGAGGACCGACAGGATCCCCTCGCCATCGCGCGCGCGGACGCGGGCCATCAGTTCCGTGAGCGAGAAGTCCGCGCGAGCGCCGTGTCTGAAGAGGCGGCCCTGGTGGTAGATGGCCAGTTCAGGAATGTTCAGATGCGCATGGTCGAGCGCGAAATAGACGCGCTCATCGTGGGTGTGGACGTTGGGGCCGGCCAGTTCGATGACGGGACGGTGGGTCAACAGTCCGAGCACGAAGTCGAGCGGAGTCTCACGTCCTGCTCCGGCGCCTCGCTCTAGCAGAAGGTACTGCCAGTACCAGATGAGATAGCGATTGAGACGGCGGACCTGGAACTCCACAGGAGGAGGGCCGGAGTCATCGAATGCCCACATTGTGTTCGTGGCGATGAGAACCATGTTCATGAAGAAGGCCCTGACGTCTGCCGCTTCACGAGGATGGTGCAGAGAAGTCAGCGCGTACTCGTGAAGCATGGCCCACACATCGGCTTGGTAGTCGACCTCCTCCAGAACCTTGGGGAAGCGGCCGATTTCACGGCTCGACGAGCGGGTCAGTGCTTGTGGCCCCCGATGCGCGAACTCGTGCAGGACCAGCAAGCGCAAGGCTTGCTGCCGTGACGGTGCGTCTGCCAACCGGCGTGCGAGTTGATCCAGCCATACATCGTCCAGTTGCCAGGCCCCACGCTGAGAGAATGTGAAGCTGTCGGGGACCGTCCGGCTGTCAAGGTCGACGGACGCGTTGTGCAGCGGCGTCTCTCCGAGCGTGGGAAGATGCGTCCAGTGGGGCGCAACGCCTGCCGTTCCTTCTTTCGGACCGAGCACCTGGGCAAGCCATGAGGAGGAGATCCTGGATGCAGTGGTCGCGAACCCCTTCATTCGCTCCAGGTCCGCCGCGAGCTGTTCACGGTCCACCTGGGCTCGGCGGATGGCTTCGTCGGTGAGGGGAATCCGTTCTGGCGGTGGCGGCTGATTGAGAAGGATGGCAGGCGCGTGAAACGTTCCCTGCTCCTGGCTCCGGGTGTACTGGTAGGTCTGAATGGCCGGATGCATCGTCGGACTGATCTGCGCTCCCAGCAGGAACGCCATGCCGGGCTGGACGGATGCGAACAGGTGCACTCGCTGGACTCCCGTGAATTGGTCCCCCAGCACATCCAGGGCCTGCCGGAAGGCACTGGCCACCGCCTGCATCTCATCCGGCGTGGAGAAGGCGTCCTCGGAGGGCTGCTCCAGCGCGATGTCGATCTCCACCATGGGTGTCGGTACGACTCTGCGAGTCATTTGGGGGTCGACGACATGGGATGTCGAAACCCGGATGACAGCCTCTCCAGGAGTCCTGTCCCGCTCGGTGGGAAGCCGCATGGGCGCCAGTCGCGCCGCAGGACTTCCAGGCTCAGAGTGCCATCCCCAAGTCCGATGCACGTGGTGGTGGGGAATGACCTCGATCTGCCTCCATGTATGGACGCGTGCGCCGAGATAGAGCGTCAGCGGAATGGAGGAAGAGCCCAGATAGACCACCCGGTAGCCGGGGTATTGCTTCAGTTGGGGTTCCAGTTGGTCCTTGAACAGCTGTTCCAGGGTTCGGTGGGCTGCGCTCCAGTCCCGAGAGCGGATGGCCTGCTGTGCGGCATCCGCCATGTCGATTTCCACCGTGACGCGCGGAAGGCTCATTGCGCTGGGGGGCAGTGCCTGGACCGCCTCTAGTGGCGTGATGGGGCGTTGCTCCGGATGGGACAGCAGGATGAGTCCAGCGGGGGGAGCGGTATGTGGTTCACTCATGAAATGGTTCCCTCATTCCCAAAGATGCGAGGCGCAGGAAAAGCCATCGCGGCACCGTCGATTTTCTTCATCCGCCCGAGGGGGCTGGTGTCGGGCCAGGAGTACGACAGCGTTCCGGGCTGGGCGCTGCTGGCGTGGACCACTATTGTCCGCGCGTGATTTCCCCGGCGGAACTGGAGCGCCTGCGCCGCAAGGTGGAGGCGGGTGAAGTGCTCAGCGGCGCGGAGCTGGAGTCGCTGCGTGCCGAGGCCGCGCGAGCTCCCGGCCCCACGCTGCGCCTCACCGTGGCGCATGCGCTGGTCAACGCGGACGCGGAGCGGGAGGCCCTACCGTTGATGCAGGCCCTGCGGCGTGACTTCCCCAAGGACCTCCAGGTGCGCCTGGGCCTCGCGCGAGCGCTGCTGGGCCTGGAGCGGCACCGCGAAGCGGAGGCCGAGCTGCGGGAGGCACTGGCACTGAGCCCGGGTGACCCGGAGGCGCTCAAGGTGCTGGCCGTGCTCGCGCTGCGGCAGGGAGAGGGCGAGCGCGCCCGCGCCTACGTGGCCGAGGCGGTGGAGCGCGACCCCTTCGACGCGGAGGCGAAGCTGCTGCGCGCGGAGCTGGAGGCCGTGGACCTGCCTCCGCCTCCCATGCCAGAGGAGCAGGTGTTGCGCCCGGAGTTCACCGCCGCGCTCACCGCCGCGCTGGGCCGGGCGGGAGTGGCCTTCCGGCGCCAGGGCCGCGACCTGCTGGTGAAGCTGGCCTCGGGCGGTGTGGGCCGCGTGGACGTGGGCTCGCTGTATGCCGCGTATCGCGAGGCACCGGGAGCGCAGGGGCTCACCGCGCACGTGGACGCCTTGGCGTCGAGGTTGGGCGGCCTGTCCTCGGGCGTGGGGCCCACGGGTGTGTCATTGGACACGCTGCGCCCGGTGTTGCGGCCCTCCGGCTTCGTGGCGGGGACGCAGGGCGCGCTGTTCCGTCCCGGGCCTGCGGGGCTGGAGGTCTTCTACGTGCTGGAGGACGCGGAGTTCGTGCGCTACCTGCCCGTCTCCGCGCTGAAGGAAGCGGGGCTCACGCTGGAAGCGGTGGACGCGGCGGCGTGGCACAACCTGGAGCTGCGTCCCGCCGACGTGCGGCCCGTCGTCATCGACCAGGGCGAGGTGCGGCTGGCGGAGGCGTTCTCCGGCATCTGGGCGGTGGCGGGCGGCGACGGGCACGACGGCGCACGGCTGCTCACGAAGTCGCAGCGTCGCAGGCTGGAGGCCGCCACGGGCGGAGGCCCGCTGCGCGTGAGCCTGGGCCGGCGCGAGGTGGCGCTCCTGTGCCGCGACCTGGACGGTGAATCGGTGCGGAGGCTTGCTGAACTGGGACATGCGCCGGACGGAGTGCCTGGGGTGTTCCTGTTGGAGGGATCATATTTGTTTTTGGCGTGAACGAACGCTTTGATTTTGAGAATAGTCTCTGCTCGATCGGCCGCCGCCAAATGGCCTGTCGACATGGACGCTTCTATGCGGCTTTGGAGTATGCGATTGCTCTGTCCACTAGCTCGTGTTCGCCTCTGACTCGGCCATAAAAGGCGTTCCGCATATCGATGATGGCGTTCCGATAGGCACAGATTACAGTTGCTCGATCTAGCCAGTCGGAAGAGTCTCTATAGAGTCCTTCCAGGCGCTCGAAGTCTCTGAGTGACGCAAAGAGACCAATGTATGCAATTGCATATGGGCGAACAATAAAACGTTCTGGCGACCAAGTGGAGAGCGAGCGACAGTGCTCTACTACTGATTCGATTCTAAGCTTGTTGTCGAATAGCCATCTCAGGCAGGTGTAGACTTGGTGGATGAAGAGGGTGTCGCGGCTCTGGATTATTTCAGCTACCGCTTTGGCGATCTCGGCTTCCCGCCCATTTGTCTGCTGAAGATAGTGGAGGCATGTGGATGTTTCTTCTGGGCGCTCAGTCAGCAGTCGCAGGCTATAATCAACTGCATCAGGAACCTTGGCCTTGCCTAGACGGTTCAAAAGATAGTGAAAAAGGGTCTTGTCAAATCCGCCTAGACTTCCCTGTTCGAACTGTCTCCAGGTTCGCTGGAGTACTTCGAGAGGTGGAGATGAAAGATTTTCTAGTGCTCGTCTGGACTCTTCCATTCCGACGTAGCCAATCTCTTCCAGTAGATCGAGCTCTTTAGCGATTTCTTCGCTCACGTTCTTTATTATTGGAGCGACGCCATCAAAAAGGGCGGTTGCTTCATCTCCCGACAATATCTTGCTTTTTGATGTCTGGAGGTTGAGTCCGCGTTCACGAAGGAGCACGGTCACTCTATGAAGTGCTCGCCGCGCTTCTTGTTCTGTTCTGGCGAAAACTCGGATGTCGTCGAGATAGCGGAGATGCGTAAAGCCTTCGTCTTGTAGGTTGTGATCGAATGAGTCTAGGTAGAGTTCTCCAAGTAGATGGCTCGGATTGTAGCCTTGAGGAATGCCTCGCCGCCTCGGCCCAGCCCACTTGTTTAGGCAACTTGAGATCTGATCAGCTGTCTTTGTGGGAATGCTTAGGTTTTTGAGGTCCGAAGAAAGTTTTGATAGGTCTATGTTTTCGTAGTAGCCAGAAATGTCGGTGATGAAGACGAATTTCGCGCCATTAAGGATGGTTTGAATGGACTTCTCGCGGAAGTGTTTCCATCCGCTGTATGCGTCCTTAAACCAACTGCCTCCTTCTGAGATCCAATGAGACTGGCGAATTGTTCCTTCCGACCAGGAGATGGCCTTGCTTATTGTTTGCTTGCACTTAATTAGGAGGTAGCTTATCGCGACTTGGTCCTCTAGTGAGAGGTGTGCCGCCGGGCGAATGTGGTATCCGGGCTTTGGGACATCTACAGGTCGGGCCTGCGCTGCAGTGTACTTGTTTTCGGCGAGTTGTGTGGAGATGCGCTCAAGCCACGATAGGTCTCTCTTGAGAATGTCGATCTCAAAAGGGTGCTTGTAAAACAGATCTCCGCGCTGGTCTTCTGTTACGAGTTCTAGAGCGCGAATGATGTCTGTGTCTGAGGGGCTTGGGCTGGTGCTCATATGTTAATCGTCAAGTTTGCTGGGTGAACTGTTCTGCGGACACTGAGGAGATGGGAGGGGCGCTTGGTGTAATTGATGGGGGCAAGTGTCCTAGCGGCGGACCTGTCTGATTGGATGATAGTATTGCAGGGCCTTGGTCGTTTTCACCAATTGGGTCTTGGGCCACCCAGCCTCCCTATATGTCCTGGGGTTTGCTTGCCTGTGCGGGTGTTCAGGTGGAGGGGAGTGATCGCCGCAGGAGAAATTATTCTCGCGGGCAAGATATACGTGAGGTGCACTTGCGGATGCCCAGCGCTAGTATCAAGCATCGCAGAGTGCCCTGTTGATAGGATAGGCGCACTGCTGCTTAGGCTTGGGGCCCCTGCGGCGGCGAATCAGTTCTCCTCTAGAGAACATGTCGTCTGTGCGCTGACGAAAATGATTGGGTGAATTCCAATGGTCGCAGCGTCGAAGGCTGGAGGCAGCCAAGGGCGGAGGCCCGCTGCGCGTGAGCCTGGGCCGGCGCGAGGTGGCGCTCCTGTACCGCGACTCGGACGGTGAATCGGTGAGGAGGCTCGCAGCGCTGGGGCACGCACCGAACGGAGTGTTCGCGCTGGACGGCGATGTGTTGCGGCCGGGATGAAGCACCCGGCCGTGGAAGGGACGAAGGGCCAGATGGCGGGACGCTTCATCGTGGGGCCGGACGACAGGGAGTGGCGGGCGTCCTCGGGCCCGGGGCTGGGCATGGTCGTGCCGCATGAAGGAATCTGGCGGCAGCGGCCTTCCCTGCACTTCGAGGCCTCCTCGGAGGAGGGGATCCGGCTGATGAGCCAGGGGCAGCCGCTTTTCTGGATGCGCATCCACTTCCGCTGGTCCTGCTGTGGCGTCCTGAGAGGGCCCGCCCGTCCGCCCTTTCCCTGGGCCCTTGCGCCCATCCAGGCCACGCAGGCGCGGGGCGTGCCCCATGAATCGGGTTCCCGGAGCTGGTGGGAGTCCTGGACGTGGCACTTCGCGCGCGAGTTGGAGGCCGCGACCGCCACCGTGCTCCATTCCGGTCGCTGGTCCCTGCATCCGCTGCGGGTGGTTCCCGAAGAGCGTGCCCAACTCAACTCCCCGCCGGGCAATGGTCCTGGCTATCCACCGGCGTCGCCCTACGCCTTGGAGACCGCGCTGCGCTTCGACCCTTTCTGGGTCGAGCGATGGTCGTGGAGCAGCTCGGACGCCCAGCTCTGGCCAGAAGCGAAGATGGGGGCGGTGCTGGCCCTGCGGGAGCCTTCACGTCCTGACGCCAGCCGCGTGAAGGCCTGGCGAAAGCACGTCCGGGACGGAACGCTCCCTCCAGCGTTGCTGCTCTACATGGAACTGCCAGAAAAGTGGTTGGTGGTGGATGGGCATGACCGGATCCACGCCGCCCTGCTTGAAGGCGCCATGCCTCCTCTGCTGGGGCTCTGGCCTGTCATCACCCATCCGACCCGGTTCGAGCACGACAACCCGAGGAGTGGTGGGACGTCGCCTGGCGCCATCACACGGGCCTGGCCCATCCAGAAATCCGATTGGCAGGCCAGTGTGTTGCGGTCCCATCCTCGGCGGCCTGACGGTGTGACCGCCGAGGACTGGGAAGGGTTTGTGGGAGACTGGGCCTGGGCGCGCGGGAATTGATGCGGCACTACGGAGCGCTGAGCGCCTCCTGATACACCTTCAAATCGCGCGCGCTGAAGAGCACCACGGTGACGCGCTCCAGCTCCGGCCGACGTGCCAGTGCCTCTCGCATCTCCCGCAACGCGATGGGGGCGGCCCGTTCGATGGGGAAGCTGTAGCTGCCCGTGGAGATGGAGGGGAACGCCACCGTGCGCAGCCCGTGCTGCTCCATCAGCGCGAACACGCTGCGGTAGCACGAAGCCAGCAGTGCGTCCTCGCCGCGGTCCCCGCCCCACCACACGGGGCCCACCGCGTGGATGACGTGTGCCGCGGGCAGCCGGTAGCCCTTCGTGATGCGTGCCTCCCCGGTGGGACAGCGGCCCAGCGTGCGGCACTCCGCGACCAGCTCCGGACCCGCCGCGCGGTGGATGGCGCCATCCACGCCGCCGCCACCGGACAGCGCGGAGTTCGCCGCGTTCACCACCGCATCCACCGCGAAGCGCGTGATGTCTCCCTGAATCAACTCCAGACGTTCGGTCATCCCGCGCTCCCCACCGGCAGGGTCTCCACGAACCGCACCTCGCGGAAGCCCAGCGTGAGCAGCAGGCCCCGCAGCGAGCGTTCCGCGGACTGCCGCGCCTTCTCCTGGAGGCGCCGGTCCTGCCGCACCTCTTTTTCGAAAGCCAGACGCGCCTTCTCCAGGAGCTGCGCCGTCTGCGTGCTGTCCAGGTTGGAGTCGATGATCTCCGTCTCCCCGGGCCGCAGCGCCACCGTCACCTGCATGGGCGGCAGGAGCACGTCCACGCGCGTGCCCACGGCGTGCAGGTGGCTCGAATCGAAGCGCTGGAAGTCGAACCCCAGGTGCGCGTCCGCGAACACGATGGCGCGGCCGTGCGGGTTCTGGAGCGTGTAGCTGGCCCAGAGCAGCACGTCCTTCCACAGCGCGTCCGTGGCCTGCGGCTCCGGTGTGAACGTGACCTTCTTGTAGAGGGACACGTCCAGCGTCTCCAGCCGGGCCACCTCCCGCATCTGCTCCACCACCGCCGCTGTATCCGGCAGCCGGGAGGACGCGGGACGCAGCAGCACCCAGGCCCCCAGCGCGCCGAGCGCGACCGCGGCGAGGAGGGACAGGGCTCGCGAGACGTTCTTCGCCATGGCGGGAAGTCTACCCGCTTCCGGAACAGGGGCGTCCTGGGGCAGCGTGCGGACGCGGGCTTCCGGACAGGCGCTCGGGATGGAGAGACACGGTGGAGCTGACGGACGCGGAGGTGGAGGCCCTGGGTTCGCACGGGTACTTCGTGCGGGACGGCTTCCTCGGGGAGGCGCGGGCCCTGGCGGTGCGGGCCGCGGCGCTCGCGCGCGTGGAGGCCGGGACGCTGAAGCCCGCGGGCATCCGGCGCGGCGCGGACCACTCGCTCGACACCTCCGTGCGCGGCGACCACATCGAATGGGTGCTGCCCGGCGCGGCCCCCGAACTCGAAGCCCTGTGGCATCGCTTCCAGGCGCTGGGAGAGGCCGTGTCCTCGGGCGCGTACCTGGGGCTGGGGCGCTTCGACGTGCAGCTCGCCTGCTACCCAGGCGGCGGCGCGCACTACGCCCGTCACCGCGACGCGTTCCCGGGCCAGTCCAACCGCCGGCTCACCGCCATCTGGTACGCGAACGCGGGCTGGACGCCGCAGGACGGCGGCCTCCTGCGCCTCTTCCCGGAGGACACCGGCGCCCCGGTGGAGGTGGCGCCCGTGCTGGACCGCCTGGTGGTGTTCCTGAGCGAGCGGCTGGAGCACGAGGTGCTGCCCGCCCACGCCTCCCGCCTGGCTCTCACCGCGTGGTTCTACGGCCGGGGCACCTGAGGGCTTACAGCACCTCCGCGCGTTCTAGCCCGCGTCGAACGCGGCGCCCGCATCGAAGGACGGACCCGGGCCCGCGTCGTAGGCCGTGCCCGCGTCGTAGGACGGACCGGGGCCGGTGCCCTCCAACGTGCCGATGATGTAGATGTCGCCCGTCCCCGTGCCCGGGCAGTTCTGTGGATTGCGCTTCAGCTGGAGCTGCGCGTACGCCACGGAGCCCTGGTACACGTCCACGGCCGCGCTGCCGGCGTACACCTCCAGCCCCGCCCGGTTGTAGGCCCGCACGTCCACGACGCGCCGGGACCCGACGGGGATGTTGCTCAGGTAGCCCTCGATGTAGCCATTTCCCACGTAGAGGGATTGGGGGGAGGAGGGCGGAAGGTCCGGCGCGCTCACGGTCGCCGCGGCCGCCGTGACGCCGCACGCGTCACCCGCCAGGGAGATGCTCATCTTCACGGACTCGGTGCCCTCGGCGTCGTCGAACTCCTCTTCCGGCCCGGCACCGCAGGCCGCGATCATCAGCGCGCAGCCCGTTCCCAGCACGAATCCCCATCCGGTCCGCTTCATGTGGTCCCTCTCCCTGGTGGCGCGTCGTTCGCGCGACCTTGAGACACGCACCGCGTCCGGGTTGGGACATGCCCCGTGACGAAAGTCCCGGACCGCAACGGCGCTGAGAGGGAAAAGACCGGAGCCTGCCTGCTCTCCGGCCGTCTCGGACCCGAACGGATTCCAGGGGGAACGGCGGCGTCCGTGGCGCCTGTCGTGTAGCGGAGGCGTGTCTAGGTTCTTCCCCAGTCATCTTCGTACGGGGGTTTGAGATCATGTTCCAGAACAGGACGAAGCGTCATTGGGTGATGGGGCTGGCGTTGGGGGCGTCCATGACGTTCCTCGCTGGCTGTAGCAGCTCGAAGGCCGCGCGCGTGGACGACGCGATGATGGCCCGCGTCCCCGAGGAGCAGCTGGGCGCCGTGCGTGACGCGCAGCTGGCCCGCACCAAGGCCGCCGACAACGTGACGCGCGCCGAGGTGGCGGTGCGCGACGCCGAGCGCGCCTCGGAAGTGGCCCGCCGCAACGGCGACGCCGCCGAAAGCCGCATGGAGGCGGAGAAGGCCGCGGTGAAGGCCGCCGAGGCCACCGGCCAGCAGAGCCCCATCGCGCAGGCGAAGATCCGGCTCCAGGGCGCCGATGCCGGACGCATCGCCGCCGACGCCGAGGTGGCCTGGCACGAGCGCAAGACGGACACCGCCAAGGCGGAGAAGGACCTGCGCGACGCGGAGCTGAAGGTGGCGGACACCGAGCTCAACCTGGCCCAGTACAAGGCACTGGAGAAGAGCGGGGACGTGCGCGCCCAGGAGATGTCCGAGGCGAACTTCATGTCCGCCGTCGCCGAGGCCAAGCGCGGCGTGGAGGACGCCCGGCGCCGCGTGGGCGAGCAGAAGCGCGTGGAGCAGGACGCCCGCGCCGAGTGGCAGCGGCTGCGCTCGCAGGCCCCGCAGGGCTACGGCGGCAGCGGCACCGCGGACTGACGCCCAGGCGTGAAGCAGCGGGACGACGGCCCCGGGCACCCACGACGGTGCCAGGGGCCTGTCTCCTGGGTGTGGCTACTCCACCTTGAGGGTGGCGGAGCCCTTCAGGTCGCGCTGGAGCGTGAGCCAGAGCGCCTTGCCTTCCGTGTCCACGGAAGCGAAGTAGTCCGTGTCCGGGGTCAGCGCCTGGCCATCCAGGCTGACCGTCGTCGGCGCGCTGGCGGCGGTGTAGCCGTGCACCACGAGCATGGGGTGCGCGAGCGTGCGGCCCGCGGTGTCGAACGTCAGCGTCACGCGGTTGGAGGCGGCCTCCGCTTCCCACGTGGCGTAGACGGGGTTGTAGCCCGCCACGTCATACGCGACGGCGTCCGAGCGGCCCACTCCGCCCGGTCCGCGCGTGCGCACGGAGCCCTCGGAGGCGGTGAGCTTCACGCCCTGCCAGGCCTCCACCTCCGACACGAGCGACAGCACGGGGTTGGCCGCGTGCGTGCCCAGCACCATGAAGACGGAATAGCTCTGGTAGGGATATCCGGAGAGCATCACGCCGTTGTCGCCCAGGCGCGGGTACTGCGACATTCCCACCGCGCCGAAGTTGCTGCCCCACGCGAGCCGGTGGGAGTTGGTGACGGACGGCAGTTCGTACTGGTTGAGCTGGTAGGCCCAGTTGTAGTCCTCGGGCATGGGGCCGTTGGCGTGGCGCGTGCCCCACTGCGGATACAGCCAGTAGCCGCCCGCGGCCTTCTGCTCCCACGTCTGGGTCTGCACCGCGCCCATCTCCGCGTCCGGCGCGGCGGTCCACATGCGCGTGTAGGGGACGACGTTGAGCTCGCGGTAGTCCCAGCCGGTGTTCAGCGTCACGGGCGAGGACAGCGTGACGAAGCGGTATTTGTCACCCCAGCCCAGGCCGGCGATGTCCGTGTTGGCGTTGCCGTCGAAGCCCAGGTCGCCGTAGGGCGAGCGCACGTCGGCTTCAATCTGGTTCGCGGGGAAGCCGGACGCGTCGTGGGTGATGGCATACAGCGGGTGGTCCCGGCCGGTGGCGAACAGGTACTGCACGGTCACCTGCACCACGTGGCCGTCCAGCGACAGGGGCCACTTCAGCTCGTGCAATGCGTGGTGCGCGCCCTTGAAGACGAAGCGGCCGGTGCCGCGCACGTCCTGTGTCCACGCGCCCCACGTCTGGCCGTCCTTCAGGTGGCTGGTCACCATGCCCCAGCCGGGCACCTGCGGGTTCTGGCCATCGCAGGTGCGCTCGGCACCGGCGACCTCGTAGGTGTAGCGGCGGATGTAGCCGCCGTTCCAGCCCGCGGGGTCCGCCGCGTCGTTGCGCACGAGCGACACGGAGCGCACGTGGCAGTCGCGGTCGCGCCAGACGTAGCGGTCCGTCTTGAAGCCGCTCAGGTCCCTGGCGCACTGCAACCGCAGCGGCGCGCACGTGCCACTGGCTGGATCCGCGGTGGTGCTCTCCACGCAGGGGTCCGTCGCGGGGTTCTCATCGGGGGAGGGGTCATCACCCGGGCGCACGTCCTTGCCGCCACAGGCGGTGAGGCCCAGGGCCAGCAGGGCCACGGTGTGTCGCGCGAAGATGAGAGCGGGCTTGATGGCGGCGGAGGTCATGGTCCCGAGGCTTTGCCACCCTCACGCACGGTGATGCAAGCCTCCACGCGGAGCGCCTGGGTGTTTGTTCCCATGGAAGCAGGCGTGCGGCCGAGCGGTGGGGCGCACGGTGGGGAGGCCCCGGAGCCTCAGGGCCGTGTCCACCCTGCTGACATGGCGAACGCACGGCAGCTCGTCACGGTGGGAGTCCTGGGTCTCTTCGCGGTGCCAGCGGTCGCGGCGGAAGGGGTGCAGGGGCGGGTGCAGGAGTTCTTCCTGGGAGACGGGGCGCCACCGCAGCAGCGGGGGCAGGTGGAGCTGGGCACGGGGCTGGAGTGGACGCGGCAGGAGGACGAGACGCGCTTCGAACTGCCCGTGCGCGGCGAGTACGGCGTCAGCGACCGGGTGCAGTTGGAGGCGAAGGTGGCGCTGACGACGCCGGAGGATCCGCGCGGGCTGGACACGGCGGAGGCGGGCATCGGTCTGGCGCTGGTCAATGACAGACAGCGAGGCTTCACGCTCAGCGTGGGCATGGACCTGGAGGCCACGCGGGAGCTCGCGGACGACCGCTTCCGCCCGGGCTTCGAGCCGTACCTGCTGGCGTATCAGGACGTGGGCCCGGTGGGCTTCAACCTCCAGCTCAAGGCGGAGGAACTGCCCGGCGTGCGCGGCCTGGGCAGCGAGCTGCATCCAGACTTCGCGGCGGGAGCGGTGCTGGCCTTGGGGCCGCTGCGGCCCATGGTGGAGGCGGGGTGGCGGGACGAGGACGGCACGTCCACCGTGCTCCTCTCACCGGGGTTGCTGGCGCGCCCGCTGAAGTCATTGGAGTTCGGCGTGGCGGTGCCCTGGAGGTTCCACGCGGGGGGCGCGCGCGACGTGGGCGTGATGGGGATGCTCACGTGGCAGGGCGGTGGGGCGTAGCGGGGGATTCGTTCAAGCGGGGTCCAGGGACCAGGTTCCTTCTTCCCATCGCTTCAGGGCTTCCTGGGCCTCGAACGGGATCAGCCCTTTTCCCTTCGAAGCCTCCTCCAACACCGCCTTTGCTTCAGTGGTGCGATACCGCAGGAGGAATGCCGCCGCTGCCGTTCGAACGTCCATCCGTGGATGGGTGAAGAGGGTTGCGAGCGCATCCCGTCCCACATCCCCCTGGGTCCTCAGCCGCTTGAACGCTGCAATCGATTCATTCGCGTGCTTGTTCGCGGCTTTCGCGTCCCCCTGCATGATGGCCTCTGTTTGTGCCGCTGCATGCTGCGCGAACTTCTCGACGAGTTTCTGAAGGGCTTCCGTCACCATAGTCCGTTCCGAATATTCTCCATTGCGCGCAGCCCGAATGCAGATTGGGCTTCGAATGATTGGGTGCTCAGCCACTGCCGAACGGTCAGCGACGTCGAGCCTGTGATCCGATACTGGTGCGACGAATAGAACGCACTCACCGAGTTATGAAGTGCCTTGTCGAGTGGAACAACATTCTCCGTGTTGTGGAGCGCCTGTGGCCCGAAGCGCGCCACGTTCCCGTCGGTCTGCTCCACGATGTGGTGCCACTCCTTCCCATTCCCCGCCGGACCCATGGCCCGCTTGAACGACTTGAAGGACGCATAGCCCTGCGGCCCGCTCGGTGGAGAACCTCCACCGTTTCCATCGCCCACGGTGTCATCGACTCGTTGGAGGATGATGGCCGCCCCGGGGCCGCTGCTCAACACCGCCGCCGCGCGTCCCACCGGCACGGAGACGCGCTCCAGCACCAGCACACCTTCTGCCGACAGCGACAGCACGGGCAGAGTGGCCTCGGCGCCCGACGCCAGTCCCTTCAGCGTCCGCGTCGTGGCCGACGCCGAGCCCCAGGTGGCGAGCACCCCCGTCGACAGCCGGGCTGTCTCGCGGATCTGCTCGCCGGCCGTCATGTACTGGAATCGCTCCCAGTACTCGGGTGACGAAGCAATGAGGGCTACGACGCCCGCAGGGAGGTTGCGCAGTCCCGCGATGCTGTCCGCGGGGCGGGAGAGGAGTTGCCCCAGCGCGTGGTACAGCTCCACGAAGGCGTCCTCGGCGCCATCCAGCGAGCGGCCGAGGACGTCCGCGTCGTCGTACACCTCGGCCAGAGGCCGCGAGTCCGATGCCTGGAGCTGCGCATCGACCTGACGGAAGACACCGCCCTTGCCGCTGTAGAAGCGGCCCAGTTCGAAGTTGCCCGCGCGGAAGGCGCCCTCTCTCCATTGGATGGGCGCGACCTTCTGCTGCGTGTGGCCGTTGAGTGCCCACGCGAGGTAGCCGTCAGGCCTCAGCACCGCCACCTGCTCGCGGGCGAAGCGCGCCACCCGCCGTGCCAGTTCCTCGCGGGAAACCTCGCCGCGCTCCAACACCTCCCGCAGGAGGAAGCCCGCCGCCATGCGAGGCGGGAAGGTGCCGAGCGTCACCGGCTTCTCCATCAACCGGCCCAGCACTTCCACCGCGTCATCCGGAGTGAAGGGATTGCGGCGCAGGGGCAGCTCGTCCACGTCCTCCAGGCCGGCGCGCACCAGCAACTTCTCGAAGGCGTCCACGTCCAGCAGGCCCATCTCCAGGGCCTGCCGCGAGACCTTCCCGGGAGGCGCGAGGATGACCGTCCCTACCGGCATGCGGGCGAAGGGACGCCGGTGGAGGCGTTGGGCGTCCGCTTCCTCATCGGACTCGTCGTCTCCGGGAGCCTCCGATGGATGGGCGGCACGCTGCCGGAGGACCCGTGAGCCTCCTCTTGCTGAAGAAGTCTCCACGCCCGCGCAGCCCACCATCAGCAAGGCCGCGAACAGCGCCACGACACTCACGCGCATTGGCTACCTCCAGGGAGCCCACCGGGGAGGGCGGACGCCTCGAATGCTTCCACTCCGGTCCGAAATGGCGGCGGCATCGGAAGGCGGTCGATTGGTGGCGCACCGGTTTCAGGGGAACGTCACGTTGCCCAGCGTGACGGTGCGCGGTCCGTCCTCCCAGAGCTTCAAGGAGAACGGTCCCTGGACACCGGCCTCTGGGGCCTCGGCTTCGACCACGATGCTCCGGGCTTCACCCATGGGACTGGATGGCTGCTGCCAGATGCGGAGTACCTTCACTTCCGCTCCGCTCCTGCCCCGAAGTGTCGCCCCCTTCGAGATCCAGGACTGCTCCCCCGCCTTCGTCGTCAGCTTGACCACGACGGCAACAGCCTTCGTGGCTCGGTAGGTGGTGACGGAGATCGCCTTCAGGGCACTTCCAGCCAGCAGAAGAATGTCCTTGGTCACGATGCGTCCCGCCACACCGTTCTCATCCAGGGTTCCGGTGAAGAGGAGTCCCGCCAGCCCGGCCGGAGCCTCATTCTCTGCCATCAACCGTGAGGTCTCGTCCCGGCAGCGCTCCAACTCCGCACGGACCTCCCGGGTCTCTTGTTGATAGGTCTCGAGCGTCCGCTTTCCGCGATAGACCTCGACGAGAGGTTCCGCCTTCGCGGGATGCACCCAGAGGAGAAAGGATGCACTCACCGGCGCCGCACCATCCCTGAAGCGCACGACGAGCCGGAAGTGCTCGCCAGGAGTTACACGCGAAGACGGAATCAGGCGGAGGGTAGCCTGGCCGATGTCCACCAGCGAGAAGCGCTCCCGCCCCTCCAACTCGATGCCCTCACGCACCAGGTCCGAGTCGAAGTAGAGGCCCGTGGAGAGCCCTGCGCTGACCGCGATTTCCGCGATGGATGGACTCCCGTCAGGAGGCAGCTCGATGCGCCGGGCGCCCGGCACGGAGGCCGAGCTCTCGGATTGAGCGAATGCCGCCGCGCTCGCGGACAGGAGCGCCAGGAGGACAACCGTGGAGGAAGAGGTCACTTGGCGGCGTCTCCCAGGCAAGCCTGCTACTCGAACTCACGCACCGCCTTTACACGCACCGTGGTGAAGACCCGGGCACTCGACGGTGAGTCGTCTCCAGGTTCCCTCGCCATGCCCCGGCCTCCCTCCTCCGCGAAGACCTCCAGACACACAGGAAAGCTGTCGCCTGCCTTTGTCGTCGCCCACGTCAAGCGCCCATAGACGCGGTCCCTCACGATAAGCCGGCCTGACAGTGCCGTACCGCTCGGAATGTCTCTCACGTCGTCGGCCAGGAGAAATTGGGTGGGACCTTCGGACACCGACATGATGCGTGGCTGCGAGAAGTCGAAGGCTGCGATGTACTTGTCACCCATCACGAAGCCCCGTTCCTGCATGGCCTTCACCGATCCTATGGGGCAGGGCTCGGGCGGTGGTGGTGGGCGCACCTGTGGGCCAGGGCAGGCCATCAAGGCCGTGCAGGCCGCCGCGCCCGCCGCACGGGTCATGACGCTCCGGATTTTCCTCGCGGGATTCGAAGGGAGCGGAAGGGAGGGAGTCTCTGGCGTCTGGCTCGTCACGGTGGCGGCAACCTCCTGGAACGTCGCGGGAAGTGCGACGGCCGCGGCGATGGCCTCGGGCCCTCTGGGAGCCGCAGCCAGGTCAGATTGAGATGACTTGCCAGCGTGCGCTACTTCCTGACGAGGCGTGACCGTCCCTGGAGATCGAGCCGTCCCGCGCAGCAGCGCTCCCGCGGCGACCACCGCCAGGATTGTCAGCACCACCGCCCACGCCGGGAAGGGATGCAGTGGCTTCACCGTCGTCGGCGCACGCACGTCCTGCCGAGGCTGGTGCATTGGCTGGTTCCGCCACTTCTCGACGCGGTCCTGTTCGCCCTCCGTCGTCGCGGTGTCCTCGCCGGACGCGGCGCACAGGGGCACGTCCCACGCTGCGTCCGCGCCCCTCAGGACTTCCTCCAGTGCGGCCATGACGGCGAGAGCATTCGGCGTGCGCACCTCGGGTGTCTTCTCCAGCAGCCCCATGCACACGTCACTCAACGCTTGAGGCACGCGCTCGTTCACCTCGCACGGTGGCGAGGGTGTCCGGGTGAGCACGGCCTCGATGAACTCCGCGTCGCCCCCACCGTCGAAGGGCTTGCGCCCCGTCAGCAGCCAGTAGAGGACGACGCCCAGCGCCCACAGGTCATCCGGTGCGCTCGCCACGTAGCGGGCACCAGGAACCCGCGCGTGCTGCCGGAAGTACCGCCACGCTTCGGGGGCGCGGTACTCCGACGTTCCCGGCGGCAGGATGTCCTTCGTCAGTCCGCGCGCGCCCGTGTAGTCGCCAATCCCGAAGTCCACCAGCTTGGCCAGGCCGTCCGAGGCGCGCACCATGACGTTGGCCTCCTTCACGTCCCGGTGCAGCACCCCCGCCGCGTGCGTCGCGGCGAGCGCCCGCGCCACATCCAGCACCGCGCGCGCCACCTGCCGTGCCGACGGTTTCTCCTCGTCCGCCCAGACGTCCAACCGGCGTCCGTCCACGTACTCCATGACGATGACCGCGAAGTGCGGCTCGCCCGGAGGCCACAGCCCGTAGCCCTGGAGGCCCACGACATGGGGGTGGTGCAGCTTCAGGAGGATGGAGACCTCACGCTCCACCCGTGCCCCGACTCGCGGCAGGTGCAACAGCTTCAGCGCGAAGGGCTGTCCCGCGTTGCGCGCGAGGTACACCGTACCGAAGCCGCCTTGGCCCAGCTGTCGTTCCACCGTGTAGCCCAGCACCTGGGTCCCGGGCAGCAGGACGGCAGGCGGTGGCCTCATGGCGTCCTCCCTTCTCGCATGCGGCCTCTTCCCAGCGGGGTCCGCACGCCATCCAGCGGGCGAGGGCCGGAAGCGGACATCTCGGATACGCTGCGCACCCTCCATGAATGAAGAACTCGGCATCACCATTGGCGTGGCGGCACGTGCCGCCCGCGAGCAGCTGGGATTGACGCAGGCCGAAGTCGCCGAGCGCATCGGACTGGTGCACCCCGTCTACAGCCGCCTGGAGCGCGGCAAGATGTTGCCCAGCGTCCCATCCCTCTACCGCCTCTGCCGCGAGCTGCGCGTCTCCCCCGAAGCGATGCTGGGCCTGACGCCGGAGGGTGACGTGCGCAAGGGCCGGAAGCCTTCGCCTCGGGAGGAGGGGGATGCGCCGGACCTGCGGCGCCTCCTGCACCTGGCGCGCAAGTTGGACGCGGAGAAGCTGGACGCCCTCCTGCACGTCGCCTCCGTGCTGGCGCGCTGACGCGCTACTTCTTCCTCTCGCTCTCCTCCAGTTCCTCCTGGAAGAGGCCGCCCTCGCCAAACACGCTCCCTTCCGCCAGTAGGCGCGCGGCTTCGTTGGCCGCTTCCTGGCGGCCGTAGCCCGGGTGCCGCCTGACGAGCGCCGCGCGAAGGACGTCACGGATGTCCTCCGCCGTGGCGATCCGCTCCTGGGGTTCGATGCGCAGGGCGGCGTGCAGCAGTTGCTTCACGTCCAGCGAAAGCCGCTTCACCGCCGCCTCGACCTGCGCGGGTCCGAAGCTGGCCAGCCGCACCCGTGTCTGCGTCAGCGGCAGCGGGGGGACCTCCACCCGCGGCGGACTCAGGCGGATGGTTGGGTGGGGCACGTCCTGCACGTCGAAGGGATGCTTGCCGGTGAAGAGCTCCACCAGCAGCAGGGCCAGGCTGAAGACGTCGGAGCGCGGGGTCAGCGGCAGCCGCTCCAGGTATTCGGGTGAGGCATAGGCCACGTCATCCCAGACGAGGTGCGCGGCCGACTCTTCACGTCCAATCACCACGGAATAGGACGCGCCGAAGTTCGCGAGCTTCACCTCGCCGTGCGCCCCCACGTAGACGTGCCGGGGGTTGACGTCGCGGTGGATGATCCCCAGGGGCTTGCCCGCGTCGTCCGTCAGGGTGTGCGCATGGTGCAGCGCCTCGGCGAGCTCCGCCCCCACGTAGAGGGCGAAGGCTTCGGAGACCGGCCGGCCGCGCGCCACGCTCGCGCTCAGCAGCATCTCCAGCGAGGGGCCATCCACGTACTCCATGACGACGTGCAGCGAGTCCTGGTGCACCTTGCGGTGGAACACCTGGGCGATGGCGGGGTGACGGAGGCGGAAGGCCCGTTGGATCTCCTCCCCCAGGCGCGTGCGGCCCAGGGTGGTGGAGGGATTGGCCAGCCGCCGCACGAAGCAGAGCCCGGGCAGGGGGTCCCCCTGCTCCGGATGACGACGGGCGAGCATCAGCAGCTCCCCTGTCCGCATCCGCACCAGCTCGCGAATGGCCTCGTAGCGAACGCCTTGGATGGTGAAGAGCGGCCGGGGCCAGCCGGGCGTGGGCAGGAAGAAGCCGAGGCGCGGCGCAGGGGTGGACGTGGACATGACTCCTCGGGGCCAGGGTTCGGCGCGACGGCGCCATCCGGGGAGTCTGGGCATGGTGAACCTGAAAAGTCCATATGCTTTGGACTTAAAAGGTAAAGTCCGGAAATGAGGGTGGACCGCCCCGGGCTGCATCCCCCTCGCTAGATTGACGGCGCGAGCAGCACGACGGAGTAGCCCACCGCCGTGCGCGCGCCCGGGTTCTCGTAGGAGTGCTTCTGGTCGCCCCGGAAGACGACGACGTCACCCGCTTCGAGGACGAACCGCTCCCCGCTGGCCACCAGCGCGAGGGTTCCGGACTCACAGGCCAGGTACTCGCGCGTGCCCGGGGTGTGGGGCACGCCGGTGATGCGCGCGCGGGGCGGCAACTCCAGCCGGTCGAACTCCATGCCGGGCAGCGGATCCGGCAGGAGCTTGCGCAGGAAGGCCGCCCCCCTTTGACGCACGGGCAGGCTGTCGCGCCGGTAGTGACGGGCGCTCGCCTTGGGCCGGGCCAGCAGCTCCTCTAGCGACACCTGGAGTGCTCCCGCCACCCGGTGCAGCACCGACAGCGTGGGGTTCGCCGCGCCGGATTCCAGATGCGCCCAGGTGGCCCGGGGCACGCTCGCCAGCTTCGCGAGCTGCACCTGCGTGGCCCCCCGCGTCTCCCGCAGGGTCCTCAGGTTGCGCGCCAGTCTGCCCGGAAGGTCCTCTTCGCTCATGCGCTGGCATTCTGCCAACGCATTGGCGGCCATGCCATCCCGTCGGAGCCCCTCCGCTATCCCTTCTCCTCAAGGAGGAGCAAGCCATGGACATGCGGAATCAAGCAGTGCTGGTGACGGGCGCGAGCCGGGGACTGGGCCGGGCCCTGATGGAGGCCGTCGCCCGGCGTGGCGCCCGGGTGGTCGGTGTGGCACGTGACGCGAAGGCGATGGACGCGGCGGTGGCACCCCTGAGGGCACAGGGGCTGACGGTGCACGGGCTCGCCTTCGACGTGGGGGACAAGCAGGCCATCTACCCGCTGGTGGGCGCGGCCACCGCGCTGGTGGGGCCGCTGGACGTGCTGGTGAACAACGCGAGCAGCCTGGGGCCCACGCCGCTCCCGCTCCTCCTGGACACGGCTTGCGAGGACGTTTCGCAGGTGCTGGAGGTCAACCTGCTGGGACCCTTCCGTCTGACCAAGGCCGTTGCCGGGAGCATGGTCGTCCGGGGCCGCGGGCTCATCCTCAACATCACCTCCGACGCCGCCGTGTCCGCCTATCCCCGCTGGGGCGCCTACAGCGTGTCGAAGGCCGCGCTGGAGCACCTGACGCGCATCTGGGCCGCGGAGTTCGAGGGCAGCGGTGTGCGCCTGCTCACCGTGGACCCCGGTGACATGGACACGCGCATGCACGCCGACGCGCTCCCGGACGCCGACCCCGCGACGCTGGCGAAGCCGGAGGACGTGGCCGCGCGCATCCTCGCGCTCGTGGAGGCCCGGGACACCGCGTCCGGCCAGCGGTTCGAGGCCGCGAAGTGGGAGGCCGCATGAACGCCGCGCGCTGGCCCCGGGAACACCTCGACGCGGCGAGGCTCCTTCACGTGGAGCCTCGCGCGGAACGCCTCACCGACACCGTCGCTTCGGAGTTGCCCCAACTCCTGCGTGAAGGCGACCTGCTGGTGATGAACGACGCGGCCACGCTGCCCGGCTCGCTCACGGGCCGCACCGGCGCGGGCGCACCCATCGAGCTGCGATTGCTCTCCCACGAACCGGACGACACCTGGACCGCCGTCCTCTTCGGCGCGGGCGACTGGCGCCGGCGCACCGAGGACCGGCCTCCTCCGCCGGAGCTCCCCGTGGGCTCCCGACTGGAGGTGGGTGGACTCACCGCGCGGGTGCTGGAGGTGCTGCCCCCATCCCCCCGGCTGCTGCGCGTGGCCTTCGACGTGAGCGGCGCGGCGCTCTGGCAGGCGCTCTACACGGCGGGCCGTCCGGTGCAGTACGCATACACGGCGGGACCGCTGGCGCTGTGGCACGTGCAGACGCTCTACGCCTCACGGCCGTGGGCCGCGGAGATGCCGTCCGCGGGACTGCCCCTCACCGCGTCCGTGCTCCTGCGGCTGAAGGCGCGCGGCGTGCGCTGGGCATCCCTCACGCACGCGGCGGGGCTCTCCTCCACGGGGGACGCGGCGCTGGACGCGGCGCTGCCCCGGCCCGAACGCTCGGACATCCCGGAGCGCACGGTGGCGCTGGTGGAGGAGACGCGAGCACGGGGCGGACGCGTGGTGGCGGTGGGCACCACCGTGGTGCGCGCGCTGGAAGGACGCGCGACGCAACACGGGGCGCTGGTGCCGGGCGAGGACGTGACGGGCCTGCTGCTCGGGCCCGGCTACGTGCCGCGGGTCGTGCACGGGCTGCTCACCGGCGTGCACGACCCGGGGAGCAGCCACCATGCGCTGCTCCAGGCCTTCGCGCCGCTTCCGCTGTTGCAGCGGGCCGCGGCGCATGCGGAAGGCGCGGGCTACCTGGGGCACGAGTTCGGCGACACGTGCCTCCTCCTGGATTCATGACGCGCGTCACTGGAGGGTGGCGCCCGGCTCCAGCTCCACCTTCACCCAGCCCGGCTTGCGCAGGTCGAAGTTGCGGTACGCGTCGATGGCGGAGGCCATGGACTTCACGTGGCTCAGGATGGCCGTGGGGTCCACGGTGCCGGAGCGCACCAGCTCCAGCAGCTTGGGGATGTACTTGCGGTGGTTGCAGTTGCCCATGCGCAGGGTGAGGTTCTTGTTCATCGCCTCGCCAATGGGGAACGCGGTCATCGTCTGCGGGTACACGCCGATGATGGACAGCGTGCCGGCCTTGGCCAGCGACTGCACCGCCCACTGCGCCGCCTGGGACGGCCCGTCGCCGGGCACCCAGTTGTCGCCGTCCGGCTTCTGCTTGGGGGCGACTCTCTCCACCTCGCGCTTGAACTCGGGCTTCTCCGCCTTGGCCTTCTTGGCGGCCGGGCCGTGGTGCGCGTGCTGCGCGTCCACGCCCACCGCGTCGATGGCGCGGTCCACGCCGATGCCCGCCGTGAAGCGCTTGAGCGTCTCCACCGGGTCCTCCTGCTCGAAGTTGATGACCTCCGCGCCCTGCATCCGCGCCAGCGCCAGCCGGTCCTCGTGGCTGTCGATGGCGAAGACGCGGCCCGCGCCCAGGAGCCTCGCGCTCACGATGGCGAACAGGCCCACCGGACCGCAGCCGAACACCGCCACGGTGTCACCGGGTTTGATCTCCGCCATCTCCGCGCCGAAGTAGCCCGTGGGGAAGATGTCGGAGACGAGGATGGCCTGGTCGTCGGTGACGCCGTCGGGCACCTTCACCATGGTGACGGCCGCGTACGGGATGCGCGCCTTCTCCGCCTGCATGCCGTCGAAGGGGCCCGTCATCTCCGGGCCGCCGAAGAACGCCGTGCCCGCGGCGGGGCCGTTGGGGTTCGCGTCGTTGCACTGGGCGTAGTAGCCCGCGCGGCAGTACGAGCAGTTGCCGCACGCGATGGTGGAGCAGATGACCACGCGGTCACCCACGTTGAAGTTGCGCACGTCCTTGCCCAGCTCCTCGATGACGCCCACGCCTTCATGTCCGAGGATGGTGCCGGGCTTCATGCCCGCCATGGTGCCGCGGATCATGTGCAGGTCCGTGCCGCAGATGGCGCTGGCGGTCAGCCGGATGATGGCGTCCGTGGGCTCCTTGAGCTTCGGCTCCGCGACGTCGTCCAGCCGGATGTCCCCAATGCCGTGGAAAACGACTGCCTTCATGTTCCGCTCCTTGCCCGCGCCAGGGCCCTGAAAGACGTGAAGGCCCACGGCGCTTCCAAAGGCGCACGGGACCCGTTCGTCTGGACTCTGGTCACGGCGGTGGAGCCGGGCAGGACTGGCGCCGCGCTCCCTCCACCGGTGAGCAGGCGGAGAGGCAGTAACCCTAGCGTCCGGTCGAGTGGACCTGGAACGCGAGCCGCTTGCCGAACACCTTGCGGAACTGGACGACCTCGCGCTCGGCGTTCCACAGCTCCAGGTCGAGGGGCTGCCGGGCGTGCAGGTGCAGGGTCACCGCCTCGCGGCCATCCGTCACCTTGAAGTCGCGGATGGGCTGGTGGTGGCTGTGGTCCAGCGCGTTCGCCAGGCGCAGCAGCGTGGCCAGCTTGCGCACGCGCCGCGCTTCGGACGGGGTGAGCCCGGCCATGCCGGAGTGGGACAGCTCCGGCTGGGAGCGCCGGTGGTAGCGGGCGACGCGCGCGATGATTTCGCGCTCGTGGTCCGCGAGGCCCGGGAGGTCCGCGTTGTGGATGAGGTAGTACGTGTGGCGGTGGTGGCGCTCGTAGCTGACCGACGTGCCGATGTCGTGCAGGAGCGCGGCGACCTCCAGGTGGGGGCGCACGGACAGGGGTAGCTGGTGCAGCGCGGCCAGGCTGTCGAAGAGGGCCAGGGACAGGCGGGACACCTGGCGGGCGTGCTTCTCATCGAAGCGGAAGCGCTGGCCCATGACGATGGCCGCGTCCGCGAGGCTGTGGTCCTCGCGGGATTCGTCCTGGCGGTAGAGCAGGTCCACCAGCAGGCCGTCGCGCAGGCCGCGGTTGACGACGCTGACGGACTCCACGCCCAGGTGGCGCACGACGCCCTCCAGGATGACGGCGCCGGAGACGATGATGTCCGCGCGGCGCGGGTCGAAGCGCTTGCGGCGGCGCTCCGGCGGCATCTTCGCCAGGGTCTCCACGGTCTGGGTGAGCTGGCGCATGGTGGCGTTGCCTCCGTTCTCCGCGGCGGCGAAGCCGACCACGGCGCCGATGGTGCCGGACGAGCCCAGCGCCACGCGGGGCAGGGCGGGGAGCTTCTCCGGGAGCGTCTTGTGGAGGACCTCCTCCACGAAGCTCCGCATCAACCGCAGCTGCTTGGGCGTCACGGCGCGCGCGGTGTCGAACACCTCCGTGAGGCGCACGGAGCCCAGGGCGAGGCTCCAGAGCTCGTCCGGCTTCTCGCCGGTGGCGATGGCGACCTCGGTGCTGCCGCCGCCGATGTCCACGAGGAGCGAGCGGGTGTTGGCGGGCTTCCTGTGCAGCACGCCCAGGCAGATGAGGCGGGCCTCCTCCTTGCCGCTGACGACCTCCAGCTCCAGGCCGGCCTCCTCGTGCACGCGGCGCACGATGTCCTGGCGGTTGCGGGCCTCGCGCAGGGCGCTGGTGGCGACGGCGCGCACCTGGGCCTTGTGGCGGCGGCAGAGGGCGGCGTAGCGGCGCAGGGTGGAGAGGAGCCGGTCAGCGGTCTCCGGGGGCATCTCTCCGGTGGTGAAGACGCCCTCACCGGGGCGGATGGGGTCTCGCTCCTGGTGCAGGGTTTCGAGCGAGCCCTCGGCGTCCGGGCGGGCGAGCTCCAGGCGTACGGCGTTGGTGCCCACATCGATGGCGGCGAGGACGGGAGGCGGGGTCGGACGGGCAGGAAGGGCCATGGGCTCGCGGGCGGAAACGCCTGGGAGGGGCACGGTCCTTCCGGGCCGTGTCCCTCCGGGTGGGGGCGATTCCTAGCGTAGCCGTGTGACAGCCGTGTGGCGTTGGTGAAGATGGGGTTTCAGGAGGGGGAGGCGCCGGACTCGTCCAGGGCGCCTTCGGCGCGGATGCGGCGGGAGCGCTCCATCAGTTCGCGCCAGTTGGCCTCGTACTGGTCGCGGGCCGTCTTCCAGACCTGCCCGCGCGCGTGGCGCATGTTCTTGAGCAGCTCGCCGGCGTTCTTCACGCCGCGCGTGATGAAGTCGAGCTCCTCGCGGGTGAGCAGCGCGTCCTCGGCTCGGGATTGCTTGCGGGAGGCCTCCCAGCGGTCCACCTGGGCGCTCAGCTCACGCAGCTCGTCCTCGCGCTGGCGGCGGTAGGCGACGCGGAGCTCCTCCCAGCGGGTGCCGGCGCGGTCCAGGTGCTCATGGAAGCGGCGGCGGGCCTTCTCCGCGCCGTCCTTGACGCGCTCCCAGTCACTCTGGTCGGCGCGGCGGAGCGCCTGGAGCTCACGGGTGACGTCGTCGTTGAACGCGCGCGCGCCGGTGAGGACGTCGAGCGTTTCTTCGTTGTCGGCGAGTTCCGCCTGGGCTTCGATTTCGCGGAAGCGAGCGGTCGCCTCGCGCTGCTCGGCCTCCATCTTCTGGATGTATGCGTCCTGTTCCGTCATGGCGTTCTCCCAGGCACGTTGGATGGAAGAAGCATGGGAACGCACGCGAGGCGGTGCAGGGCAGGGGGACGGGAGGCGGAGCGCTCAGTCGAGGAAGCGGCGCTGCCAGCGGCGCGTGGAGTCGAAGAGGTCGGAGTCTTCTGGACCGGACGTCTGGTACAGCCAGGGTTCGAGCACGCGCGCGAGCTCCCGGTAGGCCGGCAATGTCTGCCCTTGTTCGGTGTCACCGGCTTCTGGATAGGGGCCTAGCGTGACGACCGCCCGGTCCTGCCCTATCGCCTGCACGGTGGTCCCAGGCGAGTGCAGGCGGGAGCGCAGGGCATCCGTTCCGCCCAGTTCGTTGAGCACGGGAGGGCCCAGGAAGTTCATCCACGCTGGGGCCCGGACGTGGGTGCCCAGGTCCCGCGCTACATCGTCCAGGTTGATCACGTCCATGGCCGGATGGCGGAAGGCGAGCCTCTTCGCCTCGTCACGGACGGTCGATGCAGTGGGGTAACCGTTGAAACAGAGGCCTGCATGGCCGTAGCTGAAGGGGAGTGGCTGCGCCATTTCGAGCGCCCATCCGCGAATGCGCTCGGGCCCATGCGCTTCCAGGATCTTCGTGGGAAATGAAACCCGGAGTGCGCTGACTGCGTCCGGCCCCCTGAAATCATCTGGATGGCTGAATGCATGCCCGCGGTATTCGAAGCCGAATCGGTCGCCAGTCCTGTCTTGGCCCGCCAAGGCAACGGATGCCCACAGGGGGTTGTGGAGTTTCTGGTGTATGGCGCTCCACGCGGCTGCATCGAGGGGCTGCCAGTAGCCGTCGGAATCCGGGGCGCTGTTCAGGGACTCCTTCCCCATGACCTTCAGATAAAGGTCCAAGGCCTGCCGGACACCTGCCCTCAATGTGTCATGTGACTGCTGCATATAGAAACAGAACTCGAGTCCGTCCTGGGCAACAAGCAGCTCACCCTCCCAGTCCTTCACGCTCAGGCGGATGCGAGGAATTGTCATTGGAGCACTCCGTGCCGGGGGACGACGCGCAAGACCTGAGACCTGCTCAGCCCCAATGCTTTCATGTAGAGGTTCTTTTGCGTGGGAACGCTTCCCGGAGACGCGCCTTCTGCTGGCACCTCCCGCCAGACCGCAGGCTCATCGACGTTGTAACAGGAGAACTTGAAGTCATAGACGGCGTTCGCTTCCAAGGGGCTCCCTTCGTGGATGACGACATCGGGGACGAGCGTGCCTTTCAGTTCGCTTTGGAAGCGAGGCTGCTTCAGCAACTGGACCTCTTCGGCGCTGAGCAAGGTCGTAACTCCTGTGCGCCGGTCGACACGGTAGGTTGGCTCAAGACTGAACCGTCCGGGGCGGAGTGACTCCAGCTTCTGCTGGGCACACTCCAATGCCGCCGCGTGCATTTTGTCGCCCAGCCACATGGCACGAGAGACGGACTCACCCTTCTCATTGCGGAGGGTTTCGTTGCATTGCGCCTTCGAAGGGCTCTGGCCGTCATGGTAGCGAAGCAGGACCTGCGACCGTGCCAGGTCCGCGCACTCCTTCAGCACGAACTCCACTGCCCTTTGCGTGTCCTCGTCCATCATCGCCCGGGCACCCGCCACCACCACCGCCACTTCCGCCGCGCGAACCCCCGGGAGCACCGACTCCGCCCCGGTGCACAGCGCCGGCTGGGTCCGGCAGGTGTTCGACACCGAGTCGAAAGCCCGCTGCTCGTACGTGTGCGCACGCGGCCCCGCGCAGCCGCCGAGCCCCACGCACAGCAGCACCCACAGCCAATCCGGCCAGCGTCCCAGTCCCATGTCTCCATCCTGCCAGTCCTCGCCTGGCAGGTAGGCACCCTGGCGTGAGACAGCGACACCGCGCCTTTCCATCACACCTGTGAGAACCCACCCCGTCAGGGAGGGCCCATCGACGCATGAGACGTGAATCGGTACCCTTCGGCCCCGTGACCGCCGCCGCCGAGAAATCCGAAAGACTTCGTCACCGCAAGATTGGCGCCTGCCGCGTGCTCGGCGAGCTGGGCCGGGGCGGCATGGCGCTCGTGTATCGCGGCCTGCACGAGCTGCTTCAGCGCGAGGTCGCCATCAAGGAGCTGCTCCCGGAAGGCCAGCGCGACCAGGAGGCCCTGTCCCGCTTCCGCCGCGAGGCCCTGGCGCTCGCCGCCTTCCGCCACCAGAACATCGTCACCCTCTATGACCTGGTGGAGAAGAACGACAGCCTCTTCATGGTCATGGAGTACGTGGACGGCCCCACCCTCCACACCCTCATCAAGGACGGCCCGCTCCCCCCGGACGTCGCCGCCGTCATCACCGCGCGCATCGCCAGCGCGCTCGACCACGCCCACTTCCGCCGCATCATCCACCGCGACCTCAAGCCCGCGAACGTCATGCTCACCAAGTCCGGTGAGGTGAAGCTCATGGACTTCGGCATCGCCAAGGACGTCGGCCTCGAAGCCCTCACCCAGCAGGGCATGGCCGTGGGCACGCCGTCGTACATGTCCCCGGAGCAAGTGACTGGCGCACCGCTCGACGCGCGCACCGACATCTTCTCCCTGGGCGTCCTCTTGTACGAAGCCCTCACCGGCGTCCGCCCCTTCGTGGGCAAGACGGCCGGCGAAGTCTTCGCCCGCATCCGCGACGGCAAGTTCACGCCGCTCCAGAAGGTGGCCCCGCACGTGCCGCCACCGCTCGCGCGCATCGTGAAGCGCGCGCTGTCGGTGAAGCCGGAGGCCCGCTTCCCGGATGCCGCGGCCATGCGCCGCGAACTGGACCTGTTCCTGGCCCACGAGGTGCGCGTGTCCCACCCCGCGCTGCTCGTGGCCTACCTGCGCTACCGCGAGAAGCTCACCGAGACCGAGGCCCTGGCCCACCTCACCCAGCAGGAGCTGGGCGTGCTCGACGTCTTCGCGACGAAGAAGCCCGTGCGCGCGCCTGGCCGCTTCAAGTGGGTGGTGGCCGCGCTCACCGCGGGCGCGGTCGCGGCCGGCACCGGCCTCTACCTGTCCCAGTCCCAGTGGGCGCCGCTCCTGGAGCAGCTCACCCGCTGAAGGAGGGGCCTCAGGCCTGCTTCTTCTTGTCGTGCGTGACGGTGACGATGGTCCCGATGCCGCCGCGCACGAAGAAGTCACCCACCACCGTCAGCTTGCGCGGCTGGATGGCCTTGATGATGTCGTCCGCGATGGTGTTGGTCACCTTCTCGTGGAAGGCGCCCTCGTTGCGGTAGGACCACATGTAGAGCTTCAGGCTCTTGAGCTCCACGCACAGCTGATCCGGCACGTACTTGATGGTGAAGCGCGCGAAGTCCGGCTGGCCCGTCAGCGGGCACAGGCAGGTGAACTCCGGCACGTCGAAGGCGATCTCGTAGTCGCGATCGGCGGCGGGGTTGGGGAAGGTCTGGATTTCCTTGGACGGCTGAGAGGACATGCGCTGTCGTCTAGCACACGTTCGGCGCGTGTCACCGCCCTCCAAGAAGTCGCCCCCCCGGCTGCCCTGCGCGGGCTTTGTTCGGGTTCCAACGTGCCAGCACCCTCCAGGACAGGAGAACGTCCGGGGGTGGTTGGCGATCATGCTCGGGGATTCCTATCTCCCTCCGGCGACCCCAGTAGCGAGCGCGTCCCGCCCCTCCCATGCTGCCACCCAACGACGTCGAGGATGTCCTCTCGTGCCTGCCCCAAGCGCTCCTGCGCGTGGGTCCTGACCTGCGCGTCCAATGGTGCGAGGAGGGCTTCGCGGCCAAGACGGGCGTGACGCTCTCTCCGGGGAACACGCTGCTGGAGGCCCTGGAGCCCGGCCGCAGCCTGGACGCCCTGGAGCGCGCCATCCGCGAGCAGCGGGCACACTCCGGCCACGCCATCACCCGCGCGCTCCGGCAGGTGCGTGTGCAGGTGAAGCCCACCCACACGAACGGCTCGGCCGGGGCGTGGCTGGTGGTGGAGCCGTCCGGCGTGGACGACGAGGGCGCGTTTTCACAAGCCGTGCGGGAGATTGCCCGCGCGGTGGGTGAGTCGCTGGAGGTGGACCGCGTCTGCTCGGCCGCCGTGGTGTCGCTGGTGCGGTGTGCCCAGGTGCGGCGCGCGGAGGTGTTCCTCTACGAGGAGGACGACGCGACGCTGAAGCGCATGGCGGTGTCGGACCTGGAGGGCCTGGACGCGCCCCAGGACGCGTTCGACCCGTCGGAGGACCCCTACCGGCAGGCCCTGGCCCTGCGCCAGCCGCAGCTGGGCATCCAGCGCGGCTACGGCGACGCGGTGGGCTCCGTGTTCGCGGCGGTGCCGCTGTGCGCGCCGCGCCGCACGGTGGGCCTGCTGCTCATCTACAAGGAACAGGGCGCGTCCTTCTCCGTGCGCGAACTGGAGATGTGGAGCGCGGCGGCCAGCCAGCTGGCGGTGGCGGTGGAGAACGCGCGGCTGCTCCGCGAGGCCCAGTCCGCCCTGCGCGTGCGCGAGGAGTTCATGTCCATCGCGTCGCATGAGCTGAAGACGCCGCTCACGCCGCTGAAGCTGGGCCTGTACTCCATGGAGCGCCGCATCGCCGCGGGGCAGCCGGTATCGCTCGCGAGCGTGCTCAAGTCCAAGCGGCAGGTGGACCGGCTCGCGGGGCTGGTGGACGACCTGCTGGACGCGAGCCGCCTGGAGCTGGGGCGGCTGGCGCTGGACTCGTCGCCGCTGGAGGTGGGGCAGCTGGTGGCGGAGGTGGTGGACCACTTCCGTCACGCCTTCGAGCGCCCCTTCACGGTGGACGTGCCGCACGACGGCGTCTGGGTGCTGGGGGACAGGGACCGGCTGGAGCAGGTGCTGGTGAACCTGCTGGAGAACGCGCACAAGTACAGCCCGGCGGGGGCGCCCATCGCGGTGAGGGTGGGGCGCACGGCGGAGTCCGCGCGCATCCAGGTGCAGGACCACGGCATCGGGATTCCGGGCGCGGATCAGGCCCTGGTGTTCCAGCGCTTCTACCGGGCGCGCAACGTGTCGCACCGCAACTTCGGCGGGCTGGGGCTGGGCCTGTTCATCAGCCACTCCATCGTGAAGATGCATGGCGGCGCGCTGGCGCTCCGCAGCCGCGAGGGCGAGGGCTCCACGTTCATGCTGGACCTGCCGCGCATGTCCGCGCACGAGGTGCGGCGGCTGCCCCGGCGCGTGCTGGTGCTGGACGAGGACTCGCATCAGGAGGCCGCGGCGGAGCGCACCCTGCGCGCGGAGGGCTTCGAGGTGTTCACCGTGCAGAGCGGCGCGGAGGCCCTGCGCAAGGCGACGCACCTGCCGGTGGACCTCATCGTCCTGTCGACGAGCGCCACGCAGGCCGCGGTGGCCAGCTTCCTGGAGACCTTCGCCACGCTGCCTCGCGCGCGGCCGGTGCCCATCCTGCTGGCGGGGGATGCGCGGCCGTGGTGGGCGCAGGAGAACGCCGCGCTGTGTCCCAGGCCGTACCGGCCGGAGGAGCTGCTCGCGGGCGTGCGCACCGTGCTGACGCGCGAGAAGCGCCGGACGTTGACGCCGGTGGAGTCGGAGCTGCCGCTCGTCACGCCCGCGTAGGGTCAGCGCGCGCGGAGGACGCGGAAGTCCGTGGGGTGGACTCCCGCCTGTTCCAGGGCCTCGCGTGAGCGGGACTCCAGGAAGGTGCCGAGCTCCACCTCGCGCTGCGCGGCGTAGCGGGTGGTGACGACTTCGGGCAGGTGGCCCGGGTGGCACATCCACTCCGTGACGCCTTCGCCCGGCAGCGCCGCCAGGGCCGACGAGAAGTGCTCCGGCGTCCAGTACGCCGTCGCTCCGGACTCGCCCACGAAGTGGTCATTCGTGGCCACGCCCCAGGCCCTCAGCGCGCCGCGCATCCGCGCGTCGATGGAGCGCACCGGGAGGCCCGCGCGCCTCGCGACGCGCGCCAGTCCCTCCAGCACCTGGGGATGCCGGTGCAGGTGCTTGTGCACGTCGAGGTGCGTGGCGGCCTGGCCCAGGAGCCGCTCCAGCCGCTCCAGTTGCGCGAGCGCCTCCGCCTCCACCACGTCCGCGGGAAGTTCCCCCACCCGGGCTCCGGCGAGGCCTCCGTCCACGGTGCGCCACTCGCCCGGGAAGGCGGGGTCCACCGGCGGACCCCGGTCCAGGTTCAGGTGCAACCCGATGGCGAGTCCCCGGGCCTGCCTCGCGGCGTCCCCGGAATCCGGCGCGTTCACCAGGAGGGTGGAGGAGGAGACGACGCCCTCGCGCAGCGCCTGGAGGATGCCCCGGGTGATGCCCGGGTCGTAGCCCAGGTCATCGGCGTTGATGATGAGGGCGCGGGGCGGCGTGACGGGCCTCCTTCAGGGACGGGGACGCGCCTGGAAGAAGCGCCACATCTCCAGGGACGCATTCAGGTCCGGCGTGCCGTCATTGTAGAAGGGCTGGCCGGGCCACGCATGCTTGCCGCCGGTGACGGTGCACAGGCTCGCGGTGGCGCTCTCCGGCTGGCAGCCCGTATACGCCACGCAGGTGCTGTTGCCCTGCTGATACGTCTGCTGCTGCGGGCCGGTGCAGCCGTTGAACGCGGCGAAGCGGCGCACGGATTCCACGGCGGACGGGTAGGGCTTGCCGCCGACGACGGTGAGGTTCTCGCCCCCGTCGTAATAGATGGATTCGTCGGCGGTGCCGTGGAAGTGGAGCACGGGGATGGGGCGCGACGGGCGGCAGTCCGGCACGCCATCCATGCCCGCGACGGGCGCGATGGCGGCGATGCGCTGGGCGCGCTCGCAGGCCAGCCGGTAGGAGAAGAAGCCGCCGTTGGAGAAGCCGTTGGCGAAGACGCGGCGCGGGTCCGTGCACACGCGGGTGTCCAGGTCCGCGAGCAGCGCGTCCACGAAGCCCACGTCGTCCACGCCGGCAATCTGCGCCGGGCCACAGCACGCCTCGCCGTTCCAGCCCCGCGTGTCCGCTTCGCCCCGGCCGTAGATCTCCGGGAAGTTGAGGCCGCGCGGGTACACGGCGATGAAGCCCTCCGCGTCTGCCAGCGCGGAGAAGCCGGTCAGCTGCTCCTGCTCCTGCTCGGTGGAGCCGAAGCCGTGGAAGCTGAGCACGACGGGCGTGGGCTTCGTGGCGTCGTAGCCGCTGGGGACGTGGACGCGGAAGGCGCGGGTGTGGCCGCCGTGCTCGACGGTCCAGTCGTAGGTGCCGGGCGTCACGGTGAGACCGGAGCAGGCCGCGCGGTCCGCGGGGGCCACGTCCCCGGGAGGGGTGCCCGGGAGCTCCGTCCCGGCGTCGGTGTCGTCGTCCGTCGTGGAGCTGGAGCCGCACGCGGTGGCGGTCAGCAGCAGGCTGGACGCGGCGAGGGCGAAAAAGCGAAGGCGCATGGCGGGAGACTAATTCCCCGTGCCGCACTCCGCCGCGAGCGCCACCGCCCGGTCCGGGAACCTTTCCGCCAGCGTACGTTTCACCTCGGCCACCTGGGCGGTGTCGCCTTGGTGGACGTGGAGCTGGCAACGCGCGGTGAGGGCGCGGGGATCGTCCGGGGCCAGACGTTCGGCCTCGCGGTACTCGCGCTCGGCGCCGCGAAGGTCGCCCTGCCGGAAGAGGACGGCTCCCAGGTAGGAGTGGGCCACCGCGAGCGTGGGGGCCTTGCGCTGCGCGCGCTTGAGCAGGGCGACGGCGTCGTCCAGCTTCTCCTGGCGGAAGCGCACGAAGCCCAGCTCCGCCAGGGACTCGGCGTCGTCGTGCTGGCGCGTCCAGGTGGTCAGCACGGTGGCGGCCTCGTCCAGCCGTCCACCCTGTGACAGGAGCTGTCCGTAGCGGGGGGCGACCTGGGCGGAACCCGGCGCCTGTGCGTAGGCCTTCGCGAGCGCGGTCAGCGCACCGGGCACGTCGCCCTGGCGGGCCCGCAGGTCGGCCAGGGCCAGCGGCACACGGACGTCCTTGGGGGCCAGGGCGGTGGCCTCGTCGATGGCGCGTTCCGCGCGCTTGCCCATGCGCAGCTCGGTGGCGGCGCGCGCGGCGAGCAGGTGCGCCTCCGCCTCCTTCGGGAAGCGCGAGGTGTACGCCTCCGCCAGCGACAGGGCCTGCGAGTGGGCGCCCGCGTTCAACAGCAGCGTGCCCGCGCGGGCCAGCTCCGCCGCCGTGGCGCGAACGTCCTTGCCCATCCCATCCAGCGCGGACACCTTCGCCTCCGCGGTCGTGGCGGCCTCGGCGGCGGCAATCCGGGCGGGAGGCGGCGGTTCCGGACGCCGCAGGTACCACGTGGCTCCCGCGCCCAGTCCGCCCAGCGCGAGCACCCCCGCGACGATGGCCAGCGCTCTTCGCGACCGGGGCTCGGCACGCGCCGCCTTGTCCTGCGCGCTCGCGGTCGTGGGGCCTGAGGGCGCGACAGGGGGCTGGGGCGGCACGGGGCTGCTCACGCCGCCAGCCGTCACGGGCCGGGTCGAGACGCGCAGCGACACGGTGTGGGTTCCCAGGGGCGGCAGGGGCCGGGTCATCACCGGAGCCTCGGCCGGTGGGGGCACGGGCCAGGACGGAATGCCCTGCACGCCAAAGGGCGGCAGCACGTCCAGGGCCGGCGCGCCATCCGCGCCCGAATTGGACGGATCCGCGAGCCTCGCGCTGCGCAGCGCCAGCCGCTTCGGGTCACTGTCCGGCGGGAACAGCGTGTCCAGGTACGCGGACACCTGCGCCGGCGCGGCGACCTCCGCGGGCCCGCCCAGCAGCTCGATGGCGGCGATGAACGTCTGCAGGCTGTCGAAGCGCGCCTCGGGGTCCTTCGCGAGCGCCATGAGGCACACCGCCTCCAGCGCCTGCGGTACCGACGGGTCGAACGCGGTGGGCGGCTTCGGCTTCCCTTCCGAGATGCGCGTGAGCACCTCGTCGGTGGACATGCCGGTGAAGGGCCGCCGTCCGCACAGCTGTTCGTAGAGCATCACCCCCGCGGCGAACAGGTCCGCGCGGTGGTCCACGCTGCGGCCGGCGATCATCTCCGGCGACATGTAGAAGAACTTGCCCTTCAGCGTCCCGGGCTCCGTCCCCGCCCCCAGCGCGTCCGCCTTCGCGATGCCGAAGTCGATGACCTTCACCACGCCGTTCACGCCGACGTGGATGTTGTCCGGCGTGAAGTCGCGGTGGACGATCTTCAGCGGCCGGCCCGCCTCGTCCACGGCGCGGTGCGCGGCGTCCAGCCCCCGGCACGCATCCACCAGCACGCGCAGGGTGATGCCCAACGGAACGCGCTGGCCGCGCTCGGCGGCCTCCTGCCGCACCTCCGCGAACGAGCGCCCCTCCAGCAGCTCCATGGCGATGAAGGGCTCTCCGCCCTCCATGCCCAGCTCCAGGATGGACACCACGTGCGGATGACGCACCTGCGCGGTGATGCGCGCCTCGTTGAGGAACATCTGCACGATGCGCCGGTCCGCGACCAGGTGCGGCATCAGCCGCTTCACCGCCACGGACGGGCCGCGCTGGCCATCCGGGGTGATGGCGCGCGCCAGATACACCTCCGCCATGCCGCCCGTCGCGATGCGCGCGCTCAAGCGGTAGCGACCTGCCCAGGAAACGCCGGATTCCGACACCAAGGTGGCGGCAGTCTACGGGTCCGCGCCCCCGGCGCCCAACGTCCTGACGTGCCGCCTGCCTGCCTGTCCCCGTCCCCGACGCCAGACACTCCGGGCATGCCCCCCGTATTGGAGGGGCCGGGACGACGGGTGTGGGTGGAAGGATGTGTGGTCCCGGTGACGGAGGACGGCGCGGGAGTGCTAACGTCTCAAGCCTCAAGCGTGACCCCTAAGGGGAGGGGGCCGCCTTCACGAACCTCGCGAACCGTCGCGGATGCAGGGAGGGATGTTGGGCACCGTCCTCAAGGGTGGTTTCGTCGTCGAACTGGAGCCCGCGTCCGTGGAGCGGGTGGACCTGCGCATCGAAGGTGAGCGCATCGTGGCGCGGGGCGAGGACCTGGCGCCCGGCCCCGACGACGAGGTGGTCGCGCTGTCCGGCAAGCTCGTCTTCCCGGGGCTCGTCAACGCCCACCACCGGCTCGCGAGCGTCCTGTCGCGCGGCCTGGTCCGTCCTCCGCCGCCGTCCTACCAGGCCCTGCTGGAGCAGGTGCGCTGGCCCTTCGAGAACGCGCTGGACCTGGACGCGGTGCAGGTGGCCGCCACGGCGGGCGGGCTGGAGTCCATCCAGTGCGGCACCACCACCCTGTTCGACCTGCACGCCTCGCCCCGCGCGGTGACGGGCTCGCTCTTGCGCGCGGCGCGCGGCCTCCATGAGGTGGGCGTGCGCGGCGTGCTGTCCTACGCGGTGACGGACCGCATGGGCGCGGTGGGCCGGGAAGAGGGCCTGGAGGAGACGGTCAGCTTCGCGCGCAAGGCCCGGGGCCGCTTCCGCGGACAGGTGGGCGCGGGCCCCTGCTTCACGCTCGGCGACGACGCGCTCCAGGGGCTGGGCGAGGCGCTCAACACCACCGGCACCGGGCTGCACTTCCCGCTCGCGGAGGATCCGCTGGACGAGCGGCTGTCCACCGAGCGCCACGGCAACGGGCCGGTGACGCGGCTGCTCACCAGCAACCTGCTGTCGCCCCGCGCCATGGCGGCGCACGCGGGCCACCTGGCGTGGGCGGACCTGGCGCAGGTGCTGGCCACGGGGACGTGGCTGCTCCACACGCCGCGCTCCAACCAGGGCCTGGAGGTGGGCTACGCGCCCGCGCTGAAGTTCGGGGCGCGGGCATCGCTGGGCACGGACGGCACGTCGCCGGACCTGTTCGCGGAGGCGCAGGCGGCGTACCTGCGCTCGCGCGAGGCGGGGCAGCCCATCGACGTGCTGCGCTACCTGGCCAACGGCCACCGGCTGGCGTCGCAGGTGTTCGAGGCGGCCATCGGCCCCATGCGCGAGGGCGCGCTCGCGGACCTGCTGGTGCTGGACTACCTGTCGCCCACGCCGCTGACGGCGGAGACGCTGGCGTGGCACGTGGTGCACGGGCTGGGCAGCCGCCACGTGGAGGCGGTGATGGTGGACGGCGTGTGGCGTGTCTGGGCGCGCAGGCCGCTGTCGGTGAACCCCACCGTGGTCGCCGAGCAGTCGCGCGAGGCCGCCGCCGCGGTGTGGGCGCGCATGGCCTCGTCGTAAAGCCTGGAGCCCGGAGCCTGGAGCTTGTGGTGGTGTCCGGGGCCCGTTAAGTCCCGGGCATGCTCAACTCCCTGCTCGTCGTCGGATGGCTCAGCGCAGCGATTCCCCAGGTGGGCGAAACCGCCCCGGACTTCACGGTGAAGGACACCGCGGGGACGACCTACACGCTGTCGGAGATGGTGAAGAAGGGGCCCGTCATCGTGGCCTTCTTCCCCAAGGCGTTCACCGGCGGCTGCACGAAGGAGCTGACCGCGTACCGCGACCGCTACAAGGACATCGAGCAGGTGCAGGGCCAGGTGCTGGCCTTCTCCACGGACGACGCGGAGACGCTGACGCGCTTCAAGACGGAGCTGAAGGCGCCCTTCGCGTTCATCCCGGATCCGGACGCCAAGGTCGTGGGCGCGTACGACGTGAAGATGCCGGTGCTGACGGTGTCCAAGCGCTACACGTTCGTCGTGGGCGAGGACCGCAAGGTGCTCAAGGTGGACGAGGGCAAGGACGCCATCGACCCCTCGGGCGCCATCGTCGCGTGTCCGCTGCGCAAGGGCGCGGCCGCGAAGCCCGCGGCGGCTCCGGCGGGGAACACGCCTCCCACCCAGGCCGAGCCCGCGACGAAGTAGCCGCGGCACGGACGCGGGCCCCTGGCTTCCGGGACGGGGGCACGGTCCACTCGCGGACGTCGCCGTTGCACGCGCGGGCGGAATGCCGTCCATGCCGTTGAGGAGTTCACGCGGCCCGGCGCACGGCTGCTTGTCCGCCCGAGGCTGGAGGCGATAGCCCTGGGGCTTGCCGCGCGCGGGACTTCCTCCATCCGCCGGGCTGGGGGCGTGAGGAGGCCCGAGTGGATGGACATCGTCTTTCTGGGCCCCGCGTGCCGGCCCGCAGCCGGGTCGCAGGCGGACACGGCCCCGAGGCAGCTCGCGCAGGCGCTCCGGCGGCGCGGACACGCGGTCCTCTTCCTGGAGCGCACGGCGCCCGGCACGCAGCGGGAGGAGTCCTCCGCCGTCGCGACGTACCTGGACCTCGCGGACCTGCACGCGCGCTTCCATTCACGGGTGCGCCGAGCGGACCTGATGCTGGTGGACGCGGACGTGCCGCAGGTCGCGGACGTGAGCCGCTGGGCCACGAACACGGCGGGCGGGCTCACCGTCTTCTGGGACCGGGACACGCCCCGGACGCTGGCACGGCATGCCCTGCGAGAGGACCCCGGATGCATGTCGCCGGAGCTGTTCGCGGGCTACCGGCTCTATCTCTGTTCCAGCGGAGGCCCGGTGCCCCGGCAACTGGAGCGCGAGTGGGGCGTGGCCCGGGCGCGCGTGTTCCTGCCCGGTGTGGACGTGGGGCACTTCGCGCCCGGGAGCGGGAGGACGCGCTGGGACCTGGGGCACCTGGGGCCGCTGTCCGCGGAGCGGCGGGGACTGCTGACGCAATGGTTGCTCGGCGCCGCGCGCGGTTGGGCCGAGGGTCGCTTCGTCCTCGCGGGGATGTTGTCGGCGGTGGATGACGCCTGGCCCGCCAACGTGGCGAGGCATGCGGCACCGTCGCCACGAGAGCAGGCGGGTTTCCTCGGCGCGCAACGCTTCACGCTGGCGCTCTCCCAGGCGGAGCACACGCCGGGCGCGAACCTGTTCGAGGCCGCGGCCTGCGGGGCCGCGCTGATCTGCGACCCCTGGACGGGCCTGGAGGACCTCTTCGCGCTGGGCGAGGAGGTGATGGTCGCCCGTACGGAGCGGGACGTGCTGCGCTACCTGTTGGCGATGCCGGAAGCGGACCGGCACCAGCTGGGCATGCGAGCCCGGGCGAGGGTCCTGGCCGAACACACCGTGGCCCACCGAGCCGTGCAGCTGGAGCAATACGCGAACGAGGCGGAGCAGGGGCCCCCCGTGGATGGCTCCGGTGCGCTCGCTGAACTGAGCCTCATGGGCCCGGGATGACGGACCTGAAAGTCTGTCCCCGTGAGTGAGAAGGTGAGAACCCGCTGAGGCTCCCCGTCAGGGGCGCGCCGCACGAACCTGTCCGACAGTCGGACCGGTTGGGAGCCCCGTGGCTGGGGGGCAGCCGCTCCATCCGAGCGGCGGAAACCTGTCCGACAGTCGGACAGGTTTGGGCCGCGTCGGGCGGGGGGCTCAGGTCCCTTGCGGCGCCTTCACCATCTCCCGAGGCGGGAACACGAACTGCGCGGCGCCAGCCACCAGCGGTGATGCGTCGCGCTGGAACGTGGCGAGCTTCGCCAGCCGCTCCGCCGTCCAGCCGCGTCCGTCCGCCGCATCGCGCACCAGGCAGTGCAGGGCCACGCGACGCGCCTCCGGACTGGGGCTGAGCGCCAGGCGCGCGCCCACCGCCTCCATCGTCTCCACCGGCAGGTTCGACACCGCCACCTGGGCCGCCATCAGCGCGTCCGCATGGAGCCACCCCTCCCGGCCCATCGTGTCCAGATGGCTCGCGAAGGCTGACGGAGCCAGCGCCACCACCGCGCAGCGCACGCGCAGCGTCGCCAGACACGGGTCCTTCGTGAGGAGCCCCGTCACCAGTCCCTGCACCGTGTTCAGGGGCACGGGCCGCATCCGCTCCCGAGGCTGGAGCAGCGCGTCCATCGCCACGCTCAGCGCGCGCCGGTCCTCCACCACCGCCGCCAGCATCCGCTCCATCAGCGCCACGTCGCGCTCGTCGGCCCGGTACACCAGCGCCCCCATCGCCGCGCGCACCTCGTCGTCGTAGGGCGAAGCCAGCCGCGCGCCACAGGCGGAGAGAAACACCCGCTCGCGGTCCTTCACCGGCAGCCACGCCGCGCGCCGCAGCAGGTCGATGCGCGCATCCGGCTCCGGCCGCGCCAGCACCTTCGCGAGCAGCGCGGACAGCCGCGCATCCAGCGCCTCGGTCAGCCGGTCCGCCGGGATGTCTCCCACGCGCGACGCCATGATGGCGTCCTCGCCGGAGACGGCGCGCTCGAACACCGCCCACGTGGGCTCGCGGTCCAGGTGGTCCCACAGCGCGCGCAAGAGCGCGATGCGCACGTCACGGTGCAGGGGCTTCGCGTCCAGCTCCAGCAGCCGCGCATAGCCCGCGTCCGAGCGCAGCTCGCCCAACAGGCGCACCACCTCCTTCGCCACCGTGACCTTGGTGAGCGGCACCTCCGCCAGCAGCGACAGCACCCGCGTCACCGGCATGCCGTTGAACGCGCGGCGCAGCCCGTAGATGGCGATGCGCGCGCGCGAATCCTCCAGGCACCGCAGCAGCGTGGGAACGCCCTGGCCCTGGTCGCACCGCGCCATCACCCGCAGGGCCCGCTCCTGCACCGCGGGCCGCTTGTCGTCCGCCAGCGCCAGGAGCGCGTCCATCGGCGCCCAGTCCAGCGCCGCCATCCGCGTCACCGCCGCCAGCAGCGTGGGCGTGTCCCGCTCCAGGTCCTCGCACAGCCTCGCGAGCGCCCGCGAATACGCCCGGTTCTGCTCCACCGTCCACCGGAAGAACCCCGAGTCGAACGGCAATATCCAGTGCGTCGCTCCCGTGGCGAACTGGCCGGTGATGGCCGGCGAGTGGAGGTACGGCCCCAGCAGGTCCTGCCGCCGCCGGTGCAGGAACTCGCGCACCACCGGGATGGCGATGGCGCTCTCGTCCCGCTTGAGCAGCGCGGGCAGCATCCGGTCGAAATCCTTCACCGCGCGGTAGCGCAGCACCCACAGCGCGTTGCCGGACGGCTTGTCCAGCCGCAGCGCCACCCGCTCCAGCTCCTCCACCAGCTCCCGGTGCAGGGGGCGCCCGCGCTTCTCGGCCGCCGCCAGCGCCACCACCTCGTCGTCCCAGCCGCGGTCCCGCCAGCGCCGCAGGGTGCTCGCGAGCGTCGACTCGAAACGCGGCCGGTCCTCCTGCATCAGCCACGCCGTCAGCCCCAGCGCCAGCCGGTTGTCGGGTGTCACGTCACGCACGGAGACGAGCCAGTCCGACAGGCCGGCCACCAGCGCCGCGCGCTTGCCCAGGCTCGCCGCGAGCTGGAGCAGGGGACCGCCGCGCTCGCGCTCCGCCCAGCTCTTGGCCAGCGTCAGCAGGTACGGCGCGGCCCGGCGCACCTCGTCGTCCGTCAACCGGTGGCCCAGCCCCGCGTCGTGGATGCGCCCGCGCTCCTTGAGGAAGGTGCCCAGCCACTGCGCGCCCCACGCCGGATCCGCGCCGAAGGCCCGCACCAGCAGCCGCTCCGCCGACTGCGCCGTCCCCGCCGACAGGTCCGCCGCGTCCAGCGCGTCGCGCAGCATCCGGCCCAGGGCCTCGGTGTGCTCGGCGCGCCACATCCGCCGGGGCCACGCGGCCAGCGCCTGCAGCATCACCCCGCGCACGGGGTCCTGTTCGTTCTTCCGGGCCAGCACCGCCGCCAGCGCGGGAGCCACCCACGCGGGCTCGTCCGGACGCAGGCCGGGCAGCGCCAGCAGGGCGCCCAGTCCCTCGCCGCGCATCGCCGCGTCCGGGTGTCCCAGCGCGCCCCGCAGCGCGCCCAGCGCCTCATCCCAGGGCAGGAAGCGCGCAAAGGAGATGCGCGCCTCGGCGCGGGTGCCCAGCGCCACCACCTCGTTCAGGTGCCGGCGCGCCTCCCGCTCGCGCAGGTCCACCGGCAGGTGCCGCACGTACTCCGGCGCGATGACTCCGTCCCGGTTGCGAGCCCCCACCGTCCAGCGCGCGTAGACGCTCTCGCGAAGGGCCGGGTCCGCGATGCGGGTGATGAGCGGCGTGCCCCACGCGGGCGCGCGCTCCACGGAGGCCGCCCAGGCCTCGGTGAGCGTCTGGCGCATCGGCTCCGTCAGCTCCTTCAGCGCGTCCTCCGCGCGGCCCAGCAGCGTCGGGTCACGCCGGGCGACCCACGTCAGGGATTCGGCATCCAGCGCCGCCACGTTCTTCGCGAACAACAGATGGGGGAGGAACGCCGGGGGATGCTGACGCACGAGCGCCACCAGGCGCATGGGGCGCCGCCGCGCCAGTGCCCGCACGGCGTGCTCATCCGGCGGGATGCCCCGCTCCAGCAGCACGGCCAGCAGCGACTCCGCGAGGTCCGGCGCCCGCTCCGCCAGCCACGTCATGCCCCATCCCAGGTGCTGCCGCGTGACGGGGTCGGGCTCGCCCTGCACCGCGCGCAGCCGCTCCAGCAACACCTGTCCCAGCACCGGCGGCGCATGCCGCGCCAACCGCGCCCAGAACCGGTGGCTGGGCCGCTCCAGCGCCTGGGCCAGGTGCCGGCGCAGGGTCGCTTCGGTGGCCAGGGGCAGGGTGTCCGCGAAGGTGACGTGCTCGCCCCGCTGCGCCAGCCCGTCCAGGAACGCGTCGATGACGGCGTGCCGCTTCCGCTTCCGCAGCTGGTGCAGCACGGACTGCTCGCGGCGCATGCCGTGCGCCATCCGCAGCGCCTCCAGGGCCTGGGCATCGTCACAGGCCAGTGACACCAGCTCGAACGCCAGGGCACGCACGCGGAAGGATTCGTCCGCCGTGGCCTTCAGCACCGCCTCGCCGTCGCGGCGCGTGAACTGGGCCGCCAGGGCCAGCCGCCGCTCGGAGGCGTCCCCCCGGGCCATCGCGTCCAGCAGCGCCTGCGCTTCCGGGTCCGTCCGGGCCTTCGTGCCCAGGGCCACCATGTGACGCACCCGAGCATCGTGGAAGGTGGAGGACAGCTCGGCGCGCAGGGCGGACAGGGCGGGTTCGGACATGGCGCCCAAGGATGCCTGCTCCCCGGGTTTCCTGACAGACCCGCCCGTAGCGGCCTTCCTCTGTCTTGGTCGGACATCTCCATCAGGAATGGAATTGGAGCTTTTGAGTGGTTGCAATTGTCATTTCAATGAATGGCATGTTAGCCATTCGTTTGCCCTCGCCGGAAAGTCAGTCCATGGCCTGGGAGGGCCTACCTCAGACAATGGAGAGCCTCACATGCCGCGCCACGGAGTGAAGTACCTGGCCGTTCCTGCCCTGGTGGGCGCCGCGTTGCTGGCCGCTGCGTCCGCTTCCGCCGAGGAGCCGGGGGACTTCGACTCGCAGCTCATGGCCGAGGAGTTCGTGGCCAGCCTGGGGAGCCCCATCCCGGTTCCCGTGCGCGACCTGTCCGGTTCGCAGCGGCTCATGTCGTACGTCACCGAGACCTTCTACATCGTCAATGGCACCGGCACGACTCTCTATAAGGACGGAAACTCCCTGAGTGGAAACGTCATTGTGCAGACGCCCGCGACGATAAGTGGCACCGGCTTCGCGCAGACAGAGGTTCCGCCCGCAACGAACTGGAGTCAAGGCATCGCCTATACGACGAACCCAGCGGACCCATGGGGCAACGCCAAGGCGTGCGTCTTCGCGGTTGGCGTCGTCTACTCGAGCAGCGGCTGCGAGGCGTTTGTCACCACCTATCCCAAGGGGAACCAGGGCGTGGTGTGCACCTTCTCTCCGCCGCAATCTGGCGTCGACCCCGTGACGTGCGAGCTTGAGCTGACGTTGGGGATCTACTAGCGGTTCGGGGCACGTTGAAGGGCGCTCGCGCGGCGGGAGCTGGATGCGCTCCCGCCGTGGGTGGCTGCCCTGGCGGCAATCCCAGGAGTCGGCCGGGAGCCGCCGCTCAGTGCGTCGCCTCGGAGGGGGTGACGGGGTAGTTGCCCGTGGCGTGCTCGCGTGTGTGCTGCGCGAAGAGGAAGCGCCGGACGGCGGCGCGGGTGAGGAGTCCGCACGGGGCCAGCCCCAGCACGGGGGTCACCGGCAGCGCGTCCACGTCCTCCTGGTCCATCACCTGGAGCGCATGCGCCAGGTCCGAGTCCGGCGCCAGCGCGGGCAGCTTGCGCGCCAGGTCGCTGGCCACCAGCAGCGGGTACATGGATTCGTCGCGCCACACCTCGCGCAGCTGCTCCACCTGCACCGTGCCGTAGAGGTTGCCTTGCGTGTCCAGCACCGGCAGCGTGCCGGCCTCGGACGTGAGCAGCTGGTCCGTCAGCGAGCGCAGCGGCGTGCCCGCGGGCACCGCCGGCACCTCCGTCATCAGGGCCCGCACGTGCGTGGCCACGAGCAGGTCTTCATCGCTCTGCACCTTGGGCGCGGTGCGCTCCGTGAGGAAGGTGCACAGCGCGGACGCGATGGTGCACGTCACCATCAAGGGCAGGATGATTTCGTGGCTGCCGCTCAGCTCGTACAACATCATCATGCCGGTGAGCGGGCCGCGCGTGAGCGCCGCCACCGCGCCGCCCATGCCCACGATGGCGTACGCGCCGCTGGGCCCCGTGGCGTGCGGGAAGAAGTAGTGCACCAGCGTGCCGAACGCGCCGCCCGCCATGGCGCCAATGAGGGCCGCCGGGAAGAACGTGCCGCCGGAGCCCCCCGAGCCGATGGTGAGCGACGTGGCCACGAGCTTCAGCACGCACGCCGTCACCAGGAAGAGGAAGGGCAGCTGACCTGCCGCCGCCAGGTTGATGTAGTCGTGCCCGCTGCCCCACACCGTGGGGCTGAGGAACACGAGGACGCCCGTGCAGAGGCCCCCCAGCGCGGCGCGCACCGGCAGCGGCTTCTTCCCCAACCACGGGGACAGCTTTCCGCCCGAGCGACCTTGGAAGAAGTGCTCCACGCCGTGCAACAGCTTCACGAACGCGAACGCGAGCAACCCACACCCGATGCCCAGCGCCGCGTAGGCGAACACCTCCGAGCCACTGACCAGCTCGTAGTTGACCCGGTTGATCATGGGCGCCTCGTCCAGCACGCCCCGGCTCACCAGGGTGCCCGCCACGCTCGCCAGGATGATGGGGGAGAACACCCGCAGCTCGAACTCGCGCAGGATGATCTCCATCGCGAACACCGCGCCCGCGATGGGGGCGTTGAAGGACGCGGAGATGCCCGCGCCCGCGCCGCACGCCAGCAGGATGGACAGCTCCTTGCGGCTGAAGCCCAGCACGCGCCCCACGCTGGACGCGAACGCCGCGCCTCCATAGACGATGGGGCCTTCGCGGCCCGCGGAGCCGCCGCTGCCAATGGTGATGGCGGACGCGATGAGCTTGAGCAACCCGCGGTCCGCGGGCACCACGTTGGCGCCGCTCTTCACCGCGCGCACCACCTCCGGAAGGCCATGGCCGTGCGTCTCCGGCCGGTCGCGCAACAGCCGCCCCACGGCCAGGCCACCCACCGTGGGCGCGAGCAACATCAACCACCAGGGCAGGTGCGGCAGCGCCGCGGGCAGGTTGTGCGCGTGGCCGAACACGGCGTTCACGGCCGCCAGGCCCACGAGCGGGTAGTAGAGCGACAGCGCGCCCAGCGTCAGCAGCGCCAGCAGGCGCAGGCGGCGCTTCACCTCATCGCGCGGGCCGCCGGGCTCAATCACCCGCGCAAGCAAGAGCGCGCCCAGCGCCAGCGGCACGCCCACGAGCGCGTATTCCAGGTGCCAGCGCGCGGAGGCGAGCGACTCCATCAATGTGCGCAGCCGCTGCGGCCTCAGCGTCGTCGCCAGCTCCGCGGCGCTGAACGTGATGCCGCTCATCACGCCAATGAGGTTGGAGAAGATGCCCGCGGCCAGTCCGCTGTAGAGCCCCACCACCGCGCCCGCGATGGGCAACACCGAGGGGGTCGGCAGGCGGATGCGATTGGACGCGCCCAGCAGGAAATAGATGAGGCGTGAAAGGTTCTGGCGCGCCCGGGCCGTGAGCGCGGCCACCCGCTGCGAATGAGCAGGCGGAGGTTCGTCGGAGTCGTTCATTTGGTGCACCTACTAAACGGAGGACCCCGGTGGGTTTCAAGCTTCTTGATGAAGGTGTCACTCCGGCGCCGTCCGCCTGCACTCCACTCCACACATCGCCCGAGCGGTGCCCGGCTTCCCGCCCCCCGGGCGTGCTACGACGGCCCCGGTTTCCACCCCATGAAGGAGGCATCGCACATGCTCAAGCAGGGAGACGTGGCGCCGGAGTTCACCGTGCAGGACTCGGTGGGGAAGACGCACCGGCTGTCGGACTACCGGGGCAAGAACGTGGTGCTCTGGTTCTACCCGAAGGCGGACACGCCCGGATGCACCGCGGAGGGCTGCTCCTTCCGCGACCACAAGACCCAGTACGAGGCGAAGGGCACCGTCATCCTGGGCATCAGCTTCGACACGCCGGAGGAGAACCAGGCCTTCTCCCAGAAGTTCGGCTTCAACTTCCCGCTCCTGAGCGACGTGGATCGCAAGGTGGGGCTGGCCTACGGCGCCGCGGATGACGCCTCGGCCGCCAACGCGCGCCGGGTGGGCGTCGTCATCGGGCCGGATGGCCGCATCAAGGAGTGGCACGCCAAGGTGGACGCGCGCGCCTTCCCCCAGGAAGCGCTGTCGCGGCTCCAGTAGGGCGCTGGAGCTTCGCCGGAGCTTCGCCGGAGCTTCGCCGGAGCTTCAGGGCGCGTACGTGCGGGACGGCAGGCGCGAGCGGATGAACACCGCCACGCCCGCCAGCACGAACCACGGCAGCACGTGGCCCAGCATCAGGTGGCCCGCGCTGCCATCCGGGCAGTGCACATGCAGTACCAGCAGGCTCACACCGGCGGAGGACAGGCCCGCCGCCAGCGCCCGCACGGGCTGGAAGGCGGAGCGGCACAGGAGCACGAGCGCCAGGGACAGCGGCACCACGGACAGCGCCACCTCCGCGCCCATGCACCCCAGGGTGCCCGCGAGGAAGGGCCGCACCTGGACGCCCGAGCGCCCGGACAGCTGCGCCAGCGCCACGACGAGCGCGCCCACGGCCACGAGCGTGAAGGGCCAGGTGCGCTGCCTCGGCGCCAGGGCCACCATGGCGCCTCCGCCCACGCCCACGATGATGAGCAGCGCCACGAGCGCCACCACCCACGGCGACGCGCTGTTGAGCATCATCCCGTGCCGGCCCACCACGAACAGGCCCACCGCGCCCACGCCCAGATAGGCGGCGAGCAGCACCGCCACCTCCTTCCACCACGGCGTGGGCAGGGGGTGCGCGGCCAGCTCCGTGAGGGACTGGCGCCGCGTCTGTTCGAGCTTCGCCTCATTGATGGGCACGGGGGGCGGAAGGGCGGCGGGAGGCGCCAGGACGTGGAAGCCCTCCAGCAGGGCGCGGCAGTCCGCGCACCCGGCCGCGTGCGACGCCAGGTCCGGGGGCAACGGGCCGTCCAGGCAGTCCAGGACGCGTTCGCACTCGGGCGTCATCGCGAGGTCTCCTGCTGAAGGGGGGCGAGCAGCTCGCGCAGGCGCGCATAGCCCCGGTGGGCGCGGACCTTCACCGCGCTCTCGGTGAGGCCCAGGGACTCGGCGATTTCGGCGAAGCCCATGCCCTCGAAGCGGTGCATGAGGATGGGCAGCCGCTGGCCTTCCGGAAGCTGCGCCAGGGCGCGTTGCACCGCGCGCTCCAGGCCCGCGTCGCGCGGCTCCGGCGTGTCCGCCACGGCGGTGAGGGGCAGCTCTCCCTCGGGCGTGAGGTCCTCCGGCCGGCGGTGGCGGCGCGCATGGTCCCGCGCGGCGTTGGTGGCGATGGCGTACAGCCACGGGCGGACGCGGGCGCCCGCTTGATAGCGGCCCCGCGCGCGCACCAGGGACAGGAAGGTGAGCTGGGCCAGGTCCTCGGCGGTGGCGGGGCTGCCCGTCAGCCGCGCCAGGTACCCCTGGACGGGGCGCGCATAGCGCTGGAAGAGCGCGTCGAACGCCTGCGCGTCTCCCTGGCAGAACCGCTCCATCAACACCTCGTCCGGGTCGCCGGAAGCTCCCGAGGATGCCGGCATGTCCCCGGTACGCACGGGCGCGGCGGAGGGTTTCACGGGAGGGGACGAAGGGCTCACGGGACGGACGCGGACTCTAGGGCCCGCGGGGGGCCGCGAGGGAGAAAGTCGCCCCGCGGCTGCCTGCTCAGGGCGAGGCGGCCGGCCGCAGCCGCGCCAGCCACTCCTCGAAGGGGGGGTGTCCGTGCAGGTGCGCCAGGTCCTCATCGGAGGAGGCATAGGCCCCGTCCTTGAAGCCCAGGGCCTCCGCCCGCTGGAGCAGCCGCACCGCGTCCGCCACGTTGCCCGCACGCGCGAAGGCGCACGCCGCGTCATACGCGATGCCCGGGTCCGGCACGTGCTTCAGGGCCGCTTCGCTCACCGCCGCGGCCTCAGAATAGGCACCCCGGATGAACAGCGCCCGCTCCGCGCACCGGAACGCGGCCGCCGGGTCCACGCCGGGCAGCCGCAGCGCCTCGTTCACCTGGCCCAGCCGGATGAGCGCGCCCGCGTACTCGTGCATCACGGTGCGGTCCTGCGACTCGCCCCACGCCTGCTTCCAGTAGCCCACCGCCCGCGCGTCATCCCCCACCAGGGAGAACGCCGCCGCCACCGCGTGCATCTCCACCGGCTGGCCCTGCACCTGGGAGAAGTGGTCCAGCGCGGGCCGCCCGTGGCCCTGCTTCAGCGCCACCCAGCCCAACAGATAATGAGCGCGGCTGGTGAGCCCCGGGGACAGGCCCTCGGTCTCCAGCAGCAGGTTGCCCAGCCGCCATGCGTCGTCCAGCCGGTCCTCGCGCAGGGCCTGCTGGGCCTCGCGCAGGGCCTGGGCCTTGGGACCTTCCTCCTCCTTCGCCTCGTTGCGCGCGCGCATCACGTCCGCCAGCACGCGGAAAGCCTGGAAGCCGAACATGGCGAAGAGGACGCCCATGAACAGGGCCCCGCTCTTGATGGCGAGCAGCACCATGCCCACGCACAGCCCCAGCGCCAGCACGTGGGACACAATGAAGCCGCGCCGCCCGAACATCCGCGTCGCCAGCGCCGTGCTGATGTGCCCGCCATCCAAAGGAGGCACCGGCAGCAGGTTCAGCACCGCCCACACCATGTTGGCGAAGAAGAAGTTGCCCAGGAAGAAGTCCGCCACCTCCGAGCGGCCCCGCACCTGCATCAGCACCGCCCAGCACAGGACGCCCAGCGTCAGCCCCGCCAGCGGGCCCGCGAAGCTGCTCACCACGTCCTTGTGCCAGGGCAGGGGCGCGTCCGTGTTGGGCCGGGTCACGCCGCCCATGAAGACCAGGTCCACGCTCGGCTGGTATCCAAAGAAGCGGAAGGCCACCGCGTGCCCCAACTCATGGACGAGCACGGACACGAACACGATGAACATCCACGACAGCACGTAGGTCACCACCGCGCCCATGTGCCCGGGCGACGAGGGGTCGGCCAGCTGGTCCCCCATCCACCCGGCACCCGAGTGACGCCCCGGCACCGGCAGGGACTGGTAGGCGAGCACCGCGGAGAACAGCAGGTGACTCGTGTGGACGTGGACGGGGACGCTCCCGAGCCGGAAACGGAACATGGGGAAGGACCTTAATCGGTGGCCCCCCCCTCGCGCAGGGCCGTTCTCATGGCCCGCGCGCTTCTGTTCCCTGCCGGGTATAGGGTGTCTTTCGCCATGCTGAAGCTGGGTCCCTACACGCTCCCCAACCCCTACATCCTCGCGCCCATGGCGGGCGTGAGCGAGCGCCCCTTCCGCGTCATCGCCTTCCGGCTGGGCGCGGCCCTCTGCCCCACGGAGCTGGTCAGCGCCCAGGGGCTGATGCGGCAGAACCAGCGCACCCTCAAGTACCTGCGCTACGACGCCCAGGTGGAGAAGCCCTACTCGCTCCAGATTTTCGGCGGCGAACCGGAGGCCATGGCCCAGGCCGCGCAGGTGGGCAAGGCCGCGGGCGCGCAGCTCATCGACATCAACATGGGCTGCCCGGTGAAGAAGGTGGTGCGCAACGGCGCCGGCAGCGGCCTCTTGTGCGACGTGCCCCGCGCCGCGGCCATCGTCCAGGCCATCCGGGACGCCACCGGCCTGCCCGTCACCTGTAAAATCCGCTCGGGCTGGGACGCGCGCACGCTCAACTATCTCAAGGTAGCGGAGGCCCTCCAGGAGGCGGGGTGCGCGGGGCTCGCCCTGCACCCCCGCACGCGCGAACAGGGCTACTCGGGGCAGGCGAACTGGGCCCACATCGCGGACCTCAAGCGCCACTTCCCGGAGCTGCCCATCATCGGCAACGGGGACGTGAAGACGGTGGCGGACGCGCACCGCATGCTGGACGTCACCGGCTGCGACTTCGTGATGATTGGCCGGGGCGCCCTGGGCAACCCGTGGCTCTTCCGCGAGCTCGTGGGCGGCCCGCCCGCCACGCCCGAGGAGCGCTGCGAGCTGGTGCTGGAGCACGCCCGGGCCCACGCGGAGTTCGTCGGGGACGGCTTGAGCGCGGTGCGCTCCTTCCGCCGGCACCTGGCCTGGTACGCCCATGGCCTCAAGGGCGCGGCGCACTTCCGCTCGGAGGTGAACGGGTTGGACTCGCCGGAGGTGGTGGAGGACAGCGTGCGCCGCTTCTTCGCGGGCGCGGACACCGACCCCACGGCACCTCTAGAGGAGCCCGAAGTGGACTACCGCGCGGCGCTGGGCTGAGCGCTGCCGGGGCCCGGAGCCGCCGGCGGCACCAGCACGCGCCCGGTGGCCACGGTGCGGAAGTAGTCGCAGGCCGGGGTGGGGCGGCGCTCCAGCGTGTCGAAGTCCACGTGGTAGAGGCCGAAGCGCGGGCCCCAACCCTCCAGCCACTCGAAGTTGTCCAGCAGGCTCCAATAAAGGTAGCCCTGCACGTCCACGCCGGCTTCGCGCGCGGCCAGCACCTGGCGCAGGTGCGCGTGGAGATATTCCGGCCGCACGGTCCCCTTGCGGTCGTCGATGCCGTTCTCCGTGACCCACACCGGCTTGCCGTAGCGCTTCACCTCTTGAAGCAGCTGGAGGAAGCCCTCGGGGCGCTGCTCCCACCCGATGTCGGTGAGCCCGCGCCCGTCCGGGTCGCGGTACTTGAAGTCGATGAAGGGCGGGCGCGGCATGAAGCGCAGGTGCGCGCGCGTGTAGTAGTTGACGCCCACGAACTCCACGGAGTCGCGCGCCCCCTCGATGCGCACGTCCGTGGACGCGACGCCCGGCATGAACACGCGCAGGTGGCCGGAGGACAGCGCCTCGTGGAACGCGTGGTTGTAGGCAGGGGCCGCCAGCCGCACCAGCGAGCGGTCCAGGGGATGCCACCAGCGGTCCGGCGCGAACGCGAGCATGTTCTGGGAGATGCCCAGCTCCACGCGGCCCAGGTGCTGGCCCAGCTCTTCCCGAGCGATGACGTGCGCGCGCACCATGTTGCCGAGCGCGGCCATCGTCTTCGCCCCGTCCGTGATGCCCGGCGGCATCAGGCCCTGGAGGTAGCCGCCCAACAAGAGGACCATCGGTTCGTTGAAGGAGATGACGAGCGCGTCCAGCCCCTCCAACAGGGGCGCGCACCGGCGCACGTACTGGCGGAAGGCCTCCAGGCTCTCCGGAAGGTGCCAGGGCGTGGACGCGTGGAACCACGTGGGGTGGGTGAAGTGATGGAGCGTCACCACGGGCCTGAGGCCCAGCGCGCGCAGCCGCAAGAGCCGCTCGCGGTAGCCCTCCAGCACCGCGCCGTCGAACTGGCCGCGCTCAGGCTCGATGCGCGCCCACTCCAGCGACAGCCGGAACGCCGTGGCCCCCACCGCCTTCGCCAGGGCGTAGTCCTCCTCGTAGCGGTTCCAGTGGTCCACCGCGCGGCCGCACCGCACGTGGGGCTCCTTCAACTTCCCCTGCCGCTCCCATTGGGCCCAGTCGTTCTCGATGCCGCCCTCCACCTGGTACGCGGACGTGGCGACGCCGAAGGTGAAGGACGCGGGGAAGGTCAGCGCGCGGGTGCTCATGCGGGCGCGCACCGTAGGTCGCCGCCTCCAGGACGGGAAGCGACGCGATGCGCGCGCGCCGGATGCACGGCAGCGGACATCCAGACCTGTAGCGCGGACCCCCGAAGTGCGTCCGGAGCCGGAAATTCGGCCCCGCACGCGATGCGCCGGACCCCCGAAATGACCGCCACCAACGGTTCGAAGCGCCCGGAGGCCAAAAATCGGCCTCGCCGCGCACTGCAATACATCACCATGCGTTGACACACTGGCATGTCGCCCGTACCATTCATTTCAAGCACTCACGTTCAGTCCAAAGTGGGTGCAGGGCTCGCGTCCTCGCGGGCCTCAACACTGAACGGAGGATTCCGATGGCCGCGAAGAAGAAGACCGCGAAGAAGGCCGCGTCGAAGAAGACCGCGACGAAGAAGACCGCCCGCAAGGCCCCTGCCGCCAAGCGCGGTACGGCCAAGAAGGCCCCTGCGAAGAAGGCCGCCGCGAAGAAGTCCGCGCGCAAGACGACCCGCAAGAGCGCCAGCAAGGCCGCTGCGGCTCCGGCGACCCCGGAAGCCTGAAGTAACGACGTCATTTCGGACGTCGGTTGACGTCCGGTGAACGGCTCGGCGAAACCCGCCGGGCCGTTTTTCTTTTGCGGGCCAGGGGTTACCTCCTCTCATCCCGCTTCCGGGAGGGCCCATGTCGCTGCGTCCGGTGGAGTTCGGTGAGGTCGTGGCGGAGGTCGCGGCCCGGCTGGTGGGCGCGGTGGCCCAGAAGGCGTGGTGCCCGCTGCCCCGCCTGGCCTACCTGGAGCTGCGCGTCCCCGGCAGATCGGTCGTCCTGTGCCTGTGCGCCGAAGGTGAGCTGTCGCGCCTGTCCGTCGCGGAGGACCGCTTCCCCACGCCGGGAGAACCCGCTCCCTTCCAGCGCTGGCTGCGCCAGGAGCTCACCGGCTTCAAGCTCGCGGCCGCGCGCTACCTGGAGGAGAGCCGCGCCATCGTCCTGGAGTTCGAGCGCGAAGACGTGCGCCGCAGGCTGGTGCTGGAGGTGGGCGCGCCCGGGGGACTGCTGCTCCTCAGCGACAACCACCGCGTGCTGATGCTCTCCGGTGAAGGCTTCGGCCCGCGCCGCAACCTCTATCCCGGAGCGCAGTGGTCGCCGCCGGAGCCCGTGTCCGCCGAAGCGCTGGCGAAGGGGCGCGCGCAGCCCTCGCGTCTGGAGCCGAAGGAAGAAGACGCGCTGCCCAGGTTGCAGGCCGCCGAGCGCGTGCTCGGGCAGAAGGACCGCACCAGCCGCGCGGACGCCATCCGCCGCCGGCTCGCGCAGCCGTACCGGGCGCGGCTGAAGCGCTCCTCCCGCACATTGGAGAAGGTGCGCGCGGAGGCCGGACGCGGCCCGGAGGCGGAGAAGCACCGCGAGGTGGGCGAGCTGCTCGCGCAGAACCTGCACCGGCTCAAGCGCGGCGCGTCCCAGGTGACGCTCACCGCCTATACGGAGGCGGGCATGGAGGAGGTCCAGGTGAAGCTGGACCCGAAGCGCACCCCGAAGGAGGAGGCGGACTGGCACTTCCACCAGTACCGGCGCCTCCTGCGCGGCGTGGAGCAGGCCCGCCACCGCGAGGCGGAGCTCGCGCGAGAGGTCGCCCACGCGCAGACCGCGCTCACGCAGATCGAGGCCATGGATGACGCCGCGCTGATGGCGCAGGCGGAAGTGCTCCAGGTGGTCCAGGGAGAAGAAGGCCCGAAGGGGGGCCTCCCCTTCAAGGAGTACGTGGGCCACGGCGGCGCGCGCATCTGGGTGGGGCGCGGCTCGGAGGACAACGACCAGCTCACCTTCAAGGTGGCGCGTCCCTGGCACCTGTGGCTGCACGCGCGAGGCCTTCCGGGCAGCCACGTGGTGGTGCCGCTGGAGAAGAACGCCGAGGCTTCGCAGGAGGTGCTGCTGGACGCGGCGCACCTCGCGCTGCACCACTCGGGGGCGAAGGGCGAGCCGCGCGGCGAGGTGAGCTACCTGCCGGTGAAGTTCGTGCGCAAGTTGAAGGGCGCTGCTCCCGGACAGGTGACGTATGCCCGGGAGAAGACCTTCGTGGTGCGCATGGAGCCGGAGCGGCTGGAGCGGCTGCTCAAGTCGCGTCATGGCGGTGACCCGGCCCTGCCCTGAAGGACGAGTCCCTGGGACGGAATCAACCCGGGGTGTCATGCGCCGCGTGTGGGCGGGGTCGACAGGCAGACGGGCGTCCAACCCCCGGCCTTGAGGTTCGGGAAGTGCCGGGTACGATGCCCCCCGCGTGACCCCCGAAGCCTTCCGCCAGATGTCCCTGTTCCCGCGTGGCTCGTCCGCGGAACGCGCCGCCACTTCCGCGCAGCGCGTGCCGGAAGGCCCCGCGCCCCTGCCGCCGCGCAACCGCGTCGCGGAGGAAGCGCCGCGGGTCCTCACCGCGTCGCGCGAGGAGCTGTGGACGCGCGCGGAGTCGCTCGCGTGGCGGCTGAGCGCGAACCTGGGCATGCCGGTGCGTCTGGCCGTGACGGACAACCGCTCCACCATGGTGTCCTTCCGCCGGGGCTCGCAGGTGCTGCAGCTGCGGCTGCACCACATGTTCCTGGACGCGCCCGAAGTCGTGGTGCGAGCGGTGGCGGACTACGCGGGCCGGGGGCACCGCGCCGCGGGCGCCATGCTGGACGAATACATCCGGGGCCAGCAGCCGCTCATCCGCCAGCTTCGGCGTGAGTCCGACGCGGAATTGAATCCGCTCGGCCGCTGCTTCGACCTGCGGGCGCTCTACAACGGCGTCAACGAGGCCTACTTCCAGAACGCCATCCAGGCCCGCATCGGCTGGGGCCGCATGCCTCCGCGCCGCCGCCGCAAGTCCATCCGCCTGGGCGTCTACGACCACCAGACGCGGGAGATCCGCATCCACCCCGCGCTGGACAAGCCGGACGTGCCGGCCTTCTTCGTGGAGTTCATCGTCTTCCACGAGATGCTCCACCAGCTGTTCCCCAGCAGCAATCGCACCGGGCGCCGCGTGCACCACCCGCGCGCCTTCCGCGAGCGCGAGCGCACGTACCCGCACTACGCCGCCGCGCTGCGTTGGGAGCGCGAGAACCTGGGCACGCTGTTGCGCGGTTGAGCGCACGCCGAGCGGCCTGGACATTTACTGGTTTACCTGCTCGGTCACATTCGGTGACTCCTTGACCGAAACGCGGGGGTCCCGGATGTTCGCGCTCCTATGCGACGAGCAAAGATTGTCTGCACCCTCGGTCCCGCCAGTCAGACCCCGGAGATGTTGGAAGCGCTGCTGGAGGCCGGCATGGACGTGGCCCGGCTCAACTTCTCCCACGGCAGCCACGAGCAGCATCAGGCGAACATCGACATGCTGCGCGCGGCCTCGCTGAAGGTGCGCAAGGCGGTGGGCATCCTGGGTGACCTGCAGGGTCCGAAGATCCGCACCGGCCGCTTCATCACCGGCAGCACGGAGCTGAAGCACGGCGCCACCTTCCACATCACCACCGACGAGACGGTGAAGGGCACGGACGAAATCGTGTCCACCACGTACCCGCACCTGGCGGCGGACGTGAACCCGGGCGACCGCATCCTCCTGGACGACGGCCTCCTGGAGCTGCGCGTCGTGGAGACGGACAAGAAGCAGCTCATCAAGACGGAAGTCATCCACGGCGGCGTGCTGAAGAACAACAAGGGCATCAACCTGCCCGGCGTCGCGGTGCGCGCGGACGCGCTCACGCCCAAGGACCGCGAGGACCTCATCTTCGGCCTCAAGGCGGGCGTGGACTACATCGCGCTGTCCTTCGTGCGCCAGCCGTCGGACCTGGACTCCGCGCGCCAGGCCATGGCGGAGGTGGGCCGCACGGTGCCCATCATCTCCAAGCTGGAGAAGCCGGAGGCCATCGCGCGCCTGGACGCCATCCTCGACAAGACGGACGGCGTGATGGTGGCCCGAGGCGACCTGGGCGTGGAGATTCCCCCGGAAGAAGTGCCGGCCGTCCAGAAGGACATCATCCGGCGCTCCAACCTGCGCGGCCTGCCCGTCATCGTGGCCACGCAGATGCTCAACTCGATGATCGACAACCCGCGCCCCACGCGCGCGGAGGCCAGCGACGTGGCCAACGCCGTGTACGACGGCGCGGACGCGCTGATGCTCTCGGGTGAGACGGCGAGCGGCAAGTTCCCCGTGGACTCCGTGCAGATGATGGAGCGCATCATCCTGGCGGCCGAGTCCTCCTCGCGCGCGCAGTACCAGCCGCGTGTGATTGAGGCCCCGCTGGGCATGCCGCTGCACTTCCCGGACGTCATCGCGCGCGTGGCGTGCGAGGCGGCCAAGGCCAGCGGCGCCTCGCTCATCGCGGCCTTCACGCTGTCGGGCGTGACGGCGCGGCTGCTCGCGCACTACCGGCCCACGGTGCCCATCGTCGCGTTCAGCCCGAACCAGGAGGTGCGCCGCCGCCTGTCGCTGCTCTGGGGCGTGGTGCCGCGCGTGCTGGAGCCCATCCAGGAGACGGAGACCATGCTCCGCCGCGTGGAGGAGGAGCTGGTGTCGCGGGGCCTGGCGCGCAGGGGTGACCGCATCGTGGTGGTGTTCGGCGCGCCGGTGGGGCAGCCCGGGAAGATCAACAGCCTCCGGCTGCACACCATCAGCGCCTGATTCCGGGTGCTACGCCGGGCGCTTCTTGAGCGCCCGGCGGGGAATCTCCGCATCGACGAAGATGGTGAAGAGGTCCTTGTCCAGCTGTCCGGACCCCGCCTCCTTCTTGAGGATGTCCAACGCCAACGCGTGCGGCACGGCCTTCTTGTAGGGCCGGTCGCTCGCGGTGAGCGCGTCGTAGATGTCGCAGATGGACATCATCCGGGACTGCACCGGAATCTCCGGGATGGCGCGAGGGTAGCCCGTGCCATCCAGCTTCTCGTGGTGCGCGTATGCAATCTCAGGCACGCGGCGCAGCGCGCGCGTCCAGGGAATCTGCGACAGGAAGCGATACGTGTGGTCGACGTGGCTCTCGATTTCGCGGCGCTCCTCCGGGGAGAGCGTGCCGCGGGTGATGGAGAGGGATTGGATCTCATTGGGCAGCAGCAGCGGCTGTCCATGGTCGTGCGCGTCGGTGTAGCTGAGCTTGCCCAACTCCAGCAGCCGCTCGAAGTTGCCCTGCGCGAGCACCGTCGGCTTGTTGCAGGTGAGCAGGAAGGACATCACCTCATCCAACTGCGCCAGCTCCTGGGCGAGCCGCGCGTCCTCCTCCTGGTGGATGGTGGGCAGGGCGGACAGGCCGCGAGCCTCCACGGAAGCCAGCCGGCGCCGGGAGCTCTGCAACTGCAGGTCCTTGCGAGCCAGTTGGAAGCGGGCGCGCAGCGTCTCCAGCTCATGCGGGTAGAGCTTCTCCGCCTTGACGAGCACGTTCTCGCGCACGCCCACCTTGCCGAAGTCGTGCAACAGAGACGCGTACCGCAGCTCCTGCAGCTCCACGGCGGTGAAGCGCGTCTGGGCATAGGGGCCGGTGGTGTGGTGCTCCAGCGCCTGGGCCAGGGACACGGTGAGGTCCGCGACGCGGCCGGAGTGGCCCGCGGTGGTGGGGTCGCGCGCTTCGATGGCGACGACGGACGCGGAGACGAAGCCCTCGAAGAGGCGGTTGATCTCCTCGTGGAGGAGGGCGTTTTCAATGGCGCCGGCCGCCTGGGCGCCCAGGGCGAGCAGCAGCTCCTCGTCCTCGGCATCGAACACGCGCCCGCCGCGCTTGTTGAGGGCCTGGATGACGCCCGTCACGTCCCCGTTGGCGTCGCGCATGGGGACGCAGAGGATGGTGTGGGTGCGGTAGCCGCTGGAGACGTCGAAGCTGCTGTTGAAGCGGGGGTCGGCGTAGGCGTCGGGGATGTTGATGACGGCGCCGGTGTGGGCCACCTGGCCGGCAATGCCGCTGCCCATGGGGAGGCGGATTTCATTCTTGGAGCCCTGGGCCACCTTGCTCCACAGCTCCTCGCGCTCGCGGTCCAGGATGAAGAGCGAGCAGCGGTCCGACTCCACGACCTTGGTGGCCTCATAGAGGATGAGGGGCAGCAGCAGGTCGAGGTCACGCTCGGCGCTCATCGCCTTGGCGACATCCAGGATGGACGTCAGCTTCGCGAGCCGGCGGGACAGGTTGGGGGAGGCGGGCACGGACTGAGGAAGCACCGGGGCGGGCTCCGTGGGATGCGGCTTGAGGCCGCGGGCGCGCCAAGTTGTAGCACGCACGGTGTATCGGCCGCCCGGCCCCCCCACCTGCTGGGTCCACCTCTGTCCGCCAGCCCTCTGTCCTGCCGGGCAGAGGTACCGTGGTCAACGGGAAGCGGTTATGAAGCGCCGCCATGACACGCCCCGTCCGCATCTCCCCGTCGCTGCTCTCCTCTGATTTCAGCCGCCTGGCCGAAGAGGTCCGTGCCATTGAAGCAGCAGGAGCCGACTGGATTCACGTGGATGTCATGGATGGCAGGTTTGTCCCCAACATCACGCTGGGGCCGGTCATCGTGGAGGCCATCAAGCGGGTGGCGACGAAGCCGCTGGACGTGCACCTGATGATTGTGGAGCCGGAGAAGTACGTGGACGCGTTCGTGAAGGCGGGCGCGAACGTGCTGACGGTGCACCAGGAGGCGAGTCCGCATCTGCACCGGACGTTGCAGCACATCCGTCACGCGGGGGCGAAGCCGGCGGTGGTGTTGAACCCGGGCACGCCGCTGGTGGCGATTGAAGAGGTGTTGGGGGACGTGGACATGGTGCTCTTGATGAGCGTGAACCCGGGGTTCGGGGGGCAGTCGTTCATCGAGTCCACGGTGGACAAGGTCCGCCGGCTGCGCGCGATGTTGGACGCGCGCGGGCTGGACGTGGACATCGAGGTGGACGGCGGCATCAACGCGCAGACGGCGAAGCGCGTGGTGGACGCGGGGGCGACGGTGCTGGTGGCGGGCAGCTACGTGTTTGGCGCGAAGGACTACGCGCAGGCCATCCGTTCGCTGCGGCCGGAGTGATTCAGGCGGCTTCGGGCGAAACGGGAGGGCGCACGGCGGCGGCGGCCATGCGGGCGATGCGGGTCATGAAGGTGGGGTCGCACGGCTTCACTTCGTAGTCGTCGGCGCCCAGCTCGAAGCACACGTGGCGGGTGAACTGATCCTCCACGCCGCTAAGCATGATGACCTTGCTGTCGCGAGTGGCGGGGTCCTTCTTCAGCTGCGCGAGCAGGTCCCGGCCGTCCTGGTGCTGGTTGATGTCCAGGATGATGACCGCGGGGCGGTGCTTGCGGGCCAGCTCCAGCACATGTTCGGAGGTGGTGTCGGACACGCAGACGAGGCCGGAGCGCTTGGCCTCCCGGGCGAGCGCGGACACGACGAGGGGCTCATCATCCGAGATGAGGACAGTGGGAGCAGTCATGGTCCTCTGTGGGGGAACAGGGGCGGATCAACGTGCTACACCTTGGAAGTACAGGAAGGCCCGGATCTTGTGAAGAGGGTGAACATTGTCCCGTCCTGAAGGGTAGGTAGGACAACAGTCGAGGGGGCGAGGGG
>NZ_RAWE01000269.1 GCF_003611695.1 Corallococcus carmarthensis | reverse complement strand
GGCTGGGAGGGACGCGTGGAGGCCGCGGGCATGCCCTCCGGCAGCGCGCCTTCCACCGGCTCGGACGGGAGCGCCGGCAGCCGGATGATGAACACGGTGCCTTCGCCCACCTTGCTCTGCACGCTGATGCTGCCGCCGTGGTTCTTCACGATGCGCTGGCAGATGGCGAGCCCCAGGCCCGTGCCCTTCTGCTTCGTCGTGAAGAAGGGCACGAAGATGTGCGGCTGCTGATCCGCCGGGATGCCCGGGCCGTTGTCGGAGACGCGCACGTCCACGAACTCGGCGCCCGCGCTGCGGATGTCGCCGAAGCGCTCCGGCTTCTCCGTGCGCACCGTGATGCAGCCCTTCTGCGGGCCCAGCGCCTGCACCGCGTTCTGCACCAGGTTGATGAGCACCTGCTTGAGCTGCTCCGCGTCACCCTCCGCGCGCGGCAGGCGCAGGTCCAGCTCCACCGCCAGCTCCGCCGTGGGCGGCATGTCGTTCTGGATGAGCCGCATCGTGCGCGTCACCACCTCGTTGAGGTCGGTGGGCCCGAAGTTCTGCTTCAGCGGCCTGGAGTAATCCAGGAACGCCGTCACCACGCCGTTGAGGCGGTTCACCTCCTCGACGATGACGTCCAGGAACTCGCCGTCCTCGCCCGGCAGTTTTCGAGGGTCCAGGCACTGCGCCGCGCCCTTGATGGCACCCAGCGGGTTGCGGATTTCGTGCGCCAGGCCCGCCGCCATCTCACCCAGCGCCGCCAGGCGGTCGCGCTCGCGGATCTTCTCGTACAGCTTGGAGTTCTCCAGCACCGTCGCCATCCGCTCGGAGACCTCCAGGATGAGCGCGATTTCGTCCGACGCGTACGCCTCTGGCACCCGTTCATCCCACAGGTTCAGGAAGCCGATGACGCGGTCGTTGGCCATCAGCGGCACGCAGATGCCGGCCTTCATCTGGAGCAGCGCCGCGCGCGTGTCGTTGAGCCGCTTCAGCTCGTCGCGGAAGCGCTTGCCCTCCACCGCCTGCACCCGCATCACGGAGATGCGCCGCTCGATGTTCTCCAGCAGCACCGCCTTCTGCCCGCTGGCCACCGCGAAGAGCACACCGCGCGCGGCGGCCGTGTCCAGGAGCGCCACCGGCAGCGGCCCGCGCGAATCCAGCAGCCGGTACCCGGGCCGGTCCTCCGCCATCAGGTACACCGACGCGTGCGTCACGCGCCCCGTCTCGTGCAGCGCGTCCAACACCACGCGCGCCAGCTCCGAAATCTCGATGACGGACGCCATGCGCACGCGCAGGGTGCTCAGCGTGCCCAAGAGCGCGAAGCGTTCGCGGAAGAAGATGCGCACCACCATCTCCTCCACCTTGGTGCGCAGCGGATCCAACAGGATGAGGATGACGAACGCGGCCACCACCGTGTTGAAGACGAACAGCGACGTGTTCTCGTCCACCCACGCCGTGAGCACCGTGAAGACCGACGCCAGGATGACCGCCAGCACCGTCTGCGAGGCGATCTTCCCCAAGAGCTCGTGCAGGTCCATCAGCCGCAGCCGCAAGAGCGTCTGCGCGAGGAAGAACAGGTAGAGCGTCGCGAAGACGGGCCCCAGCGTGGGGAACGGGATGTCGTTGCGCGACAGGAAGTCCAACCCGTTGAACAGCACCGCCGCGCCCGCGCCAATGGCCAGGTACGCCAGCCGGAACTGCTCGATGCGCGACTCCGTCGTGCGCACCCGGTGCACCAGCAAGGACACGGAAGTGAACAGCGTGCCCAGCACCCAGGCGCCCAACGCCACGCGCGCCCATGCTTTGTCCGCCAACGGTGTGACGGCGACGGTCAGGCCCAGCACGCCGGACAGGAGGGCGAGCCGCCGGCCGACCTGGTGGGCGCCCTTGCTGACCCCCAGGAACTCGAGGAAGAAGGCGACCGCCGCCCCGGGCACCAGGGAGACGACGAGCACCGTGGCCCCGAGCGCGATGCGGGACACCCAGGGGTAGTCCTGGGCGGGGAAGATGCTGTGGAAGAAGAGGCTGAGGTAGTACCCGGCGACCGTCAGGGTGAAGACGGAGTAGAGGGTGAGGACCCGGGGCCGTCCGGGGCGCAACAACATGGACACGCCCAGTGCCAGACCGATGATGGAAGCAAGCAGTGCGCTCTGGGTGCGGATATCCATGTGCAGGCGGACAGTCTAACCTCTGTCAGGGGCTGGAAATTTTCCATCCACCCCCAGTTGTCCTCGGGCGTGCCCGAGCGCATCTCCCAGGGTCCCCGAGGCCCCCGCGAATGAAAGTGTCCCTCCAGCATCTCGCCCTCCTTGCTTCCGCGGCGCTGTTGTCCGCGCAGGCTCCCGCCCCCGCTGACTCCAGCACCGCCCCCACGGCTCCCGCGGCCACGGCTCCGGCCACCCCGGCTCCAGCCGCTCCGGCCTCCTCCGAGGAGACGGATCAGGCCCCCACGACGCGCACGGACAGCGCTCCGTCGGAGGCGCAGCTGACGCCGCCGCCGGACGCGGACAAGGCGCCGTTGCCGGTGGGCTACGTCCAGGTGTTCAACCCGGCCTTCCCGGGGCTCGTGCCGCCCACGCCGGTGGTGCACCGCGGGCGCCGCTACGGGCTGGAGGACCTGACGCCGTACTTCGCGGACGGCAAGAAGAAGGACGCGAAGGACGCGTTCGACAAGGGCCAGTACACCAAGGCGCGCACGCTGCTGGAGGGCGAGGGTTCCAGCCCTCCGGTGCGCTACCTGCGCGCGCTGTCGGCGGTGCGGGCCGGGGACGACAAGGCGGCGGCGACGGAGATGGCGGCGCTCGCCAACGACTACCCGGCGCTGAAGGACCGCTGCCTCACGCACGCGGGCGTGGCGCTGGAGTCCCAGGGCCGGCTGGACGACGCAGCGGAGAGCTTCAAGCAGGTGCCGGAAGGCTCGCGCATGTACGTGGACGCGCGCCTGGGCCTGGCGCGCGTGCTGCGCAAGAAGAAGGACTACGACGGCGCCATGGAGGCGCTGACGCCGCTCACCCAGCGCATGATGACGGGCTGGGGCCGCAACGTGGGCGCGGAGGCGCTCATCGCCACGGCGGACCTGGCGGTGGAGAAGAAGGACAAGGCCGCGGAGAAGGCCGCGCTGTGGAAGCTGTGGGCCAGCCAGCCGCTGTCGCCCATCGTCAAGCAGGTGGAGAAGCGCCTCAAGGGGCAGACGCCGCCAGCGGACGCCAAGGTGGGCCGCGCGGAGGCGCTGATTGAAGCGCACCGCAACAAGCAGGGCATGGCCATCCTGGAGCCGATGCTCAAGACGCTGAAGCTGCCGGACGCGCTCGCGTGCCGCGCGCACTTCGCGTTCGGCAAGGGGCAGCGCAAGGAGCGCCAGCACACGGCCGCCATCCAGGTGCTCACGCCGGTGGTGGAGCAGTGCAAGGACCGCGACCTCCTGGCCCGCGCGCTGTACGTGCTGGGCTCGTCGCGCTCCATCGTGGATCAGCAGCGCGGCACGGACACCTACGAGCGGCTGGCCAAGGAGTTCCCGGACCACTCGTTCGCGGACGACGCGCTCTTCTACGCGGCGGACCTGTACGTGAAGACGAACCGCCCCAAGGACGCGATGGCGCGTCTGGACGAGGTGGCGCGGCTGTACCCCAAGGGCGACTTCCTGGGCGAGGCGCTCTTCAAGGCGTTCTGGGTGGCGCGCACGTCGAAGGTGGAGGACGGGGGCTTCTCCTTCCTGGACCGCATCGAGACGCAGTTCGCCAACGCGGACGAGTCCTACGACGTGGAGCGCGCGCGCTACTGGCGGGCCCGAACGCTGGAGGAGCGCGGCAACATCCAGGGCGCCGCGGAGCTGATGGAGACGCTCGCGGTGGAGCACCCGGCGACGTACTACGGCCTGATGGCGCGCTCGAAGCTGGGCGAGCTGGACCCCAAGCGGCTGGAGCGCGTGTCCGCGTCCATCTTCGATGTGCCGGAGGCGGCCAGCCCCTGGCCGATGTTCGCGGGCCCCATGGGGGACGACCCCCACTTCCGCGCGGGCGTGGAGCTGTTGCGGCTGGGCTTCGCGGACTCCGTGTCGTCGGAGCTGATGCTGGTGAACCGCACCAACCAGCCGCCGGAGTCCATGCGGCTGCTGGTGATGGTGCTGTCGCAGTCCGGCGACGCGCGGTCGGCGCACGCCATCGCGCGGCTCGCGCTGCGCAAGGACCTGAGCGGGCGCATCACCGCGCAGACGCGGCCGGTGTGGGAGGTGGCCTATCCCAACGCGTTCCGTGACCTGATTGAGAAGCACACCGTGCCCGCGGGCGTGGAGCCGGACCTGCTCCAGGCGCTGATGCGCGAGGAGAGCGCGTTGGACCCCAAGGCCCTGTCCTGGGCCGGCGCGATGGGCCTCACGCAGCTGATGCCGTCCACGGCGAAGGGCGTGGCGCGCGACCTCAAGGTGAAGCACTTCACCGTGGACTCGCTGCTCCAGCCGGAGCTGAACATCCGCTTCGGCGCGCACTACCTGGGCGGGCTCATCAAGCAGTTCAAGGGCCACACGCCCTACGCGGTGGGCAGCTACAACGCGGGCTCCGGCGCGGTGAACCGCTGGCGCGCGGCCAGCCCGGACCTGCCGCTGGACGCGTGGGTGGAGGAGATCCCCATCGCGGAGACGCGCGGCTACATCAAGCGCGTGCTGCGCTCCTACAACACCTACCAGCTCCTCTACGGCCGCGTGCCCAAGGTGCCGGTGATGCCTAGTGCATCGCGTTAGTGTGTAATTCTGGCTGAAGCCTGAATTCGAGTATTCTTTGTGGAGGGGGAGGGGCGGGCCGTGGTTTCGTCGGCCGCCATGCTCCCCCTCCGAACGAGAATCGCTCCCCTGGCAGTCGCGCTGTTCACGCTGGTGGCCTTGTGTCTTCCGGCCGAAGCCGAGGCGCAGGCCTGGTCGCTGACGAACGCGCAGCGGCAGGCGTTCCTGCGCTACTACGCGCCGGTCATCTTCAAGCGCGCGAACGGCAACGGCAACGAGCACGGCTACGACTGGCTGACGAACTTCGACTTCGACCAGGACGGGGACTTCTCCAACAACAAGCTGCACTGGAAGCAGATCAACCAGTACGTGGACGCGTCCCGCACGGGGCCTGGCGCCTTCGACACGTGGCGCATCCGGCCCACGCTGTACACGTCACTGATTGAATACATGGACGGGGGGAAGAACCTCGTCCTCGTGTATCACCTGTATCACGCGCTGGATAAGAACGCGGCGGGCAACTGGCAGCTCCACGACTGGGAGCGCGTCGAACTCCAGGTGAGGAACGTGGTGGGTAACCCGGGCAGCGGGGAGTCCGTGGCGTTCGCGGTGGTGACGCAGCACAAGCGCAACGTGGTGCGCCGGCAGGGCAGCACGGACCTGAACTTCATGCAGACGGGCACGGGCAGCCACCTGCTCATCTGGCAGGCGGAGTGGTCCGACAAGCTGCTGGCGCCGCACGGCCAGGAGCTGCGCTTCGTGACGGAGCCGTATTCGTTCTTCGCGGGCCGGATGGCGTCGGGCGGGAAGGCGGAGGCGGACGTGAACAACGACGACGGGCGCAAGAAGCTGCATTACGCGTTCGTGCCGGAGGACGACGCGGCGGCGGTGGCGGCGTTCAACGCGCAGCCGGTGCGGTACTCGACGGCGGACGCGCAGGCCAGCCGCTATGACAACGGGGACTCCGCCAACTGGCCCGCGGTGAAGCGCGTCACCTACGAGTTGCAGGACCTGGCGGACATCCTCCCGACGCACTGGGAGTTCGGTGGCTATGCGACGCACTGGCTGCCGGACTCGCCGCGGTTCTTCTACCTGGAGAGCCCTGTGGTGAACGAGGCGGGGCAGGCGGAGGTGAGCGCGGGGATGCAGCGCTTCTTCTCCAAGACGCGCGACGTGGAGGGCCAGGACGACCGCGAGGGTTACCCGTCGAAGGCGTGGTTCTTCGGCACGTTCGAGCTGAACGACAAGGCGTCGGACACGGGCGGCGGCGGTGGCTCGTTCGGTGACAAGGCCTGGGCGAGCACGGTGGTGGACTCGCGAGGCCAGACGCGCACGAGCGCCAGCGGCTACCCGGCGTCGGCGAATGCCTACTGGTGGCAGCACGACTACTTCGTGCACTCGGGCGTGACGGACGACACCGACGGGCAGGAGCAGGGCTTCTGGTTGCAGGGCGGCTGGTACCTGCCGGCGAACGGCGGGTTCGACGGACGCTGGGTGCAGCTCTTCGACGACCGCCCGGGCAAGGAGTCTGGCGAGCGCTGAGGCAGCTCCCGGCGGCGGCAGGGTGGCTACTGCGAGAAGCGGGGCTCATGTCCTGCTGTCGGCCGCTACCGGAAGAGGACCCGGGGTAGCGGTGGGCTGATAGGGTGGGGCGGCTGTTTCCCCCCCTTACTCCCTCGTTTGCGTGAAGGAACAACACGCCATGAGCCAGCCCAGCGCTCCCAGCCCTCAACAGATAGACCTCAATCGCACCGCCGTGGAAATCGCCCCCGAGACCTTCTGGGTCGGGAAGCGCGAGCCCGGCGGCATCTTCTTCGCCAACCCGTACCTGCGCCGCTTTCGCGGCACGGACGTCAGGACGAAGAAACCCTCGGAGTTCAACCTCCTCATCGACCCCGGGTCGAGCAGCGACTTCTCCACCATCCACACCAAGGTGGTGTCGCTGATTGGCGGAATGGACCGGCTGTCGGCGCTCTTCATCAACCACCAGGACCCGGACGTGGGCTCGTCCGCGAACATCATCTCCGCGCGCTACTCGCCGCGCGCGAGCATCCTGTGCTCCGAGGACACTTGGCGGCTCATCGTCCACTTCAACCTGCCGCGCAACCGCTTCATCCCGACGGAGAAGTTCTCGGCCGGGCTGAGCGTGCCCACGGGGCACAAGCTGCTGCCGGTGCCGTCGCCGTTCTGCCACTTCCGCGGCGCGGTGATGCTCTACGACCCTCAGACGCGGGTGCTCTTCACGGGCGACCTCTTCGGCGGCCTCACGGACAGCAAGGCCCAGGGCCTGTGGGCGGAGGAGTCCGACTGGACGGGCATCCGGGCGTTCCATCAGATCTACATGCCCGTCAACTCGGCGCTGGTGCGCGCGGTGGCGGCCATCCGGAAGCTCACGCCCGCGGTGGAGATGATCGCCCCGCAGCACGGCCGCGTCATCCGGGGCAAGCTGGTGCAGCAGTTCCTGGAGCGCATGGAGCGGCTGCAGGTGGGCCTGGACATCATCGACGAGGCGCAGGACCGCACGCACCTCCAGGCATGGAACTCCGTGGTGGACCGGGTGCTGGCGCTGGCGCGCGGCTACCTGGGCGATTCCGTAGAGGCCAAGCTCACCGCGAGCGATCAGCTGTCGGACACCGCGAAGTTCAATGGCAAGCGGCTGGAGGTGAGCCGCATGGGCAAGTGGACGCTGGAGCACGTGGTGGAGGTGCTCTGCCAGGGCGAGCCCACGGAGATCTCCGGCCCCATCATGGTGGAGGCCACCATCGCCGCCGCGGAATACAACCTGCCCACGCCCCACCTGGACATCGAAGGCGCGGGCGCGCCGGCCCCCGTCTCCCTGCTGGAGTCGTGAGAGGGGAGGGCAGGGTGCAACTCAAGGATGCTGACAGTGGAGGCCTGACCTACCTGGGCCCGGATGCGCTGAACGCGCGTCCGGGCAACGCCGTGGCCGAGGACGGGCTGGAGCCGACGCTGCCCCAGCTGCGGACGCCCGTGTCTCCGGGGGGCACTTTGATCCAGGGCGCGGTGACGCCGTTGCCCGCGCAGGCGAGCCGGGGGCTTGTTCCCGGGCAGGTGGTGGCGGGGCGCTACCGGGTGGAGAAGTGGCTGGGCGTGGGCGGCACGTCGGCGGTGTACCAGGCGCTGGATTTGAAGAATCACCAGCGCGTGGCGCTCAAGGTGCTGGCGGTGCCGTACGCGGATGAGGCGATGGTGACGCGCTTCCGCCAGGAGGTGGAGCACGCCCGGGCGCTGGAGCACGTGAACATCCTGCACGTCTTCGACGTGGGCTCGGATGGGGACAGGCACTACCTGACGGTGGAGCTTTTGGATGGCCGGGACCTGCGGCAGGTGATGCTGGAAGGGCGCCCCACGCTGGCCAATGCCTTGCGGTGGCTGACGCACGCCACGGTGGCGCTGGAGCACGCGCACGCGCACGGCGTGCTGCACCGGGACGTGAAGCCGGGGAACCTGTTCATCACGCGCACGGGCGTGCTGAAGCTGATGGACTTCGGGCTCGCGAAGAGCGCGCATGTCATGGGCAACACGGCCCAGGGCGCGACACTGGGGACGCCGGAGTACATGGCCCCGGAGCAGGTCACGGGCGCGGAGGTGTCACCGGCCACGGACCTGTATGCGCTGGGCGTGGTGGCATACGAGCTGCTCACCGGGCAGTTGCCGTTCCGTCACGCGCAACCCGTGCCGCTGATGCTGATGCACGTGCAGGAGACGCCCGTGCCGTTGAGGACGCTGCGTCCAGAGCTGCCGGAAGCTTTCGAGCAGGTCGTCCTCAAGCTGATGCGGAAGCGGCCGGAGGAGCGTTACGTCGGCGCAACGGTGCTGCGCGCTGAACTGGCGAAGCTGTGGCCCCTGGCACTCCAGCGGAGCCGCGCGTTATAGGGGCTCCTCCGCAAGGGGGCCCTCATGTCTGTCAAATTCAACCACACCATCATCCACGCCAAGGACCAGGCGGCGTCCGCGCAATTCCTCTCGGAGTTGCTCGGGCTGCCGGAGCCCACGCGCTTCGGGCATTTCCATGCGGTGAAGTTGTCGGATGGAGCGACGCTCGATTACATGACCACGAAGGACGCCATCGCTGGCCAGCACTACGCGTTCCTGGTGTCGGAAGAGGTGTTCGATTCGCTCATCGCGAAGATCCGCGACCGGAAGATCCCGCACTGGGCCGACCCGTTCGGCCAGCATGCGAATCAAATCAACACCCATGACGGAGGCCGCGGGGTCTATTTCCAGGACCCGAATGGCCATTACATGGAAGCCATTACCGTGCCCTACGGCGGTTGGTGACACTCGCGGGAAAGACCGCGAGCCCGGGTAACGCGGGAGACGTCGTGATACTTTCTCGGGGCGCGGCCCAGGCTGTCGCACACCTTGAGCAGGAGCACTTCGTCATGGCTGGCAGCTTCGACGTTCTCATCATTGGCAATGGGGTCCTGGGCCTTTCCACCGCCAATGCCCTGGTGGCCCGGGACCCGGAAATCCGGGTCGCGATCATCGGCCCCCTGGCCCGGACCTACGGCGCCTCGCCGGCGGCCGGCGCGATGATGGGATGTTTCGGTGAAATCACCCGGGCGTCCGTGGCTGGGAAATACGGCCCCATCAAGCTGGGACTGGGCCTCCAGGCCCGCAAGCTGTGGCCCGCGTGGCTCGACGCCCTCAACGCGCGGCTCCCGGAGGCGGACCGGCTGGCCATCACGCCCGGCACCTTCGTCGTGGCCAACAACCGCTCCGGGCTCATCGAGGATGAGAACTTCACGGTCATGCGCCGCACGCTCCAGCAGTACCAGGAGCGCTTCGAGGACGTGGACCCCCTCCACATCACCGGCATGAACCCCGCCGGGGACAGCCGCCCCACCGCCGCGCTCTTCATGCCGGATGAGGGCTCCCTGGACTCCAGCCGCCTTCTGGCGGGACTGGCCGGCGCCGCGGTGCGCTCGTCGCGCGTCTCCTTCCTGGAGGACACCGTCAGCGGGCTGGTCGTGGAGGGCGGCCGCGCCGTGGGCGTGCTGCTGTCGGATGGCCAGAAGCTGTCCGCGAAGCACGTGCTGCTCGCCTCGGGGGTGCAGAGCCAGAAGGTGCTGGACTCGCTGCCGGAGCTGGCCCGGCGCGTGCCCCGCCTGCTGCCCGGCATGGGCACTTCGCTGGTGTTGGAGACCACGGACTTTCCCCTCAACCCCAGCGTCATCCGCACGCCCAATCGCGCCTTCGCCTGCGGCCTGCACGTCGTGCCCCGGGGCGCGAACCGCGTCTACGTGGGCGCCACCAACAACACGATGCTCGCGCCGGCGGACCGGCCCACCGTGTCGGACGTGTTCTTCCTGATGGACTGCATGATGGAGCAGATCCACCAGGGCTATCAGAACGCGAAGCTCATCTCCACGGCGGTGGGCAACCGACCCATCGCCATCGACACGCTGCCGCTCATCGGCGGGACGTCGGTGGAGGGCTTGTGGATCGCCTCCGGCACCTACCGCGACGGGCTGTTCCTCTCTCCGCTCGTGGCTCAGCACATGGCCGGCCTCATCCTGGGACAGGGCGGCCTGATGGAGAACGTCTTCCCTCCCGAGCGCAAGCCCATCAACCGCTTCACGCGCGAGGAGGCCATGGAGGAGACGGCACGGCACTACGCCGCGGCCGGTTGGGAGCACGGCATCCGCATCCCCAAGGTCGGCTGGCACGAGACGTTCGCCCGCATGTTCAAGCGCACCATCACCACCGTCTACGAGGAGATTGGCACCGACTACGTGCTGCCGCCGGAGTTCGTCTACGTCGTCGACAACGACCGCGAGCGCATGGTGCCGTACTTCCGCGACTACTACCGGAGCGTGGACGCCGCCTGGTAGGGGCGCCCGGAGCCTTCCCCGGGTGCCCGGGGCTACCGCGCCTCCCGGGCGAGCTGGATGAGCGCGTCGGCCAGCGCGGCCATGTGTTCGGGCCGCGAGGCCGGGTTGATGAAGACGGCCCGCAGGTACAGGCGGCCACTGGCGTGCCGGTAGCAGCTCACCGCGAACTTCCGGCTCTGCATCAGCCGTGACAGCAGCGCGTCGTTGCGCGCGTTCTCGCTCGCGAGCCCCTCGGGCGTTCCGCCGTCGGCCTTCGGGAGGAGGCGGAAGGCGAGCATGTTCATGGCCGGCGCGTCGGGGAAGAGCTCGAAGCAACCGCTCTTCCTCAGGCGCCGCGTGAAGTCCCGGGCGAGCGCGAAGAGGTGGTCCACGAGCCGGCCGTAGCCATCACGGCCGAAGTGGCGCAACAGCAGCCAGGCACCCAGCGAGTTGAGCGCGCGCGAGCCGTCCAGCGTCACCTCGCCCAGGTCGGCCACCTCGCTCGCGACGAAGTAGTCCAGGCTCACCTTGCCCAGCAGCGTGAGCAGCCGCGCGTCGCGCACCAGCAGGCCGCCCAGTTGCGCGTTGAGGCCCAGCACCTTGTGGGGATCCAGCGTGACGGTGTCCGCCTCCTGGAGGCCGTCGAGCAGGCCCCGGTGGCGCTGGGAGAAGAGCATCAGGCTGCCGTGGGCCGCGTCCACGTGGACGAGCGCGCCGTACTGACGGGCCAGCCGCAGGCCCTCGCGCAAGGGGTCGACGGCGCCCACCCCCGAGCTTCCCGCGGTCAGCACCACCACGGCGGGAAGCTGGCCCTGGCGCCGCGCCTCCACCAGCGCGGCCTCCAGGGCGCTGGGACACAACCGGTCCTCGCGGTCGGTGGGAACGCGGTGCAGTCCCGCGTCGCCCAGCCCCAGCTGGCGGACGGCCGCGAAGATGCTGGGGTGCGAGGCCTCGGACGCGAAGACGCGCATCCCCCGGTGGCCCGTGCGGGACAGCGCCTCCACGAGTCCCAGCGCGTTGACGTCCGCCCCGGCGCGGCGCAGCGCTTCGTTGCGCAGGATGAGCAGGGCCTGGAAGTTGGATTGCGTCCCGCCGGAGGTGAAGCAGCCTCCGGCCTGGGGGACGTCCGGAAACGCGAGCGACGTGAGCCAGCCGAGGACCTGCCGCTCGACGAACGTGCCCGAGCGCGAGGACGAGAAGGTGATGGGGTCCTGCGCCAGGGCGCGGATGAGCAGGCCACTGAAGACGGAGAAGTCCGTGGGTGGCACGTCCAGCTGCGCGAACCACGTGGGCGAGCGCTTGTCACGTCCGTGGGGCATCACGTGTTCGGCGACGTCCGCGAGGATGGCCTCGATGGGTTGCCCCTCCTCCGGGAGCGGCGCCTCGAAGGCCCTGGCGATGACGCGGGCGGGGAC